>JAFXAK010000032.1 GCA_017517135.1 Clostridia bacterium
GGCAGAACTGTGTCCTGACCATGTGCATATGTTAATAAGTATCCCACCGAAGTATAGTGTATCACAAATAATGGGATATTTGAAAGGCAAAAGCAGTTTGATGATATTTGACAGACATGCAAATTTGAAATACAAGTATGGAAACAGGCTCTTTTGGGCAAGAGGTTATTTTGTGGATACAGTAGGAAGAAATAAAAAGCAAGTAGCAGAATATATAAAGAATCAACTTACTGAAGATCAGCTAGCAGACCAAATTAGCCTAAAAGAATACATAGACCCGTTTACGGGTAGCGAGAACAAGAAAGCATAAAGAAAACCCCTTGAGGGGTAGCTGAGAAAGAAATGCGATCGGCAAATCATTCAGCACCCCTTAAGGGGTATAGTCCGTAAAATGCCCTTATAGGGCTTAATCAAGCCTCCGGCTTAGCCGGAGGTCCTGACTATTATGCCTTTGCTTTGATTGCAACGGCCTGACCTGCTTTCAGTGTCAGGGTTATTTTTTTATCTGTTACGGGGAGAGTACAGATATATTCATTACCGTGATCCGTTATATTGTAAACATCTGCTGTCTCAAATACGGCATCAGGCATATTCCATTCACCGCTTCTGCCGTTTTCGGAGAATGCCGCAAAAATTTCATTATCCTCAGTTACGGGAAGAATAACATCGTTGCCCGTTTTCAGTACAATACCGTTTTTGGTTATTGTTTTTGTTTTTCCCGTGCTTTCTACACCGTCTGAAAAGCTGACAATATAATTTTCCCCGTCCTGCTTATAGCTGAGACGTTTGCATCGGTTGAGATATACATAAGGAATGTGATGTGTACAGAATTCCTTGATAAACAACGGAACCCAGACTTCTCTATCAATGCCGTTGTTCATCCAGATATCTTCACCGTGCATTGTGCCGTAAAAAACTGTTTTCAGAACAGCATCATTAAGATAACCGCTGAATTGCTCAGGCGGAATATTGATACAATCATCAATTGTCATATTTGACATCCACCACACCGCAGGAATTCTGCCGAGAGTATGAACAGGAGAATCTTTCCAATGTCCTACGGGAAGATTTTTTTCATAAAGCCAGTAATAATTTCTGACCGGATGGTGTGAGGCATCGGCTCTGTACGGCAGCTCACGATAGGTATATTCACTCGTAACATCAATACCGAGACTCATTACATAATCAAGCATTTTATTTCGTGCCTCATTCTGCTGAGTAAGATCCGTACGGGGGAACATATTTTCCGCTATACAGAAATTATCAAGATGCACGGTACCTGCTTCCCTTACGGGAACAGTCTCACAGAAATCGTCAAATATCTTCTTGAACAGCCCGCTTTCCCAATACTGCTTATATGAGGTTTTGTATGCCGCTCTGCCGTTAAACGCTTCAATTACAGCCTGTGTGCCGTCCGAGTGCATAAGTATTGCACTCTCTCTGACAAAATCATTATGGGTGGGACTTGCCTTATATGCATCTGCAACATTTCCGTGGTAGCTGATTACGGTGTTATATTTCTTTGCATTTTCAACAAGCCACAAAAGGCTTTCCTTTGCCGTTGCGTCGCACTCACGCTTCAGAGACGGATTGATAGTGTTCATTTCGGGATAGGTGTCATCATGTCCTAAGCCCTGCCAGCCAACAAGATAGATTATTTTCGGTATTTTCTGTGTTATACTGTCAACAGCCTTGATTATATCAAGCGCATGCTCAAAATTAATAAGAACATCAGATCTGTTATTTTCAAAATCAGGTCTTGCAAGAAACATTTTCATCCAGAGTATTTTTGAATAATCATAATTAAATTTTGCTTTTTCCATAATTTATTCTCCGATAATAATTTCCTTATCAATTTTGCCTATGAAAAGATTGTTTTCAGCGGTTAATGACGAAGAGTCGGGATTTTCGAGAATAATACCGTAACTCGGTGAATCGGTTACTTCGGGAGAAATAAATACATTCTCTCTTACCTTAAGGTCATAAACCATAGGTCTGAAGAAGATGTAGCCTCTGCTTTTTCCCTCTCTGCCTGACGGACCGTCAAAAATATTGTTTTCAATTAAAATGTTGTGATGGTCAATATCTCCGTGGTGGCCGACACCGGGAAAACCGTCACACTTAAATATATTATTTCTAATTACAATGTTACGGCAGACTGTGTCGTCTTTACAGAAATCTATAAGCTTTCCGTCGCAGTCATAAACGGGACCATAGGAGCCGTCACGGGACATATCAAGCTGAATCTGCTCATTATAAAGTCCTTCATTTTTGGCTGTGTATGACGGACCGTCAAAAATACAGTTCTGAACAGTTGTGTTCTGTGTGCCGTTTATTTCTATGAAATGCCAATGTGCACAGTGTACAAAACGGCAGTTTTCAATGGTGATATTGCTGCAATGAACAGTATTTATAAGTGTTGCTTTCTCATCAAGATTTTTGTTGCCGTCAAAAATACCGCCCGAAATCACAACATCGTGTGTCCCCGAATATTCACCCCATTCAGGCTCAGAATAAGATGCAAGAAGATACCTCGTAAGCGGCTCACTTTTATCACTTCTGAGAAGTGTTGCTTTATCTGAAAATTTAAGTATCTGATACGAATAAAAAATCAAAGCACCTGAAAGCAGGTATATTCCGTCAGGGAAATAAACGGTGCCTCCGTCTTTTAGTTCGTCAATACAAGCCTGCAACGCCTTTGTGTCGTCGTGAATACCGTCTGCATAAACATTTTTATTGTGTATTACATTTATAAATTTCATCAGCTCAGTCCTCCTGTATCAATTCTGATGTATGCGCTACCTTTGAAATTCTCGGGGCAGCTCCCGTAAGATGTGAAATATCGCGGTATGCACCGATTGAGCTGTCATTAAACAAGCCCTCAGGAATCTGTGAGGTCCAGCCTGCTTCGTCAAATTCGGGAGCTTCAATACCGAATGCATAAAGCACGATAGCCGCAAGGTCGCGGATATTCATTTTTTCAAGCACGGTATTGTTTATTCCTTTACCTGCTGCGGCAAAGGTTACATATTTTTCACCGTCTGTCCAGCCGCCGTGGCCGCCGCCTGAGCCGTCACCGGGGTTTGTGCCGCCGTGGTCGGCTATAACAATAAACAGTGTTTCGTCAATTATCCCTGCATCAGCTGCGGCAGTATATACATCGTTTACAAGAACATCAACCTCGCCTATACGCTTAAGGTGTTCTATAGTGCCGTAGCCGTGCCTGTGACCTGCCCCGTCAACACTGTCAAACTGAATAAAAAGAAAATCAGGCTTTTTACTGCGTATATAATCACAGATAATCGGGGTTAATTCATCGTCATTTTTACTGTCATGAGAAACTCCCAGATTATTTTCAACAATTCCGTATGTAATCGGATTCCAGTCACAGAATGATCCGAGCTCAGCTTCAGGGAAAGCTTCTTTTATTCTTCTGAAAAGAGACGGAAAGGCAGAATCAACGGGATACGGCGTGGAGCTTACAATTCCGTTTGTAAGCTTATGCACCTCGGGACCGACACCGAGAAGCATTGAGCCCCAGCACTCGGCACTTATTGACGGATTAGAAGCCAGAGCATCATATATAACTGCCCCGTTTTCAAAAATCCTGTCAAAATTCGGTGTTACGGCATCTTTAATAAAAGAGCCTGCACCGTCTATTCCGAGAACAATAACATGTTCATATTTTCTGTTCATATATAAATTACTCCTTTTGTAAATTTTAATAGCTTAATCATATTATAATTCACCATATTCCACAATTCAACACAAAATTACACAAAAAATTATGTTAATTTTGCAAATAATGTATTTCGAAGCATATTGCAAATTGACTGTCATTTATGCTAACATAGAAAAAATGAGTTTGGATTGGTTTATTATGAAAACAATTACATCAAGACTGAAAATCGGTGCTGACAAGTCCTTTGAAATTATACATATTTCAGACACTCATATCACCTTTGCAGATGAGCGTAACGAAGAGAGAAAAATCGCTTTGGCAAAAGACAGAGCAAACTGCTTCCCCGAAGCACAGAAGGTTCTGACAGAGGCCTGCCGAACGGCAAAGGAAAGAAATGCCGTTATCATGCATACGGGAGACCTTATTGACTTTGTTTCATTTGCAAATTTTGACGCAGTAAAAAAGCTTACAGATGAAAACGATTTATTTATGGCAGCAGGCAATCACGAGTTTTCTCATTATTTAGGAGAAGCAAAGGAGGATGCGGCATACAGAAACCTGAGTCTTGATATGGTTCAACGCTCCTTCAGAAACAATATCCGTATGGCTTCGAGAATTATAAACGGAATTAATTTTGTAGCGCTCGACAACGGCTATTATCTGTTTGAGCCCGAGCAGCTTGACTTTCTTAAAGCCGAGGTACAAAAGGGTTTACCCGTTGTACTTCTGATTCACACGCCCCTCTTTGCTCAGGAGCTATATGACATATGTATGCAAAAATGGGACAATGCTTATCTTGCAGGAGTGCCCGAAGAGCTTATGCAATGCTATCCGCCCGACAGATATGAGCAGCAGAAGGCTGACTCAACAACACTTGAAACAATAAAATATATATCGGAGCAGAAAAATATCAAGGCTATTCTCACGGGACATCTCCACTTTACATACGAGGGCTTATTTGCAGGAAAAATACCGCAGCTGATAAACGGGTGTACGGATATAAGAATAATTGAAATCTACTGAAGAACAAGACAAAACGGTCAGGGTATGCGATGTATCCTGACCGTTTTATACAATAATTTTTTAGTTTTTACTTCTGTTCTTATAATCCTCGTTAATTTCCCTGCTCCAGCTTGCATCAAGATTTTTTCTCTTTCGCACGCTGCTTACAGCACACGCTACTGCTTCGTAAACTATGCCGGTGCCCGTAGAATCGGCATTGTAGTTTACGGCTCTGTCTTCGTCGATGCCGTAGCGTTTTGCAGTTTCTACCGCATCTATGTTCGCACCTATAAACAAGAACTCCCAGCCGTATTTTGTTTTCTGCCGTTCAATCATTCTTCTGACCTCGTCTGCAGAGAATCTGTGACTTGCATTTTCCATTCCGTCGGTTGTGATAACAAACATTGTATGCTCGGGGACATCCTCGTGTCTTGCATATTTATGGATGTTGCCAATGTGACGGATAGCACCGCCCAGAGCGTCAATGAGTGCAGTACAGCCTCTTACGGTGTATTCCTTATCTGTCATAGGCTTTATGTCCCCAAGCTTTACTCTGTCGTGAAGCACCTCGCTTACATTGTCAAAAAGCACGGTTGACACAAAGCACTCACCGTCTTCTTTTTTCTGCTTTTCAATCATAGCATTAAAGCCGCCTATGGTGTCACTCTCAAGACCTGCCATTGAGCCGCTTCTGTCGAGTATAAATACTAATTCTGTGATGTTGTTTTTCATTTTATTTTACCTCCGTTTTGTTATTGAAATCGTTATAAATTTTCAGCAGTTTTTCATCGAGATAGGACACTGCCGTTTCCTTTAATCTGTTGTCTATGCCATAAAAAGCCTCTGCCACAGAACCGGTAATTGCGGCTATGGTATCGCTGTCGCCGCCGATAGAAATCGCATTTCTTACAGCATCCTCAAAGCTTGTCGATTCGAAGAACGCCTCAAATGCCTGTGGTACAGAATCCTGACAGGTTTCGTGAAATTTATAGCTTGGTCTGATTTGATTAAGAGTAAAATCGATTTTATAAAATTTGCTGACATATTTCTTAATCTCAGCCATTGTGCTGCCCCTACAGGCAAGATAAATTGCACCTGCAACACTTACCGCACCCTTGATACCCTCGGAATGATTGTGTGTTACAACAGCAGTTGCTTTTGCCAATTTCTCAGCTTCGTCAAGTGATTTCGCATACCAACCAACAGGTGAAACCCTCATAGCCGAACCGTTACCGTAGCTGTTATAGGGAGTTGTTTTTCTGTTCCTTATCCAACCGTAAAACCTTCCGCCGTAACCGCAGTCGGGGTAGTGATTTCCGATTTCGTGCATAGATTTTATGAGCGTATGCTTGAAGGCTTCGTAGTCCGAAATACTTTCATATTCATTCAGAGCATTTGCAACGGCAAGAGTCATAACTGTGTCATCTGTGAAAAAGCATTTGGGAGTAAAAAGAGTGAAATCCTTACATTTATGGTTGTAAAATTCGAATCTTGAACCGACGATATCGCCGATAATTGCTCCTAACATAGTGTGTACCTCCTGAAAAAATAAATGGTTGCAAGGAGTGTTTCAACCTTACAACCATAGTATAAATTATTTGATTTTTCTTTTGGTCAATCAGCGATTGACTTTTAAATTGTGGAGAACAGCGTTTCCTGATCATACTTAAAAAGTGCCGAGTCAATCTCAAAAACATTATAAATTTTATTCTCAAGACAGTACTTGATAATTACATCAAAAAGACTGCTGTCAGACAGAATAAATCCAACGGATGAAAGAAGATTCTGTGTTTCGTCAAGGCTCAGTTCAAGAGCGACTGCAAATGAAATAGCCGTCTTCTTGTTAGGTTTATAGTGCTTGTCTGTCATTAATTTGTGCCAGGTCTGTTTACTGACATTGGCTTTTTTGTAGCACTGAACATCGCTCATACCTTTAGCATCAATCAGCTTAATGAGCTTCAAAGCAAAAGATTCATCGAGTTTGATAAAATCCTCAAGGCTCTGCTTCGGTGTACTGCCTACGGCACAAGGCATAGGTGCAAAATTTTCTTCGATACAAGGAGCAGACATACACGCATCTGACATTACACGGCTATAATCAACCTCGATGCTAAGCCTCTTTTTACGGGAAAATGAAGCATTAAAAAAGCCTCCCGCGTAACGCTCAACATAATTGTCGTCGATATAGCTCTCTATACCTGAAAAGAGCTTTTCGGAAAGCTCATAGGATTTCTTATCGTAGACAAGGAGATACACTATCATTTCATTATCGAAGAGAAATGTACTTATGGTGTTGATTGCAATTTTCAGCACCTTATCTTTGGGATAGCCGTAAGTCCCCGATGAGATAAGAGGAAAGGCAACAGTTTCACAGTTATTCTCTTTTGCAAGTTTCAGACACTCTTTGTAGCAGGAAATAAGAAGTTCGGTTTCTCCGTAATCTCCGCCGTGCCAAACAGGTCCTGAGGTGTGAATAACATACTTACAGGGCAGATTAAAGGCAGGGGTTATCTTTGCTGTGCCAGTGGCACAGCCGCCAAGTTTCTGACACTCGTCAAAGAGTTTTTTACCTGCCGCCTTGTGTATAGCAAGGTCAGTACCACCTGTAGGGTAAAGGTGTGTATTTGACGGGTTTACGATAGCATCGCAAGAGATTTTTGTTATATCCTGACGGATAATCTGCAGGGGCATAAAAGTCACCTCGAATCGCTTGTGGTTATGAATTTATTATATAATCGGTGCAGTTTGTTGTCAATAAAATTGCGTTAAAAGGCCAAAAGGTTGCCTTTCGGTGTACGATTATTGGGACTTTACAATGCAACAGACCGTTTAAGGTATTGCAATCTTTTGCAATAAAAAGTATAATTTTTATATACTTTTTCAGGAGGCTAAAAATATGGCTAATATTGTAAAAACTGATGAATACAACGAAATAATTAATCAAATTGACATTACCATTAAAAAAATATGGGAAAAAGAAATTAAGAAAGATTACAAAAACAGATGGCTTCTTAAAGAAGACACTTTGAAAAATGCTTTTTATTTTCATTTACGAAAAAAACTCGGCAAGCTTTTTGATGAAAATGACATAAGGATTTTCACTGAATTTACAGATGCTGAATTTAAAGGCAGCGGTTGCATACCTGATATGGTAATTGCTAAAGTTGATTTTGACAAAGATGTTGCATATTGGGGGGATTGTGTTACAAACTGCATTGCTGTAATTGAATTTAAGTTTAAGCACGGTTTTTCACCATCAAAAGAAATTTATGCCGATTACAAAAAAATGCGCCGATATGCAAACAAATTCAAGGTAGGCGGCAAATTGTATATGGCTACAATCTGGGAATATGAAGACGATGAAACTGCATGGGAAAACGAAAACAACAAGTGGGCAAAAGATAAGCTTGTTGAACTTAATGCTTCCTATGAACGCGATACAGAAGAAATGAGATTTTATATTAAGGATCACGGAGAACATAATTAACAATTAATTTCAGGAGCAGATAATATGCTTTCAACAGATACTAAAATAACAATCATCCGCAGTAACAGAAAAACTCTTGCGTTACAGTTAAAGAACGGGGAGATTGTTGTCCGTGCGCCTTTGAAAATGAAGGACAGGGAAATTTATAAGTTTATCAGCTTAAAAAAGGACTGGATAGAAAAGCATCTTGCTGAGTTCAATGAACGGAAAAAAGAGCTTGATACCATTCAGCCATTTTCCGAAGAAGAAATAAAAGCTCTGTATAAAAAAGCAAAGGAAATCATCCCCGAAAGAGTGAAGCATTATGCTCCTAAGGTCGGTGTTACTTATAACAGAATAACAATCCGCTGTCAGAAAAGCCGTTGGGGGAGCTGTTCGTCAAAGGGGAATCTTAATTTTAACTGTCTGCTTGTTTTGTTCCCGATTGAAATTATCGACAGCGTTGTTGTTCACGAGCTTTGCCACAGAAAGCATATGAATCACTCTCAGCAGTTTTATAAAGAGATTGAAAAGGTCTTCCCCGAATATAAAAAATGGCATACACAGCTTAATAAGACGGGAAGCGTTTATCTTAACAAAATACCCAAGTAAAAAAGCACTTCGCGAAGAAGTGCTTTTCTTTTATACTTTTCTTTTTTCTGAGAGGCAACTATAAAGGATTCTGCTGAACTGAACAAGGATAATTGTGAACACTATAGGCTCAATAACAGTTGATACGGCATTCACGCCAACCAGAATACTGTCAAATGTTATTGTATTCGGATCGTTTGCTTCAAGCAGCTTTATATAATGTGCAAACATTGCTTTTATTGCAACATAATCTGCTATCTTATACACAACGGTACATACAAGTGAGGCAACTGTTTTCTTTTTGTTTTCAACAGTTCTTTTATAAAATTTAGCAACACTCCATATCAGCATAGCAAGCATTACTGCAAACCATATCCAGCCGATAAGCAAAAAAACGGAACTATCACTATACGGCGCACGGAAGGTATAAAATATCACATTCCAGCTTGACACAGCTGTTGATGTTGCAAGAAAAGCTGAGACTATTATATATATAAGCCAGGTACAATAAAAACCTACATTCTTTTTGCACAGCATACATATCGCACCGCACAAAAGAACGGGTAAAGCATAGAAACAGCCCAAGCCCGTCAGAGCCAACAACAATATAAAAGCAACACCGCCTAAGGCAAGCAATAAGATTCCAGCAATAACCCGCTTTTCCATAGGCTCTTTTACCACCTGAACAACCGTCTGCGGCTGTACGATTTCCTGCTTTGTATATTCTTCTCCTTTGACAAGTGAATCCACCGTTACACCGAAAATTTCACTCATACGGATAATTTTATCAAGCTCGGGGACTGCCATATTGTTTTCCCATTTTGAAACAGACTGTCTTGAAACCTCAAGCTTATCTGCAAGCTCTCCCTGCGAAAGATTATTCTGCATGCGCAAGGTATAAATTGTTTCACCGAAATTCATAAAAGAATCCCCCTTTCGTGCTTTCAGTATAGCACAGAGAACAGTTTTTTGCTATATATCCGCCTTTAATTTTTAGCAACTGACAGTTGCATTTGCATTTTTGGGCGAATCTGAGCAAAAAAATGACACCTTCTCAACGAAAGTGCCATTTTTTTAATATTTATCAGTCAACAACTACTTCTCTGTGCTGTGCTGAGGATTTGTATACTGCCTCCATAATCTTTGAGGTTGTTACAGCGTACTTTATATCGTTTCTGTTTCTTTCGCCCTTTGCAACACATTCTGCGAAATCAAGCACCTCTGAACGGTGAATATTGTTCATTTCATAGGTAGGTGTTGTTTCGAGAAGCATTCCGTTCATCTGGGTATAGAGCTTGAAATTGCCGAGGTAATCAAGACGGATACCGCCCTTATCGCCCATAAAGTCAATATATGTTTCGTGAACACCGATGTTCTGTGCCCATGCACCGTTGAAGCTTACGGTTGCCTTGTCGGTACGGATAAGACCTACAACGGAGTCGTCAACATCGTATGTACCGCTTTCAATATTTGAGGATTCTCTTGCCCACATACTTGTTGTAAGATAGTTCTTCATATCAACACCGAGCTTTGAGAAGGCTTCACCGCTTACGGTCTTGACGGTAGGCTCACCGAGGCAGTACATAATAAGGTCAAGATAGTGAACACCCCAGTCAATGAGTGCACCGCCGCCCGAGGAAGCAAAGGTTGTGAAGTCACCGCCGAGTCCGGGGATTGAGCGGTATGCTCTGAAGCTTGCATATACATGGTGAACATCACCCAATACACCGTCTTCAATA
Organism: Clostridia bacterium; assembly: GCA_017517135.1. GTDB lineage: Bacteria > Bacillota > Clostridia > Oscillospirales > Acutalibacteraceae > RUG806. The sequence continues at coordinate 10,481 of JAFXAK010000032.1, forward strand.
AGCTTCTTTACATTATTTACATTATTACCGTAACGGTTGCAGACACCGATTGAAAGAATCCTGCCTGTTTCATAGGACACCTTTTCCATTTCGAGGGCTTCGCTGAGTATTCTTGCGGCAGGCTTTTCGCAGAGAACATCCTTGCCGTGCTTCATAAAGTCAATAGAAATAACCGAGTGCATATCGTTGTGTGTGCAGACGGATACAGCATCAAGGTCGGGATCGTCAAGAATTTCGTGATAATCGTAAACAGCCTTGCCGCAGCCGTTCTTTTCAACAGCCGCATCTGCTCTTTCGGGAATTATATCGCAGAAATACTTGATTTCTGCAATGGGGCTTGCCATATACGCAGGGATATGAGCTGAGGTTGCAATAGAACCGCAGCCGATAACGGCAACATTAATTTTTTCTTTCATTTTATTTCACCTTTTCCTTTCGGATATTTTTTATAATTTCATTAAGGCCCGTAAGCCTGTTTTTAATAAATTCATCCTTTTCTTCTATTCCGAAATATTCCGCAACACCTACAGCCAAACGGCTTAACAGCAAAACATCTTCATTGCAGTAAACACAGCTTACTTTGCTGTCACGGTTTTTCAGCAAGGAATATACAGAATATAAATTAGCGACAGAAAACGGAAGAGAACAGTAATAAACCTTGTCACAGCCTATAAATACGGTCGACGAGAAAACAGCTTTTGTTGCAAGGAGTATTTTTGTTTTCCCCGAATAAAAATCGTTCAGAGATTTTCCGAAATCCGCAACCGACATACCGCCGTGAGCTATTGAAAGCTCGTCAATGGGCTTTTTCAGGTGCGAAATAAACTCATACAGCTCCCGTCTTGTTGCAAACACAACTGCCGTTTTCTCAAGCGGCTCGTTTTTTAGAGACGAGGCTAAAAATATATATTTTTCTCTTTGATTGCCCTTTTCAACAAATTCGGCAGGCAGCTTTTGCGGCAGAGTGTTTACGGATATAAGCTTTTGAGTGTAAAAACGGGAAGTAAAATCTTCCGCATTTTCATACATCTGATTAAAGAATGCCGTGAGATGTATGTATTGCTTTTGCGAGGCTCTGTATTCACCTGTCAGCGAAAAGCTCTGACGGTAACCGTATTCATACAGATTTGCACAGTCGGCAAAAAGCACGAAGATACGGCTGAAATTTATATGCTCCGCAAACCGCCAGAAGCGGTCTTCTGAAAACAGTCGCACATCCGCAAAGCAAAGTATATTCTTTGAACTTTTCTTAACCGCAAAATCGCTGTCTTCGCTGAGAGGGTTCAGCTCAAGCACGGTAAATTCATTCTGAGAGTTTTTCAATATACTTTCGGGAATAACCGCATAAAACGGCAGTACAACAAGTATATTCTCTCTCAAATCTTTAACTGTGTGTTCAAAAAATGAAAAATCGGGCATTTTTCCGCAAAAGAAAAACAAATCTGATTTTTCTGACGGAGCATATTTTATAATATCCCCGATATAAGCATCGGAAAAATCAAACCGCTTTTCGTTTTCCATATTTTTCACTCCCGAAAATATATTTTATATTCAAATAATGCTTTTGTCAATTGACAAAGTATGTTTTTGCTATTAATATATTATCATTATATATTACAGGGGCTTATTATGAGATTATTTGTTATATCCGATATACACGGCAGTGCGCTGTACTGCCAAAAGGCACTTGATGCTTTCAACAGGGAAAAGGCAGACAGAATAATTATTCTCGGTGATATTCTCTATCACGGTCCGAGAAATGACCTGCCCGAAAAATATGCTCCCAAGGAAGTTATATCCTTATTAAGTCCTCTCAGAGATAAAATTTTCTGTGTGAGAGGCAACTGTGATACAGAGGTTGACCAGATGGTGCTTCCATTCCCCGTACTTGCTGATTATGCGGTGTTTAACATAAGTAACCGTCTTTTCTATGCAACACACGGTCATAGCTTCAATATGTCCTCTCCCCCTCCGCTTTGCAAAGGAGATATTCTGCTTCACGGACACACACATATCCCCGCGTGGAAAGCTTTTGGCAACAGTAATATGTATTTCAATCCCGGCTCGGTTTCAATTCCCAAGGAAGACTCTCCTCATTCTTATATGATAATAACGGAAAATACAGCAGAATGGAAAACTCTTGACGGTAAAATATACCATACTGAGCTTTTTTAGAGAAAACAACAAAAAAAAATGTAAATTTTTTTATTCTTTGTAAAAAAAACACTTGCAAAACTGTTTGCTTTGTGGTATTATACTTCAGCGTTCTTGTGAGTGTGGTTTCTCCCCTCACTGCGATTAGTGTAACGCATATACTAAAGCGGGTGGTCCTCTGGCTGTGGAAAACGGTGTATGAACATCTGAAAAAATAATTAGGAGGTTCATAAAATGGACGCATTCAAGACAATCACAGCAGGTATGCTCAAGGAACAGGCTCCCGCATTTGAAATCGGTGATACTGTTAATGTTTCAGTTAAAATCCGCGAGGGTGACAAGGAAAGAATTCAGGCTTTCGAAGGCACAGTTATCGCAAAGAAGGGCAGCGGTGTTGCTGAAACATTCACCGTTCGCAGACTTTCCTACGGCGTAGGTGTTGAAAGAGTATTCCCCTTACACTCCCCCAATGTTGCTGATGTTAAGGTAGTAAGAAAAGGTAAGGTTCGCAGAGCTAAGCTTTATTACCTCAGAGGCAGAGTCGGTAAGGCTGCTAAAGTTAAAGAAGCACTTAAGTAAGTTTTTTGAGGGACAATTAATTGTCCCTCATTTTTCATTTATCCCTGTTTATTTAAGGAACATTAAAGGATAGCTTTTTATTTTCTGCTTATGAATAACACAAACTCAACACAAAAAACAAAAACTTCCGCCTATGAAAAGGCTGTTGCAAATATATATTCCTTTCTGTCTACCCTGCTTTTGTGTATGACGGTTATATTTGTGCTCTTTGTCTGTGTTTTCAGACTGGTATCGGTTGACGGCGATTCAATGTATCCTAATCTTAACAACGGTGACAAAATAATTGTGTCAGACTTCTTGTATACTCCCGATTACGGTGATATAATAGCAGTAGGCAGAACCGAAAAGGAGCCTTCGTCCTTTATAAAGCGTGTTGTTGCATTGGGCGGTGACGAGGTTTATATCGATTTTGACACACATCTGATTACCGTCAACGGTGAGATTATAACCGAGGATTATTCGGTTTACGGTGCATTGAGCGAAAAGGGAGATTTTACATATCCCCTCACAGTTCCCGAAAACTGTGTGTTTGTGCTGGGTGATAACAGAAATGACTCTCTTGACAGCCGTTTCTCCGAAGTAGGCTTTGTTGATGTAAACGAAATCACGGGCAAAGCAATATTTAAGCTCTTCCCGTTTTCATTAAATATTGATTAAAGAAGTGAAAAAAATGTCTCAGGAAAATACAAATGTAAATAAAAATGAAAAAAAAGCAGAGGGCGGCATAGTAAACAGTCTGTATGAAACAATGTCTGTTGTTGTGTCTTCAATATTCATAATAGCAGTTATTTTCACTTTTGCCTTCCGCCTTGTGGGTGTCAGCGGCTCATCAATGCTTGATACTCTGCGCAACGGTGACTGGCTTATAGTTGCTCCCTATTATAATGAACCCGAATACGGTGATATTGTTATTTCAACAAAAGACACCGCTGCAGAGGGCTCACTCGTAAAAAGAGTTATTGCCGTTGCAGGCGACGAGGTTATTATTGACGAAAACGACAATGTGTTCGTAAACGGAGAAAAGCTTCAGGAGGATTATATTCTTTCCGACGGTGTAAGACGCGGCAACCGTGAGTATCCCGTAACAGTACCCGAGGGCTGTGTTATGCTTATGGGCGATAACAGAATTGTGTCCTGGGATTCCCGTTTTGAGGAAATAGGCTATGCCGAAACAGATTATCTTTTAGGCAAGGCTTTGTTCAGACTGAGTGCGGATTACGATATTTACTATAATTTCAACAAATAAAAACTTCGGGGCTGTCTTGATTTGTGATAGCCCCGTTTTTTCAGGGTGATGATATGAGCGAAAATCAAAAAGAAAATGTGCAATGGTTTCCGGGGCATATGGCGAAAACCCGCAGAAAAATCAAGGAGAGTCTTCCCCTTGTTGATGCGGTAACCGAGTTGAGAGATGCAAGAATTCCTGTTTCAAGCACCAATCCCGAGCTTAATGAGCTTATTGAAAACAAGCCGAAAATTATTCTGCTCAACAAATGCGACCTTGCAGACGAAAAAACCACGCTTGAGTGGATAAGCTATTACAAAAAACAGGGCATCCCTGCACTCGCTGTTGACTGCAGAAGCGGCAAGGGGCTTAATATGTACCAAAAGACAATAAACGAGCTGCTCAAAGACAAAATTCAGAGCAACAAGGACAAGGGTATGGCAGGCAAGGCTCTGAGAATAATGGTTGTGGGAATACCGAATACAGGCAAGTCCTCATTCATAAACCGTATGGCAAAAAACGGCAAGGCTAAGGTTGAGGACAGAGCGGGTGTCACAAGGCACAATCAATGGTTTGTTATAGGCTCGGGGATAGAGCTTCTCGACACTCCCGGTGTTCTCTGGCCTAAATTCGAGGATCCCGAGGTAGGCTACAGACTTGCTTTTACGGGCGGTATAAAGGACACTATTCTTGACATTGAAACATTGAGTATGAAGCTTCTTGACATTCTTTCAAAGGACTACCCCGAAAGACTTACCGAAAGATACAAGGTAACTGATTTTCAGGATATGGAAAGCTTCGAGCTGCTCGAATATATAGGCAGAAAAAGAGGTATGCTCATAAGCGGCGGCGAAATAGACACGGAACGCGCCGCAATTATGCTTTTCGATGAGCTGAGAGCCGGAAAGCTCGGAAGAATAACATTTGAAAAACCCGAGGTGCTGTTATGACCTACGAATATGAAAATCTCTTAAAAGAAAAGGGCTATTCTCTTATCTGCGGAGTTGACGAGGCGGGCAGAGGCCCTCTTGCAGGCCCCGTGTTTGCCGCTGCAGTTATACTGCCCGAGGGACTCGAGGAGCTGGGAATCAACGATTCAAAGAAGCTCAGCGAAAAGAAAAGAGATGCTCTTTTTGATATGATATGCGAAAAGGCAGTAGCATACAGCATTGCAAGTGCGAGCGAAAAGGAAATTGACGAAATAAATATTCTCAATGCAACCTTTCTTGCAATGAAAAGAGCCGTTGATGGACTTAAAATAAAGCCCGATTTTGCACTCATTGACGGCAACCGCAAGCCGAACACGGGTGTTGAGGAAATGCCGCTTGTCAAGGGGGATGCAAAATCCATCTCAATAGCAGCCGCTTCAATTCTTGCAAAGGTAAGCCGAGACAGATACTTACTTGAACTCGATAAAGAATATCCCGAATATCTTTTTTCACAGCATAAGGGCTATCCCACAAAGCTGCACTATGAGAAGATAAAGGAGCACGGCATCTCTCCCGTTCACCGTCTTTCCTTTCTTAAAAATCTGAGTGAAAAATAATGGCTTTTTCAGCAAGTAAGATTACAGGCTTACGCGGTGAACAGTTTGCTGCGAGAGAATATGCCGCAAGAGGCTACACCGTAATAAGTGCAAATTTTGTAAGCTACACAGGTGAAATAGATATTATAGTGCAGAATAAAAAGAAGGAGCTTTGCTTTGTTGAGGTGAAAACCCGTTCAGCGGATACATACTTTCCCCCGTCAGAGGCGGTAGACTACGCAAAGCAGTCAAGAATAATCAGCACAGCAAAAGCTTTTGTCAAACAAACAGGGATAAAATACCGGAGCGTGCGTTTTGATATAGCAGAGGTGCTTCTCAGAAATTTATATTCGGCTGACATAAACATCATAGAAAATGCATTCAAAGCAGACAGCTTCTGACAAGAAAACAATATAAGTCCGTTGTGAGCATATTTACTCAGAGCGGATTTGTTTGTTTTTTATTGCAATTTGCCTTATTTCTTTTAAAATATTACAATTTGTTACCACGACTTACACAAAATACAGCAAAATGTTTTGTACAAGTCTAAAGAATTTTACCAATTACCCGTTTTTCACAAGAAAGGAATAAAATTTACTTGAAAAAAATAAAACATTATGATAAAATAGCTTAGAATTGTATCAATATGCAGCATAGTAAAGTGTTAAACCGTTCAGATGTCTGCATATAATTTTCAGAGATTTTTCTCTTCCTACCAGCAAAGAAAGTGAAAGGTGCAGATATGAACACTAAAACATTGGGCTATATACTCAAGAGAGTACTTCTTGCATTGTTGACTATCCTTGTAGTTATAACAATCACATTTTTCGTAATGCATGCCGTTCCCGGCGGTCCCTTCCTCGGTGAAAAAGCTATTTCAGATGCAGCGAAAGCTGCTCTTGAAGCAAAATACGGTCTTGATAAGCCTCTCTTCCAGCAGTATTTGACCTATCTTAAGGATATTATAACCGAATTCGATTTCGGTCCCTCTATCAAACAAAGAGGCCGCGAGGTTATTGATATTATTGTTGACGGTATGAGAACATCAGCAAAACTCGGTCTTGCTGCAGCTGCAATTGCACTCGCATTCGGAACAGTTCTCGGCTCCGTTGCTGCTTTACGCAGAAATAAGTTTATTGACAGAGTTATAATGGTTATCACAACGGCATTCGTTTCTATGCCCTCATTCATTATGGGTATGTTTATGCTGCTGCTGTTCACGGTTAAATTCACCATCTTCCCCGCAAACGGTGCAGAAGCAGGAGGACTTGTGCTGCCTATCATAGCACTCTCCCTCTCCCCTATGGCAAACATCACAAGACTTACCCGCTCATCAATGCTTGATGTTTTAGGTCAGGACTATATCCGTACCGCAAAGGCAAAGGGTGTTTCGGGTGTTAAAACAATCTTCGGTCACGCTCTTAAAAATGCACTTATTCCCGTTATCACCTATTTCGGACCTATGCTTGCATATATCGTAACAGGCTCACTCGTTGTTGAACAGATTTTCGCTGTTCCCGGCATCGGCCGTTCATTCGTAAGCAGTATCATCAACCGTGACTACACTCTGATTATGGGCACAACAATCGTTCTTGCTATCCTTATAGTTATAATGAACCTTGTCAGCGATATTCTTTATAAGGTTATCGATCCCCGTATCACTTTGGAATAATCGCAGAAAAGAGGAATTACACAATGAAAAAGAAAATTTTCAGTATGCATTTGAATGTAGATTCTTTCCTGCCGGCTTCAGCAGAGGAAAAGGCATATATGGTGCAGATGCGCCCCTCATCAACCTTCTTCCGTGACGGCGTTAAAAGATTTATTAAGAACAAGGTGGCTTTAGTCAGCCTTATCGTTATAGTTATTGTTGTGCTTTCGTGCATAATAATCCCTATGTTCTTACCCTATTCATATGACCAGATGTTAGGTGTTCAGCTCGGTAAGCCTGTTGATCCGTCCTACAATAATCTGGCTCCCTTTGAATTCGGAACAACCGAGCAGGCAAAAATTGATGCAGGTGAGGATGTTTTCCCCCATATCTTCGGTACAGATGCTCAGGGACGAGATTACTTTGCAAGAATTCTTTACGGCACAAGAATTTCACTTGCAGTAGGATTCTTTGCAAGTATCATCGTTCTTCTTATCGGTATGACGGTAGGCTCAATTTCAGGTTATTTCGGCGGCAAGGTTGACCTTGTTATAATGAGAATAGTTGATATTATCTATTCATTGCCCGATATGCTTCTTATCATTCTGCTTGCTTCTGCTCTCAAGCAGACAAACCTTGATGAAATTATCAGAGGAACCATTCTTGAACGGATAGGTGCAAACATCATAAGTCTGTTCATTGTATTCGGTGTTCTCTATTGGGTATCAATGTCCCGTCTTATCAGAGGTCAGATTCTTTCTCTGAGAGAACAGGAATATGTGCTTGCTTCTCAGGCAGCCGGTGCAAAGGGCAAGTGGATAATCTTCAAGCACCTTATGCCCAACTGCATAAGCGTTGTAATTATTTCAACAGCTCTTCAGATTCCCAGTGCTATCTTTACTGAAAGCTATCTTTCCTTCCTCGGTCTGGGTGTTAACGCTCCGATGCCCTCACTCGGCTCACTTGCATCCGATGCTCTCAACGGTATCAACTCATATCCTTTAAGACTGGTTATTCCCGCTGTTGTTATTTCACTTATCGTTTTATCTCTTAACCTTTTGGGCGACGGTCTTCGCGATGCATTTGACCCCAAGCTCAACGGCTAAAATTACGAAGAAAGGAAAACCCTTAGGGGTGTGAACAATATTATGTCATTGCTTGAAGTAAAAAACCTGCAGACTTCTTTCTTTACTGATGCCGGTGAGGTTAAAGCGGTAAACGGTATCTCCTTTAACCTTGAAAGAGGTAAGGTTCTCGGTATCGTTGGTGAATCAGGCTCAGGTAAATCAGTAACAGCTTATTCTATAATGCAGATACTTGCATCCACAGGTAAAATTGTGGGCGGCTCAATCAAGCTCGACGGTGAAGAGCTTGTCGGTGCCGGCGAAAAAACAATGAGAAAGGTCAGAGGCAACAAAATTTCTATCATTTTCCAGGATCCTATGACCTCCCTTAATCCCACTCATACTATCGGTCATCAGATTATGGAGGCAATTGTTCTTCATACAGACAGAAATAAGAAAGAGGCTTATAACAGAGCAGTTGAAATGCTGCGTCTTGTTAATATAAATGAACCCGAAAAGAGAATGAAGCAGTATCCCCACGAGCTTTCGGGCGGTATGCGTCAGAGAGTTGTTATTGCTATGGCACTCGCCTGCGAGCCCGACATTCTTATTGCAGACGAGCCCACAACGGCTCTTGATGTTACCATTCAGGCTCAGATTCTTGACCTTATGACCTCCTTGCAGAAGGAGCTCGGAATGGCTATCATTATGATAACCCACGACCTCGGTGTTGTTGCCCAGCTTTGTGATGAGGTTATCGTTATGTATGCCGGCTCTATCTGTGAACAGGGTTCTGCGGATGAAATTTTCTATAATCCCCGCCACGAATACACAAAGGGACTTATGAATTCTATCCCCACAACAAACACCTTCGGTCAGAAGCTTCGTCCTATCACAGGTACACCTATTGACCTTCTTAATATGCCTGAAGGCTGTCCTTTCGCTCCCAGATGCGACGCAGCAATGAAAATCTGCATAAAATCGAGAGCTGAGCATATGCTCATTAATGAAGATCATATGGCTGCTTGCTGGATGAATGTAAAAAAAGGAATTGAAGAGGGAACTATTGAGATTTCCGAAAAAAATAACGAGGAGGAAGAAAACTGATGAGCGACAACAAAACCAACACTCCCCTCGTTGAAATAAAAAACTTAAAAAAATATTTTGATATAAACACAGGTATGTTCACCTCTAAACCCCTCAAGGCTGTTGATGATGTTTCCTTTACAATAAACAAAGGTGAAACACTCGGTCTTGTCGGTGAATCAGGCTGCGGTAAATCTACAGTAGGTCGTACTATTCTCCAGCTCTACAAGCCCACCGCCGGTGAGGTTATCTATGACGGTAAATTATTGAAATCAAAGGCAGACATTGCCGAATACCGTAAAAAATCAACAATGGTATTCCAGGACCCTTACTCTTCACTTAACCCCAGAATGACTGTTTCCGATATCATAGCAGAGCCTCTGGATATTCATAAAATGTATAAGAACGAAGAAGAAAGAAAAGAAAAGGTTCTTCAGCTTCTTTCTAAGGTTGGTCTTAACAGTGAGCATGCTGCCCGTTATGCGCACGAATTTTCAGGCGGTCAGCGTCAGAGAATCGGTATTGCCCGTGCACTTGCAATAAATCCCGAATTTATTGTCTGCGACGAACCCGTTTCTGCTCTTGATGTTTCAATTCAGGCTCAGGTTATCAATATGTTCAGTGAATTCCAGCAGGAATTGGGACTTACCTATCTGTTCATTGCTCACGACCTTTTGGTTGTTCGCCATATCAGTAACAGAATTGCGGTTATGTATCTCGGTAAGCTTGTTGAGTTAACTGATGCTGCAACGATTTATGAGCATCCTCTTCATCCTTACTCAAAGGCTCTTATGTCTGCAGTTCCTCTCCCCGATCCCAAAATTGCAAGACTCAATAACCGTATACCTCTTTCGGGTGATATTCCCTCTCCCCTCAACGCTCCCTCAGGCTGTCCGTTCCGTACCCGTTGCGAATACGCATGTGAGCGTTGTGCGGAAGAAATGCCCGAATTCAGAGAAGTGGAAAAAGGTCATTTTGTTGCTTGCCACAGAGTTGAGGAAATCAACTGACAGAAAGTATATTAATGCGCATCAAGGCGTGCATCCTTGAAGCGCATATATATAAAAACACAATACAGAAAGGACTAACAACAATGAAAAAAATCTTTGCGCTTATCCTTGTAGCTGTTATGATGCTTTCAGTTGTTGCTTGTACCGGTAACACCGGCAACGAAGGCAACGAAGGAACAGAAGTAAAGCAGGTTGCAGCACCCACACTCACATACCTTTACAACACAAGTGAAGGTCACAAGGCTATCGGTGAATATCTCCAGAGTGCTCTTCAGTCTGCAGGTATCACAATGAACCTTGAAAATCAGGAATGGAACACATTCCTTGAGACCCGTAAGAACGGTGACTACTCCATCGCAAGAAACGGCTGGCTCGCTGACTACAACGATCCCATCTGCTTCCTTGATATGTGGACATCCAACTCCGGTAACAACGATGTTCAGTACGGCAAAGGCGCTCACGCTGAACTCAAAATGTACAACCTTGACCTCACAGCTTACGGTTATGAAGATAAGGTAGAAAACGGCACATGGGCAGAAACCTATGATGTTCTTATCTCCAGAATCAAGAGCTGCACAGATGCAGAAAATCGTTATGCAATGATGCACCTTGCAGAAGATATGCTTATGGAAACAGGCTGTATCGTTCCTCTTTACTACTACACAGACCTTTACATGATCGATGATACCGTTAACGGTTTCTTCTCCAACCCTCTCGGTTACAAGTATTTCATGTATTCTGATGTAGACGGCAAGACAGATTCTATCTCTGTATGTCTCTCTTCCGAACCCCAGACTCTTGACCCCGCTCTCAACAGTGCAGTTGACGGTGCAACAATGATTGCTCACCTCTTCTCCGGTCTTGCTAAGTGGGCTCAGGACGAAAACGGCAACCTTGTTATCGTTGCTGACGCAGCTGAAGAACTCACAGAAGGCGTTGTAAATGAAGACGGAACAGTTACATATACATACACTCTTCGTGAAGGTATGAAGTGGTCAAACGGCGACGAACTCAAGGCTTCTGATTTCGTAAACTCATGGAACCGCGCAGCTTCCGCTGACCTCGGTGCAGACTACGGCTACATGTTCGAAATCGTTGACGGCTATGCTGAAATGCAGGAAGACACAACAAAGCTTCTCAATGCTACTGCTGACGATGCTACACGCAAAATTACAGTTACAATTGAAAACGCTGTTTCCTACTGGAACGAGCTCCTTGCATTCCCCACATACTTCCCCGTACACTCCTCTGCATTTGATAACGAAGCTTGGGCTACAGACCCCGCTACTTACATCTGCAACGGTGCTTACACAATCTCTGCTTGGGATCACAACAGTGTTATCACTCTTACAAAGAATGAAAACTACATTGATGCAGCTGATGTTACAATGAAAGAAATCAAGACATTCCTTTCAGACGATGCTAACAACATGCTCTCAAACTTTAAGAACGGTTCATGGCTTCTTATCGATGACGTTCCCACAAACGAAATCGCTACTCTTAAGACAGAATATGCTGATGAATTCGTAATTGCAGGTCAGATCGGTACATACTATGTATGCTGGAACATCAACGAAGACCTTCTCGCAGGCAGCGGCCTTGAAGGCGTTGAAAAGGAAAAGGCACAGCAGGAAATCAGAAATGCTATTGCTCTTCTCTTCGACAGAACATACATCGTTAACGACATCGCTCAGGGCGGACAGCTTCCCGCTTCCTCCTTCGTTGCTATGGGTATGACAGATGCTGACGGTTCTGAATTCTACAAGAATGCAGGCGACAGCGAAGAATATGACGGTTACTACAACATCGCAGATGACGCTTTCGAAGCTAACTGCCAGAAGGCTGTTGAAGTTCTTAAGAAGTACTACAACAACATCGCTGCTTAATTTTAAGCTTACGATTCAAGTAACTGATTAAAAGAAGACCGATACGGTGAAAGCCGTATCGGTCTTTTGTTTTTATTGTATTATTAATTAAAACTCAAATACAGTTTTACCGTTTTCAAGCTTCAGAAAAGCTTCAAATGGTTTTCCCTGTTTTGAAATAAAGCCGCTCAATTTTTCGGTTTTCCCCTGTTCAAGAAGCTGCTTTGCCGTATTAACACTGAGAGTTTTTTTGCATATTGATGCGTTTATCCTGAACTTACAGCCATCCTTATAGTTCTTGCATGAAAAGCCGTATTTTCCCTTGGCAACCTCACCCGAGCAAAGAGGACATTTTCCTATAACCTCACCGAAAAATCCACTGTAATTTTCGTTCCCCTCAATGTTTACTTCCGACGAAAATACTGCAGAAATCTCATTTTTAACAAGCTCAATACTGTCCTTTATGCTTATATTGCCTTTATATACCTTTTTCAAAGCCTGTCCGAGTTCACTTGTTTTGTATTTATCCATTGAAATCTGCATAAGCTGCAGAGATTCAATAAGATATTCTCCGTCGGGCAAAATTCTGTAAACATCCTTTTTCAGTTCAATATACTTGCTTTTAACGGCATTGTCTATTATTCCCGTTCTTGTGGCTTCCGTGCCTAATTCCAGACCTTCAAAAATTGCACGGTATTCCTCGGCATCGTCATCGGTCTGCTTTGCGGCATTTGCCTTTTCCTCTCTGAACGGATTTTTAAGATAATTATTGAGCGTTTCTATTGTGTAGTGCTTGGGAGGAGATGTTTCCTTTTCCTTAGGCTCAAAATTTATATTTACCCTATCTCCTATTTCGAGCTTCGGGAGAATTTTCGAGCTTTTCGGTGTATCGTCAAACCTTGTCCAGCCCGGCTCAAGAATAACCGTCCCCTTGAGAGAAAAGTCCTCACATTCACCTACCGCTATTGTCATTTCAGTTTTCTGTGCAACACATTCCTCTGAACAGAAAACCGCAACAAAACGGCGAAGAACCGCACTGTATACTGTTTTTTCTTCCTCAGTCAGGACATTGGGAGCAGGAAATTTATATGTGGGAGTCAAAGCCGAGTGGGATTCTATTTTCGAATCGTCAAAAATTGTTTTTGTATCCTTGAACTCAACGGGATAGCCTTTCCCCGATACAATTGAAATAATTTTCTTTATCTTATCCTTTTCTGCCGTTGCAAGATATTCCGAGTTTGTTCTGGGGTATGTAAGATACCCCTCTTCATAGAGCTTCTGAACAATACGCAGAGAATCGTCCATTGACATCTTATATTTTTTACCGAGAAAATTCTGCAGCTTTGACAAGGAATAGAGCTTTCCCGGGTTGATTTTTTCTTTTTTGCTCTTTTTATCCTTGACAACTGCCAATTGAGCATTGAGCTTGTTACAAGCTCTTTGTGCCTTATTTGCTTCCTCTCTTGTAAACTTATATTTTGAAACAAGCTCAACCGGCTCACCGTTTGTTTCGGCTTTGCTGACAAGTGCATAATAGATATCGGGCACAAAGTTTCTGATAGCCATATCTCTGTCATATATTGCCTTGACAACGGGCACGATAACTCTTCCTACTCTCAAAAGAGTGCCTGTTTTCAGCGTTGCAAAACGGGTAAGATTAACACCGTACAGCCAGTCTATATATGTTCTTGCAAAGCCCTCGTCGGCAAGTAAATCATATTCACTCTCGTTTTTAAGGCTTTTAAGTCCCTCTGCCACCGTTTCGGGTGTCTGGTCGGGCAGCCATAATCTGAGAAGCTCCTTTTCTGATGTGAGAGCATTCTGTATGCACAGCCTTATGATAATTTCACCCTCGCGGTCTGCGTCTCCCGCGTTCACAATAGCGGTTACATCCTCACGGTTGCAAAGCCTTTTTATTGTTTCAAACTGCCTTTGCACACCCGCATCGGGCTTTTTGTCGGCTGTTGTTTTCAGCTTGAATCTGAATTCATCGGGAAAGCACGGCAAATTCTCCATACTCCAGAAGCCCGTTGAGGTCTGCCCCGTATAGTCTTCTATATCGCACAGAGAAAAAAGATGTCCGAAAGCCCAGCTTACAATATAGCCCTGACCTTCAAAATATCCGTTATATTTTTTCATTTCACCGATTCCCGCAACAATATTCCTTGCAAGGCTCGGCTTTTCCGCAATTATAAGTATCATTATGTGTTTTCACCGGTTTTGTTTTTTACGAACTTTTTATAAAGACTTGAAACAAAAAGAATGTTATCTTCAATTTCAGGACCTGCACCGAAAAGCCTTATTTTATCAAGGACAGTATTTACATATCTTCCGTTTATATTTTTTCCTATGTTAAACGAAACATTTTCTGCCTTAAAGGGTGCCGAGAAAACAACTCCCGCGCAAAGGGCATCATTTTCTGTATTTTCAAAGGACGGCATTTCCGATGCCGAAAAGCTTGAAAAAACAAATTGCTCACCGTTGAAGGTATAAACAAAGGTATTATCAAGCGACTGTGCAAAAAGCTTTACCTGTTCTTTGTTCAAAGGGGCAGAAAGACGGTTGATTTTTACCGATAAATTAAGTGAAGTGCTAAGCCCCATAAGAAAATACGCAAGCTGGTCACCAGCCCTATCAATTTCAATGCTTACTCCTCTTTTTAACTGCTTTACGGGAAGAACGGTAATTTCGTTTGCCTGCTTTATTCTGCAGTTAACGCAAAGCTCATCTAAAAAATCAAGACAAGCCTCAACATCTTCATCGATATTCATTCTTACTATTGTTCTGCTCTGCGAATAAAAAGCAGCAAGCATTAATTCAATACAGTTTTCAAGCATTATTCTATCTCCGTCTTTTTACAATAGGTTTCGGATTGTTATAACTTATATTTTAATACATTTTACCTCTTTTGTAAAGTATCACTCTATCAAATCCTGCCATAAGGTATCGTCTGCCCCTGCATATATTTCGGGAATATCTCCTATTATTACGGTCTGTGCAACCGGTATGGCGGTAAAAACCTGAGTTGTCACGGATTCTCCCATTGCAATAACATACACGAAGGCTGTGACCTCAAGTAAAATTTTATGTAAGGTCTGATTTATTCCCGAATACTCAAAGGAATTTTTCACCTCAATTGCACACGAGCACGAAAGGCTTGTTCTTATATTTATCTCAGGTCCAAGTCCCGTCATAAAGGCACTGCCCGTAAGGGTACCCATAGGGATTGAAAGGCTTGTTTTTTCAATACTGCTCACCGCTTCGGAGATTTTTACGCTTACAACGGTTTTCAGCATATTCATTGCAATGCTGTCGGTTTTCACGGCAGATATTTTTCCCTGTGAATCATACTCAATTGAAACCAAATCGTCATAGTGAAACTCTCCGGAGGAGAGAATTTCGTTTATGGTGTTATTTACCGTTACGGTTGTTAAATTATTGGCTTTAGTCAGCGCAAATGTTTTTACAATAGGCTTCATACTTTTCTGAAACAGAAAAAACGATACTCCGATAATACATACCGTAGCGAACAGAAATAAAAACAACCTGAAAGACCTCATTGTTTTCTGTCTGTTTCTCACACACAACACCTGCCCTTTTTTACATTATATGCTTTACTTATTATTTTGATAAAAAATAAGTATTATATATATCATTTTTCTTTTTCGGAATTATAAATCAAATGTAGCGTGATAAAATCAAAATATATATGCAAACAGGAGGTTTATTATGGAAAACAAAACAACAACACCTATTGCGGCTTTTCTGAAGAAGAATAAAATATGTCCCGTGTGTCTTGTAAAAAGACTTTCATCTGCAACAAAGGTTACGGTAGACGGTGCAGACAGATTTGACAACGGCGTTGCTCTCACTCCCCCTATGGGCTGGGCAAGCTGGAATCTGTTCAGACACAACATAAACGAAAACCTTATAAAGGAAATTGCAAAGGCAATGCACGATGCACATCTTGATGAATTAGGCTACAAATATGTCAATGTTGACGACTGCTGGATGTCATCCTACAGAACATCAGACGGCAAGCTGCAGAGCGACAAAACTACCTTCCCCTCGGGAATGAAGGCTTTGGTTGATGCGGTTAATTCCTACGGTCTTAAAATGGGTATCTATACCTCAAACGGCACGCTTACCTGCGAGGACTTACCCTCAAGCCTTTATCACGAGAGAACAGATGCCGAGACCTTTGCCGAATGGGGCGTTGAGTATTTCAAATACGATTTCTGTCACAATGAAGCTATCCCCACATCTGCTCCCGAGATTGATAAAATTATGATTGCAAATCCAAAAACGGGTGAAGAAATAACAATTCAGGCGGAAGAAGCACAGCTTCGCGGCGATGCAGTTGTACTCGAAGACAAGAAGCTTACCTCAACAGGTAAATATGTAAGCGGACTTGATGCAGGTCACGGCTCAATGGTATTCTATGATGTTGAGCTGCCCGAGGACGGCGAATACATATTCACTATCGGACTGAGAAAATTCGGTCTTTATAAAAAGTATGCAGAAATCGTTATAAACGGTGTTGACACATATCCCGTAACCATTCCCTCCTGCAAGGGCTTCACAAGAGAGGGCAGACATCAGATTACCGTCAATTTCACCGCGGGTAAAAATACAATAATGATACACAATCCCGTGGGCTCCCGTATGGATTCTGCCGCAAAGCAGTACAGAAATATGGGTAAGGAGCTTCAGAGAGCCACTAAGCTTGTTGCCGAAAGAGAAGGCAGAGAGGAAAAGCCCATCTGCTACTCTATCTGCGAATGGGGAATTAATCAGCCCTGGAAATGGGGTGCGAGTGCCGGTAATCTCTGGAGAACAACAATGGACATTGATGCTAACTGGACATCAATTGTCGGTATCTATGAATTCAATGTGCGTCTTGCAAAGTATGCCCGTCCCGGCAACTGGAACGATCCCGATATGCTCGAGGTTGGCAACGGCAACCTTACAGACAATGAAAACCGTGCACACTTCTCGCTGTGGTGCATGATGGCGGCTCCCCTTATTCTCGGAAACGACATCAGAACCTTCCTCGACGAAAACGGAAATGTTGACAAATCCAATAAGGTGCTTAAGATAATCTCCAACAAGGCTGCCATTGCCATTGACCAGGATAAGCTCGGTGTTCAGGCAAGAAGAATAAAAACAAACGGACTTGTTGATGTACTCGTAAAGCCTCTTGAAAACAAGGAGCTGGCAGTTTGTATATTCAATAAAGGACCTAAAGCAATGGAAGGCTCATTCAGCATAAAAGAGCTTACAAAGGAAAGCTTTGTTGATTTACCTGAGACAGACAGATATACGGTTTTTGATATCTGGAACAACACCTCCTTTGTTGCTGCAGATAAGATTGCAGAGGTTCTTGAGCCTCACAGCGTAATTCTCTACAGAATAAAGGCTATGGCATAAAAATACTGAAGGACAGAAAAATATGAAAAATTATATTATACATCTTGATAAACCCGCCGAAACCTTCCTTACTTCAACTGCGATAGGCAACGGCAGTATGGGAGCTATGCTTTTCGGCAATCCCCATAAGGAAAGAATTGTTTTAAGTGAGGAATCCATCTGGTCGGGCGAGGAACACGACACAACTTATCCCCAATTCCGTGAAGACCTTGCAAGAGTGCGTAAAATGTACCTTTCGGGCGACAAATACACCCTTGATGAGGAAATGGAAGCGGCTGCAGAAAAGTGCGTTTCAACCATAAAATCCTGCGAATATGCAGGTGCGGTAGAAATTGACTTTGATGATAAATCAGAAGCTGAAAACCACAAAAGAGACCTGCATCTCAACAATGCCGTTTCAACTGTTTCTTACACAAAAAACGGCGTAAATATAACACAGGAAGCATTCTGTGCATATGCTGACGAGGTTATCGCTGTAAAAATAAGCTCATCGGATAAAATTTCTTTTACGCTTAATTATTTCAGAGAATGCTTTGATGAGTATAAAAATGAAAACGGCATAAGCACCTATCTTTCACACACACAGTTCGGCGACCATAAAGTGTGCGTGGGCATAAAGGCTGTAACAGACGGCACAAAAGAGGAAAAAGACGGTGTTATCCGTATAGAAAATTCTCTTGAAACAGTTATTTACATCAGTATTACAACAGACTTTGCGTTCGGTGAAGAGTATAAGAACACATGCCTTGATATTCTCACCGAAGCTGACAATTATGATACTATTCTTCTCAATCACATTGCCGATTTTTCTTCTCTCTTTGAAAGAAGCGATATTGACTTTGATGAAGATGAAGAGCTCGAAAAGCTGCCCGTGAACGAGCGTTTACAGCGTCTTAAGGATGATAAGACTGCAGAGGACAATTCTCTTTATTCCCTCTATTTTGCATTCGGCAAATATCTTTGTCTTTCTTCCTCCAGAGAGGGCACTCTTCCTGCACACTTACAGGGTGTGTGGGTAAACACAATGGAAAACCCCTGGAATGCAGACTATCACACAAACATAAATCTTCAGATGAACTACTGGCTTTGCGAGGTTGCAAATTTAAGCGAATGTCATATGCAGTTGTTTGATTATATGAACAACTTCCTTTTAGAGTCAGGAAAGAAAACTGCAGAAGTCAATTACGGTTGCCGCGGCACGGTGCTTCATCATTTAAGTGACCTTTACGGCTTTACAACTCCCGCAGACGGAATCTGGGGTATATGGCCTATGGGCGGCGGCTGGCTTGCAACGCATATGTTCCAGCACTATCTTTACACCCTCGACAAGGATTTCCTCAGAGAAACAGCTTATGAATACATAAAGCAGAGTGCATTGTTCTTTATTGACTATATGTTTGAAGACAACGATGGCAGATTGCTTTCAGGTCCCTCAATGTCACCCGAAAATGAATACTATCTTGAAACTCCCGACGGAGAGAAAAAGAGTGTAACAATATGCTTCTCCCCTGCTATGGATACCGAGATAATAGGCAATGTTTTAAGAGATTACATTGAAACCGAAAATATCCTCGGCATCGATGAAAAAACAAAGAAAGAGGCCGAATATGCACTCTCCAAGATGCCAAAGCTCTCTATAGGTAAGCACGGTCAGTTAATGGAATGGCTTGAAGATTATGATGAGCCCGAACCCGGTCACCGTCATATCTCTCACGCATTCGCACTCTATCCGTCAAACGAGATAACAAGAAGCACCCCCGAATTATGGGATGCAATCCAGAAAACTCTTGAACGCCGTTTATCACACGGCGGCGGTCATACAGGCTGGAGCAGAGCATGGCTTATCTGTCTGTTTGCAAGACTTCACAAGGGTAAGGAAGCTTACGAAAATGTCAAGGAGCTGTTCAGACTTTCAACCTTTGACAATCTCTTTGACTCACATCCTCCGAGAATTTTCCAGATAGACGGTAACTTCGGCGGTGCGGCAGGTATTGCAGAAACCCTCTTACATTCCCACGAAGGCTTTATTTCCGTTCTTCCCGCTGCTCACGAGGGCTTAAGCGGCTCATTCAAGGGACTTAAAGCAAGAGGCAACATTGAAGTCGGTGCAACCTTCAAAAACGGCGCTCCCCTTTCTCTTACACTCAAGAGCGAAATTGCACAGAGTGTGAAAGTGGAATTGCCCTCTGAAAACAGCGTTCTATATCTTGACGGTGAAGCTATCAGCAAAGAAAACGGTCTTTTCGTGTTTGAGCTTGAAGCCGGCAAAGAATTAACATTTGAAATAAAATAAGATTATTCACAAAAAAAGCACTGAATCATCAGACAGATGATTCGGTGCTTTTGGATTACACTGAATTGTTGTTATTCCAACACAAATTTTTTGATTGCAGCTTTTTTCTTTATATATACTGTGAGTGTATGTGTTTTTCCTGCGAAATCAACCGTTTTGGTTTCACGGATTCCGCCACCGGGTTTTGCTGAAACTTTATCGTATGCCATACCAATCAAAGCGGAGGACAATTCACTTCCGCCCAACCCCATAGCCGCACTTTTACCAACTGCATTTGCTCGTGCAACCGTTTTTAACAGCTTTACATACTTTGTTTTCAAAGGATGACCGTCAGGTAACTGCGACACAGCATATTCTCCGAAGGCATTAGAACACATAAGTGTGATTTCGTGTTCGCAATCACCTAATTCAAATGTCTTACCTGCTTCTTTTGTGCTTACTTCATGCACTTCGCCATCAATAATAACATAAAAAAGACTTTTACTGAACGGATTGTGCATATAGTACCCAATACTCTTATTAATTTCAATTTTCAGTTTACCCATATCAAAAAAACTCCTTTTATAGTTTTATTTCTGCTTGTAGCAATTACAGAAACTGCCGCCGTCAGGCTTTGTAGAAAAATCGTGATATAAGCACCAAGGTATTCCGTTCTTTTTACAAAAATAGAAACATGTCAAACAAACTTTCATAATAAAACTCCCTTCATTTTCAGCATAACAATTTAGCTGCATATGCTCTTTATACAGAGCATACACTATTTGTAGACAATTGTCAATACATTTAGCATATTTTATAATCTATTTATACTATTTGTGAAGGGAACCAATATGATAAGCTTTTCTCCTTTTTATGAAACACTCAAAAGAAAAAATATTTCCACCTATAAACTCATCAACCAATACGGTCTCAGCAGAAGCCTACTTGATAGAATCAAGCACAACAAACCAATGACAACATCTACATTAAATGATTTGTGTATCATTTTGGACTGTGATATATCAGATATTGTAGAATTTAAAAAAGATTCAACAGAAACAATCTGACAAAAAATGTATGCTGAAAACATTTTTATACTCTATATGTTGACAATGTTCAACATATAGAGTATATTTATTTTAAAAGCGAAAAGGAGTGTATATTATGTTACCCGAAATTGATATTGAATTTTTAGGAGAAGATTTAACGCAAACTGCAGATATTCAAAATGAAATCAATCGTGCAAAAGCATTCATAAATTTGGAACGCTGGGAAAATGCCGAAAAAATTTACAAAAATCTTTCAGACCAACATCCCGAATCACCTTGCGGTTGGTTTGGTTTGGCAAGAGTGATTTCTCTTGATTTCACACGGATTGATTTGTTAGAAAAAAGAGTAACCACACCGCAATTTGACAAAATCAAACAGTATATCGAATATTGCGAAAAAACAACCGATGAATTCAGAAAAGGCGAATATCAAAAACTGTTTGAAGCATATTCTTTTCTTTGTGAAAAACATTTTGCAGAGATATGCAGGAACAAATTCTGTTATGTAATTGAAGCTTTAGAAGAAGCGGAAGCTGTATCAGTCGCCAATTGTCCGCAAAACAAATCAGCTGAACAATATGTGATTGAATCACTCGGGCTTCTGTTAGACGAACTTGTTCACGACAAAAGTGTTGATTTTTACAATTACGATTATCACAGAATGGTCGATATCAGCAAAAGATTTCCGAGTATTGCACTGATTCAGGTGCATACAAATATTATATATGAATTTTTACAGACAAATCATTACCGCCACAGAAAGAAAAATCCTGAATATTCATTAACCTTTGCTATAAAGAACCATGTCCCTGACCTGTTCAAGGATACGGAATTTGATTCGTATGCAGCAGATATGCTTCGTGTTTTTCCACGTTTTATGAAAGTATTGAGAATAAAAATCGGAGATATTGAGTCCGTTGTACCGCAGGAATATTTCCGTATTGTTGCACTCCAATATGAAGAAGCAAAAAAACGCGAGCAGAAAGTAAAAGTAAGCAATGCAAAGACTAAAAAAAGCATAAGCTTATGCCTATTCTTCTGCCTGTCACAATTCTGTTAATTGCATTAGGCTTTGAGTTTTTTACTGAACCCTCCTTTGTGGAAGCCGCAATTGAAACAATACCGGTTGCAACACCTGTAATAGAAACTTTAGCAAGCATTTTCACCACAATACAGGACTTTGTTATAAATTTTCTGCAAGATTTAGATATGTTAATTTAACAAAAATGAGGCTGTTGCAAATCCGAAGAGTGATGTGCTCCCTGTCAAGTAGACAGACGAAATAACAAAAATAGTAGTTAATCTATCCATTCCCCATCCCTCCTGTACAGGAGGGATGGGGAATTCTCATGAGGCGAATGCTGCATGGTATTCCATTGGTGTCATACAA
>JAFXAK010000004.1 GCA_017517135.1 Clostridia bacterium
CATTCGTGAATTGCACAAGCCTTACAAGCATAACAATCCCGAATTCGGTAACAAGTATTGGTGATTATGCGTTCTGGAAGTGCACAAGCCTTACAAGCATAACAATCCCGAATTCGGTAACAAGTATCGGTAGGTCTGCGTTCAAGGGTTGCACAAGCCTTACAAGCATAACAATCCCGAATTCGGTAACAAGTATCGGTAGTTCTGCGTTCGAGGGTTGCACAAGCCTTACAAGCATAACAATCCCGAATTCGGTAACAAGTATTGGTTATCATGCGTTCGCGGGGTGCACAAGCCTTACAAGCATAACAATTCTCAATCCCAAATGTGAGATTTATGACAGCAGTTATACCATTGATTCTGTTGCAACAATTATCGGTCAATCTCAATCAACCGCACAAGCATATGCGGAAGAATATGGTCGTATATTTTATAATTTTGCAATCATTGTAACTAAGCCTACCTGTACGGAAAATGGTTATACAACTTACCGGTGTACTGATTGTGATTATTCTTATACCGATTCATATGTTGATCCTCTCGGTCATAGTTATTCCTCAACTTTCACGGTTGATAAAAAAGCAACCTGTTCGGTAGCAGGTTCAAAGAGTAAGCATTGTACAAGAAGCGGTTGTACTGCAAAAACTTCTGTAACAGCTATTGCTAAGCTTGCACACACTTATGACAATGCTTGTGATACAACTTGCAATGTATGTTCTGCAAGCCGTTCAACAACGCATTCCTACACAACAACCACAACTCCCGCAACACTTTCAAAGAACGGAAGTGTTAAAACAGTGTGTACTGTTTGCGGAAGCGTGAAGTCCACAACCACAATCAGTTATCCCAAGACGTTCACACTTTCAGCAACATCCTACACCTACAACGGCTATGCAAAAAAGCCGACTGTGACCGTTAAGGATGCAGCAGGAAAAACTCTGGTGAAAGATACAGACTACACTGTAACATATTCATCAGGCAGAAAGAATGTCGGTACATACAAGGTTACCGTAACAATGAAAGGTAACTACACAGGCACAAAAACTCTTTCATTCAAGATTAATCCGATGGATATTTCAAAGTGTAATGTAAAGCTTTCAAACACAAGCTATACATATAACGGATATGTAAAAACTCCCACAGTTACCGTAACAAACACAAACGGAGTAAATCTTACAAAGGATACTCATTATACTGTTACTTATGATGAGGGCAGAAAGAATGCAGGAACATATAATGTTAAGGTAACAATGAAAGGCAACTACACAGGTACAAAAACTCTTTCATTCAAAATCAACCCGATTAATATTTCCACCTGTACCGTTAAGCTTTCAGCAACAAGTCTTACATATAACGGCAATGTGAGAACACCTGTTGTTACAGTAACAAATGCCAACGGCGTGAAGCTTACAAAGGATACACATTATACTGTAACATATGCAACAGGCAGAAAGAATGTTGGCACATATAATGTTAAGGTAACA
The DNA here is from genome assembly GCA_017517135.1 of Clostridia bacterium. GTDB lineage: Bacteria > Bacillota > Clostridia > Oscillospirales > Acutalibacteraceae > RUG806. Next base: position 1,485 of record JAFXAK010000004.1, read on the forward strand.
ATGAAAGGTAACTACACAGGTACAAAGACACTTTCATTCAAGATTAATCCCATTGACATTTCAAAGTGTACGGTTAAGCTTTCTGCAACGAGCCTTACATATAACGGAAATGTAAGAACCCCCACCGTTACTGTAACCAACGCAAGCGGCACAAAGCTTACAAAGGGTACATCCTATACCGTAACCTACGCAGAGGGCAGAAAAAATGTCGGCACATATAAAGTAACCGTCAAGATGATTGGTAACTACACGGGTACTAAGACACTTACTTTCAAGATTAACCCCATTAACATTTCTACCTGCACAGTCAAACTTTCCGCAACAAGCCTTACCTACAACGGTGCAGTAAGAACCCCCACCGTTACTGTAACCAACTCCTACGGCACAAAGCTTACAAAGGATACACATTACACCGTAACATATGCGACAGGCAGAAAGAATGTAGGCACCTATAAGGTTACCGTAAAGATGATTGGTAACTACACAGGTACAAAAACTCTTTCATTCAAGATTAATCCGATTAACATTTCCACCTGTACGGTAAAACTCTCTGCAACAAGCTTTACATATAACGGCAATGTAAAAACTCCCACCGTTACCGTAACAAATTCCTACGGCACGAAGCTTACTAAAGATACTCACTACACAGTAAGCTATGCAACAGGCAGAAAGAATGTAGGCACCTATAAGGTTACCGTAAAGATGATAGGTAACTACACAGGTACAAAAACACTCACATTCAAGATTCTTCCACCCAAAACAACAGTTGCATCGCTTACGGCAGGAACAAAGAGTATAACTGTTAACCTTACCAAGAAAACCACTCAGGTTACAGGTTATCAGATTCAGTATTCAACATCAAAGGACTTCACAAACGCAAAAACAAAGACTCTCACAAGCTACAGCACAGTAAAAACAACGCTTAGCGGACTTACGGCAAACAAGACATATTATGTAAGAGTGAGAACCTATAAAACAGTAAACGATGTGAAATACTATTCAGGCTGGTCTGCATATAAGTATGTAAAAACTAAATAAAACAATAACGAGCTGCTTTTTCTGAGGCAGCTCGTTGTTTTTGCAGACAGTAAAAGTCAAGCCCATATGGAACAGCCCAAATCGTTCCGTATGTGCCAAATTCGGATTTTTTTGCTGAAGCAATATAAGAAAAAATCTTGCGATTTATCAACCCCCTACCCCCACTCTTGGGGGAAAGGTGTTTCTTGATATAAGCTAAATTGCTCACTTCGCGAGCAATTTCCTATATATTAAGAAAAACGATTCCCCCGAAAGAGGGAACCGTTTTGATAAATTATAAGCTTTTTTTACTGCTGAGGAGTTAATGTCTGTTCCTGAATATTATTCTGTAAGAACTGAGGATAAGCGGGATTTGAGAAAACATTGACGGGAGTTTCGTTGTTATCACTCTCAAAGAACCATCTGTATAGTGCATCGTGTCCGTCGTGGGTTGTGCAATGCACCATATCGTTTATAAACCATGTGTGGTCGGGTAAAGCACAGGTTGAAGCATCTATACGGTTATCGGGGGAGATGTGATTATGTCCGTCGTCTATAGCCTGAACATATCCGTCACCGAGAGTTTCCCAAAGGTTTGCAACGGTTGCGCCAACTGATGAATACTTTGTGTCAACCGTGCCGTCGGAGTCGTTGTGCCAGGTTTCAACAAGGGGAGTACGCTGAATATTTGTTGCGGAAACTATCATTACGGGTATGTTGTTTTCAATAAGTCCGTTTAAGATTTCTGAAGACTTGCCCTGTACCTCATAATGGTAGTAATCAATCTTTTCAACGAGTGCTGCGTTTGCATCGTCACCTAACATAAATGCTTTTGCATCCTCATAATATTCGTCGGGTACAAATGCCCATATTCCGCAGTTAGCCTTGAAAATGGGGATAAGAAGCTCGTCGTATACCTTATCAATGCAGTTTTCAACAACAACATTGAGCTTGTCAATAATAAAACCGAGAATACCTGTATAGTAAAGAGTATCAACAAGTCCCATAACTATTTTAAGCAAAAAGGGAGAGAGAAGAGAGGGGAGTGCTGTTGCGGCATAACGGTAAACAGCGGTTGTGTTCAATTCAAAGTTACCGCAGAAAAGGTCACCTGCAACGGCTGTGCCGTCAATGGGGCAGTTCTGGAAAATAACAGATTTTACTTTATCTGATGAATATTCTCTGAGATATGACATCATCACAACGCCGCCCATTGAAGAAGCACGCACTCTTACCTGAGTATGTCCTGTAAGCTCAAGGACTGCATCTATATAGTCGTTGAGCTTTGAGGCTGTGAGAACGGGATCTGCACGGAAATCGTAGCCGAAATAGTATGAATAATCAAGTCCGTGTTTAGGATCGGTAGGAAGCTCCTCTTTTGTGGTTACATCGGGTGTTGAAGAGCCGTCCTCTGCGTTTGCAAGAGGTCCGAAAATCTCATTTGCGGCAGAAATAAGCTTGTCTGCAAAATAATCGTAATTTTTGGTGAGTATAAGATTTGCCAAGGGGCCTAAGAGATTAAACACAAGCTTGACATACGCAGATGTTTCGGGACGGAAAATTACCTTCTCGTCCTCGGTGCCCGCATTCTGATAGAGTGTTGCACTACCAAGCGCTGCAACATAAATTATAGGCTCTTCACCGCAGGTACAGGTATCTGTGTGTGCTGCGGGTGCTTCGCTTGCAAAGGAAACGGGAAGAGCACAAAGAACAAGAAGCACGCTCAAAACAATGCTTAATACTGATCTGAATGTTTTATTCATAGGGATTACCTCCTTTTTTTATTAATATATCATAATGAGAAAAATTTGGCAATAAGTTTTAGTTTTTTTACTTATGTTTATTTCAATAAAGTAAAATGTTTTTTATGGCTTTGGAGTATTCCCTCATTTCTCAGCTTGCTGATTTCAGCAGACAGACCGCTTCTGTCTACCTCAAGATAATCTGCAAGCTCCTGACGGTCGAATGGGATTTCGAAGCTGTCCGAGCCTGTTTTTTTTGACTGAAACAGAAGATAGCTCAATAGCTTTTCTCTTGTTGTGCGTTTTGATATTATCTCAATTTTCTGATGAAAAACTATAGTTTTGTCTGCAAGGTCTTTCATAAGGTTGAATATCAGCTGAGTGTGAAATGCACAGTTTTTTGCACAGGTGCGCAAAACGGGAGCACAGTCAATGAACATTATTTCGCTTTGCTCATTTGCCGTAACCGTTATCGGAATTGCTTTTGTGCCGGCACAGGCAAAGGCTTCTGCAAACACTCCTGATTTTTCGATATTGCTCAGAATACTTCTGTTTCCGTAGTAATCAGTCTGAGTTATCTGAACAGAGCCCGAAAGCACAATACCGATATATTTTGCAGGATATCCCTCAGACATTACCGTATATTTTTTATCGAAGATTGCTGTTCTTGCTCCCAGACAAGTGAGCATATGCAACAGATTTTCGTCTTCAATATTTTGAAAAAGGGGGCAGTTTTTCAGAACTTCAAGATATTTCCTCATAAATTTCTCCGTTTTGTTGAAAATTCAACATATTTATCGATGAGATTATACTATAATAAACTCATAAAAGCAAGGAGACTGAAAGAAATGAAAATAGCTTTTTTTGATGCAAAGCCATACGACAGACCGTCATTTGATAAATACGGTGAAATGTATGGTGTGAAATTCAAGTATTTTGAAACAAAACTCAATGAAGATACAGTAGAGCTTGCACAGGGCTATGATGCAATATGTGCATTTGTAAACGATATAGTAAATGAAGCAGTTATAGACAGAATGGTACAGATGGGTATCAATATTCTGGCTTTAAGATGCGCAGGCTTTAATAATGTTGATATGAAATATGCTTTCGGCAAGGTACATGTGTTAAGAGTTCCTGCATATTCACCGTATGCAGTTGCAGAACACACCATGGCATTGCTGCTGACATCTATACGCAGAATTCATAAAGCATATATCCGTTCAAGAGATTTCAATTTCAGCTTATCGGGGCTTACGGGCTTTGACCTTTACGGAAAAACGGTAGGTGTTGTGGGAACGGGCAGAATAGGCAGAGTATTTATTGATATCTGCCGTGGTTTCGGAATGAAGGTGCTTGCATACGACAAGTTTCCTGCATCGGGACTTGATAATGGAGATACTGTGAGATATGTTGAGCTTGATGAGCTGTTTGCAAACAGCGATATAATTTCACTGCATTGCCCGTTAACGGAAGAAACACAGCACCTTATAGATAATGAAGCTATTGAAAAATGCAAACGCGGTGTTGTTATTCTCAATACTTCAAGGGGTGCGCTGGTTGATGCAGAAGCATTGCTTAACGGAATCAAGTCAAGAAAAGTCGGTGCGGCTTGTCTTGATGTTTATGAAGAAGAAGCTGATTTGTTCTTTGAAGACAATTCAGGACATATTCTTGAAGACGATACTCTTGCAAGGCTTATTTCAATGCCTAATGTTATTGTAACCTCTCATCAGGCTTTCCTGACAGAAGAAGCACTTGAAAATATTGCCGAAACTACGGTTAAAAATCTTGTAGGCTTTTCAGAAAACCGTCAATGTCCGAATGAGCTGTGCTACAGATGCCAGACAACGGAGGATTGTAAAAACGGAAAATGTTTTGAGTAAATACCAAGGAGGAAAAAGAATGATAAGAAAAATAATTAAAATAGATGAAGAAAAATGTAACGGATGTGGGGCTTGTGCAACAGCTTGTCACGAAGGTGCAATAGAAATGATTGACGGTAAGGCAAAGCTTATTCGTGATGATTACTGTGACGGTCTCGGAAATTGCTTGCCTGCCTGTCCGACAGGTGCTATAAGCTTCGAAGAGCGTGAAGCTGCCGCTTTCGATGAAGAAGCAGTGAAAAAAGCAAAAATGCAGAATCACGGTGCGAAATTACCCTGCGGATGTCCCGGTACACAGGCTACTTCTCTGAAGCGACCTGAAATAAAAACTTCTCCGAGAGAAGCAGCTGTTTCAAGTCAGCTGGCACAATGGCCTTGTCAGATACGGCTTGTCCCTGTGAATGCTCCGTATTTTGAAGATGCAAATCTTCTTATTGCTGCCGATTGTACAGCTTTTGCATACGGAAATTTTCACAACGATTTTATCCGTAATCATATTACGCTCATAGGCTGTCCCAAGCTTGACGAGGGGGAGTGGGCTGATAAGCTTACTCAGATTATTGCAAACAATAATATAAAGAGTGTGAAAATTGTGCGTATGGAAGTACCGTGCTGCTCGGGAATTGAGAATGCTGCAAAGAATGCATTGCAGAAAAGCGGAAAATTTATTCCCTGGCAGGTTGTAACAATTTCAACAGACGGAAGAATACTTGAATAAATTGTTTTTTTGTTATAAAATAATAAATAAAAAAACAGGAATGTATTGTTTGGAGGCAAATATGTTTATTGCAGATGATATTAAATATGTAGGTGTCTTTGACAAAGATATCGACCTTTTTGAGGGACAGTATAAGGTGCCCGACGGAATTTCATATAATTCCTATGTGATTATTGATGAAAAAATCGCGGTAATGGATAGTGTTGACCGTAATTTTACTGAAGAATGGCTTAACAATATTGAGAAAGTGCTTGAGGGAAGAAAGCCCGATTATCTTATAATTCAGCATATGGAGCCTGACCACTCGGCAAATATCACAAGCTTCATTGACGCTTACCCCGAGGCAAAGATAGTGTCTTCAGCTAAGTCTTTCACAATGATGAAAAACTTTTTCGGTGCAGACTTTGCCGATAAGCAGGTAACGGTTGACGAGGGCAGTACACTCGATTTAGGCAAGCATAAGCTTACATTTGTAACAGCTCCTATGGTACATTGGCCCGAGGTTATCGTAACATATGACAGCACAGAAAAGCTTTTATTCTCCGCAGATGCCTTCGGAAGATTCGGAAAAACAGATTCCAAGGCTGACTGGGCAGGTGAAGCAAGACGCTATTATATCGGCATAGTAGGTAAATACGGTGCTCAGGTGCAAAAGCTCTTAGCTAAGGCAAAGGAACTCGACATACAGAAAATCTGCCCTCTTCACGGTCCCGTGCTTGACAGTGACCTTGCTTATTATATAAATCTTTATAACATATGGTCAACTTATGCTCCCGAGGAAGACGGGATTATGATAGCGTATACATCAATTTACGGAAATACAAAAAAGGCAGTACTCGAGCTTGAAGAAAAACTCAGAGAAAACGGCTGTCAGAATGTAAAGGTGACAGACCTTGCAAGATGCGATATGGCTGAGGCGGTTGCAGATGCCTTCCGCTACAGCAAATTAGTTCTTGCAACAACCACCTATAACGGCGGTATTTTCCCCTTTATGCAGGAATTTATAAACCATCTCACCGAACGCAATTTCTCATCCCGTACGGTAGCCTTTATTGAAAACGGAAGCTGGGGCCCCATAGCGGCAAGAATTATGAAAGGCATGCTCGAAAAATCCAAAAATCTCACCTTTGCCGAAAACGAGGTAAAAATCAACTCTGCTCTTAACAATGAAAGCACCGCGAAGATAGAGGCACTTGCAAAAGAGCTGATTAATTTATAAAAAACTGAACAAAATAAGGTCGGGAGGAATGAGTATGAAAAAATATGTATGCGATGTTTGCGGATGGGAATATGATGAAGCAAAGGGCGATGAAGAACTCGGCATAGCTCCCGGCACAAAATTCGAAGATTTACCCGATGATTTTGTTTGCCCCTTATGCTTTGTTGATAAGGATTCATTCAGCGAAGCATAACTCAACACAATAAAAAGAAGTTGATGCCCGATTTTTGTCGGGTATCTCTTTTTTTACCGATGAAGCATATCAAATGACCGAACAGACAAAAAACAACACACTGCCTTTTTTATTTGCTATGATTGCAGTGTAAATAAAAAGGAGCTGATGAAATGTATGTGATTAAAACGGAGGGGCTTGTCAAGCAATATAAAACGCTTACAGCCGTGGATAAGCTCGATTTGGAAATCAGACAGGGTGAGCTTTTTTCCCTGTTGGGGGTAAACGGAGCAGGGAAGACCACAACAATAAAAATGCTGACCGGCTTGGTAAAGCCCACTTGCGGTGACGCAACGGTGGGCGGCTGCAGCGTAATTACACAGCCCGAAAAGGTAAAACGGCTGATCGGGGTGTCTCCTCAGGAAACAGCCGTTGCACCAAAGCTTAGCGTTAAAGAAAATCTTGAGCTTATCTGCGGTATTCACGGCTTTTCCAAAGAAAAAACAAGGGCAAAAATCGGGGAGCTTTCAGAGAAATTTTCTCTCGGTACTGTTTTGTCCGAAAAAGCGGGAAAGCTGTCGGGCGGATGGCAACGCCGTGTGAGTATCGCTATGGCTCTGATAAGCGAGCCTGAAATTTTATTTTTAGACGAGCCTACCTTAGGACTTGATGTTATAGCACGGCACGAATTATGGGATATTATCCGTTCATTAAAGGGCAAAGCTACCGTTGTGCTGACAACACATTATATGGAGGAAGCCGAGGCACTTTCCGACAGAATCGGCATTATGAAAAACGGCAGACTTTGTGCTGTGGGAACGGCTCAGGAGCTTAAGAAAAAAGCAGGAACGGATGATTTTGAGTCAGCCTTTGTTGCTATAGTAAGGGAGGGAGAAATATGAGAATGCTGACCTTTGCAAAAAGAAATGCAAAAGAGCTTCTGCGTGATCCGCTCAACATTTTATTCGGACTGGGCTTTCCCTTGGTTTTACTGTTGCTTTTCAGCGTATTGCAGTCAAACATTCCCGTGGCTGTTTTTGAAATTGACACTCTTACACCCGGGATGAGTGTTTTCGGCTTGTCCTTTATGTCACTTTTCTCCGCAACTCTGATTTCAAAGGACCGTGAAAGTGCCTTTTTGCAGCGGCTGTACACAACACCGCTGACGGGTATTGATTTTATTTTCGGCTATATGCTGCCGCTAATTCCTATGGCACTTATGCAGACTGTTATCTGCTATCTGTTTGCAATTCCTTTGGGCTTGACTTTAAGTGTGAATATCATTTATGCTGTTATAGGGATAATTCCTATGGCTGTATTCAATATTTCTCTGGGACTTCTATGCGGCAGTATTTTCGGTGTGAAGCAGGTCGGAGGCATATGCGGTGCCTTGCTTACAAATCTTTCCGCGTGGCTTTCGGGTGTGTGGTTTGATCTGAGCCTTGCGGGCGGCATATTTGAGAAAATTGCTTCGTTTCTGCCCTTTTTCCACGCCGCACAAGCTGAGAAAGCATTATTTTCGGGAAATGCTGAGGATGCCGTATCGCACCTGATTCCCGTTTTCGGGTACAGTATATTTATAACAGCGGCGGCTGTAATTTGTTTTTTGAAGCGAGGTAAGGATTTTAAGTAATGAAATACAAGCTCATTATTGACAAAAATGCAGACGAGGAGATAATTGCAATAGTCCGCGCTCCGTCTGATCTGACACAGCAGATAGAAAATCTTGTCTGCAGCTTTTCGGGGACAGATAACATCTTCGGTTTTTCCGACACGGAAAAACGAAGGCTCAGCTTTCAGGAGATTGAGTGCATTACCGTTATAGACAGAAAGGTAATTGCCGTTGATACCGTCGGCAAGCACTACCGTGTTCAGGAGAGGCTTTGTGATTTGGAGAATCTTTTACCGTCTTACTTTATCCGTATAAACAAATCCACCCTTGCAAATGAACACCGCATTGCCCGTTTTGATGCGGCATACAGCGGGGGAGTGGATGCGGTGTTTATGTGCGGCTGGCGGGACTATGTTTCAAGACGGTGTTTTTCTCAGATAAGAAGGAGGTATGAGGGAAAATGAAAAGCTTTGCAAGGGATTTTGTCCGCAGAGGCTTTATTGCCTGCGGATTGGGGCCTGTTGTTCTTGCAGTATTCTATCTTCTCTTACAGTATAAGGGTGCTGTTGAGGTGTTGAGCGTAAATCAGGTATGTATCGGTATTTTTTCGTTGAGTGCACTCGCCTTTATTGCAGGCGGAATGAATGCAGTCTATAAGATAGAAAAACTGCCCCTTATGGCGGCAATTCTTATTCACGGCAGCGTTTTATATGTATGCTATCTTGTGACCTATCTTCTCAACGATTGGCTGGAGACGGGCATACTGCCGATTTTAGTATTTTCCGCTATTTTCATTTCAGGCTTTCTTGTGATATGGCTGATTATTTATTCGGTTGTTAAAAGAAAAACAGAGCAACTCAATAAAATGCTGGAACAGAAACAGTATACAGAAAGATAAAAAATACAGGGGATGTAAAATTGACTTTACATTCCCTGTAAAATTTTTACTGATTAAAGTTTTTAACAACCTTTTGGAAGGCATCAGCTATATATTTCTGAGTGTTTATACCCATTGAATTTGTTTCGTGATAATGATTCTTGCCGAAACGGTCTTTACCGCCGTTAAGGAAAGGCTGGGTTTCGTTGAGGATGAAATCATTGGGGGGAACAACATAGCCTGACATATCATTTGAAACACCATAAGCAACCATTGTGGAGTCTTCGCAGATTTCTGCCAAAGGAGTGGGATTGATTTCAGGTCCCTTGCCCGTGGTGGATTCCTCAGCGCTGTGATAAGAGCCGTAAACGGTGTTAACAAAGTTTTCACCGGGAAGAAGCAAGAACTTCTGATCGCCGAAGGTCATATATGTGATTTCGGTTTTCATTGCAATACCGAGAAGGCTGTCATAATGCGGATAAGCCTTGAAGCTCATTGTGCCTTTCATTGCGAGTAAGCAAAGAACATTGTTGTCAACAGGGAGATAGAAGGGCTGCTGAATGTATTTTATTTCGGGAACAAGCTCCTTTTCTTCTTCTACTGCCATTGCGTGTTCAGCAAAGAAGTTTGCCTGTAATTTGATGCAGTTGAGTTTATCCTCCTTGTCAAAATCGGGAGCATCCATACCGCCTATAGCACCGATACCGAAGTGTACATTTGCTCCTTTTTCTTCTTTGATTATCTCACGCATAAAGTAAGGGTACTCGCCCGAGAGCTTTCTGTTTGAGCCGCCGAGTGAATTGGGATGTGCACCGATATTGATAAGCCATGTTTCGTTTTCACCGTTTTCAGGCGCAAAACGGATACGGGAAAGCACCTCGTGTCTGTCTGCAAAAAGTCTGCCTGCGTCAAGTCCGTCGGGGATAGCTCTTTGTCCTGCAAAAAGCTTGCCGGCCTGTCTGTTAAGGAAAGCCTCTTCGCTGACTTTAACTGCCTTGTTGAAAAGCTGCTCCATATAGTCCTTATCCTTACCGTCGGAGGGGATGCTTGCAAAGGGCTTGCCCCAGTAGCCGAGAGTATCAATGCCCGAATGAGAATGTGTACAGCTGAAATTGATGAGCTTGCAGCCCTTGATAACCTCGGATGCCATTATCATTGAACGGATTTTAGTAACCTCAATGTTTGTAAGACCTACGATATCTGCCGTAAGCCACAGTATTCCTTCGTCGGCACCGCAGTCAAGCCATACTGCACTTATGTATACGGGAGAGATAATGCCCTCCATTCTGTGACCTGAGCCGTGACCTGCAATCCAATATACGCTGTTGGGGAAGTCCTGCGGCATAATTTCATCTGTAGCGAAGCCTAAACGGTAGGTATCGCCCTTTATTGTTTGGGGCATAACATCATTGATTACGGGAGCAGTGGTTTTTTTGCCCACTCTTTTGCCGTAGCTTTTGGTTATTCCCTGAATTGCACTTGAAACAACGCCCATTATATCCATAATTAACACCTCTTATAAATTTTTCCATTCTAACTATACCATAAAAGTATGTTATTTTCTACATAATATTGTAAATTTTTATACTTTACCAACCGATTGAACATACAAAGTTTTATTATCGCAGGTAAATTTTATATTGTAATGAGAATATTCAAAGGAATATAGCTTTTCCTCGTCTGTGTGGTAATGCGGACGGGGATCGTTTTCGAGAAGCTGTGTCAATGCCCTTAATTCTTCTTCACTTAAAAATGAAATATCGCACAAAAATTCAACCTTGAGTGAATTTCCCTCAACCGACTGTGCAAAGCCGCCTTTTGCATCGGGAACGCTGTCCGTAAAGGGTAAATAGGGCTTTATATCGTATATGGGTGTGCCGTCAAGAATGTCCGCACCGCTTACATAAAGCACGGTTCCCTCATTCTGAGTTTTTTCTTTTTTTATTAATTTTACACACGAAAGGGCAAGGGAATTAGGTCTGAAAGGGGAGCGTGTTGCAAAAACACCCATACGGGTATTGCCGCCGAGCCTCGGGGGACGGACAGTCGGCGACCATTTTTCCTGCTTAGCTTCAGTAAATTCCCATATAAGCCACAGATGTGAAAAATCCTCGATTCCTCTCAGAGCATCTTCGTTGCGGTATTCTTTTTCAAACACAATTTTTGCCGTGTTTTCAACAAGTCTGCTCTGACGGGGAATACCGAATTTCGTGGGATAATGCGTATATATCTTTGCAATAGGTGTGATTTCCATTTTCAGATACTTCTCCGTTTTTTGTCAAAGTAAAACATCCGTAATAAGCATAATGCAAAAGCCCACAAGTAAAGCGTAGGTTGCGCCTCTTTCGTTGCCGTGTGAATGGGTTTCGGGTATCATTTCATCGCTTACAACATAAAGCATTGTACCGCCTGCGAATGCAAGTGCAAAGGGCAGAATTGCGGCGGAAATATTTACTGCGAAATAACCTATAAGCGTGCCTATGACCTCGATAATCCCCGTCATAAAGGCACATAAAAATGTTTTTCTTGGAGTTATCCCTGCTGTGAGCATAGGTGCAATAATCACCATACCCTCGGGGATGTTCTGCAGAGCAATACCGCCTGCGATTAAGAGAGCCTGTGATGTGTCCTCTGAGCCGAAGCCTACACCTGCTGCGATACCCTCGGGAAGATTGTGTATTGCTATTGCAAGTACAAACAAAAGCACCTTATCTAAATTTGTGTTGCTGTGTTTTTCGGTGTCCGCACCCACTAAACGGTGCATATGCGGCACAAGCCTATCCATAAGATTTAAGACTACCGCGCCGGCAAAAATTCCGATTATTGTGATAATGATTGCGTATTTACCGCCGCCCTCAAGCGAGGGGGCAATAAGTCCGAAAACCGATGCGGCAAGCATAACACCCGCGGCAAAGGACAGAACAATATCGGAGAATTTATGTGAAATATTCTTGAAAATGAAACCGAGGACAGAGCCTATAACTGTTGCACCCCCCACTCCGAGGGCGGTCAAAAGAACTAATTTCATGGCGTACTCCTTTCAGTATAGTCTATTCGGTTTTTTTGTTAGTGTTACCGTTCACTGTCCACTTTAATTTTCAACTATTTCAAATTCAACAATAGGATATAAATAATCTTCTTCGGATTCGTCAATAATTCTGTAACAATCAACTTCTTTTCCAAGATATTTAACTTTCATTTCTATGCCTCTTTACCTTAAAATCAAATCTCTCTCCCTCAGCCTCTTACCAACAACCGTTTCCTGTCCTCAGCTTCTTCATCTGTTCGGCTGTGGGTGTTGGAATATGCGAAAAGGGGAAAGGGATATTCATACTGTCGTATTTTGTCTGACATATTTTCTTGAACGGCAGAAGCTCGGTTTTTTTTACGCAAGGGTGAGTGTCTGCTATTCTTTTTAATTCGGTAATATTTTCATTGTTGTCGTTTATGGTCGGTATTATTACCTGACGAAGCCAGACGGGGATTTCTTTTTCTTGCAGATAGTCAAGAAATCGGAGTACGGGATGAATGGAACAGCCTACATTTTCCTTGTACAGTTCGTCGGTTGTGTACTTTATATCAAGTAAAACGAGGTCTGTGACTTCGAGTAATTCTTTTGTATCTTCATTCAGTATTATTCCCGAGGTGTCAAGACAGGTATTGATGCCCTCTTTTTTGCAGAGAGAGAAAACTTCCTTTGCAAACCTTGCCTGTAACAAGGGCTCACCGCCCGAAAGGGTAATACCGCCGTCAATGCCGAAATATTCCTTGTAGCGGACGCACTTTTTTACTATTTCCTCAGCTGTATACTCATAATTTCCGTTTAACTCCCATGTGTCGGGATTATGACAGCACTTGCATCTGAGCGGACAGCCCTGCAGGAAGACAACAAAACGCACGCCGGGACCGTCAACGGTGCCCAGCGTTTGTATTGAATGTATCTGCCCTTTTAATACACAATCACTCATATTGCCTCGTGGAAGGTACGGCTGATAACCTCTCTCTGCTGTTCACGGGAGAGCTTGTTGAAGTTAACGGCATAGCCTGAAACTCTTATTGTGAGATTGGGATATTTTTCGGGATTTTCGTATGCATCCATAAGTGTTTCACGGTTGAGCACATTGATATTTATATGATGTGCCTTCTTTGCAAAATATCCGTCAAGTATTGTAACAAGATTGATAATTCTCTCTGTTTTTTCTTTTCCGAGTGCCTCGGGAGTTATCGAGAAGGTGTTTGAAACACCGTCACGGCAGTCGTCATAAGAGATTTTTGCAACGGAGTTAAGAGATGCCAAAGCACCGTTTTCCTCGCGGTTGTGCATAGGATTAGCCCCCGGTGCAAAGGGAGCACAGGCTTTTCTGCCGTCGGGAGTAGCCGCCGTGTGCTTGCCGTACATAACATTTGATGTGATAGTAAGCACAGACAGAGTATGCTCTGCGTGGCGGTAGGTGGGAGTTTTTCTGAGCTCTGTTATAAACTGATGTGTAACATCTCTTGCAATGAGGTCAACTGCATCATCGTCGTTGCCGTATTTCGGGAAGTCACCTGTTGTTTCAAAATCAACGATAAAGCCGTGCTCATCCTTTACGGGACGGACGCAGGCATATTTTATTGCAGAAAGGGAGTCTGTTACAACGGAAAGTCCCGCTATACCGAAAGCCATAAATCTGCCGACCTTTGTGTCGTGCAGAGCCATCTGTGTTTTTTCATAAGCGTATTTATCGTGCATATAGTGGATAACATTCATTGTGTTTACATAAAGAGCTGCAAGCCACTCCATATAAACGGAGAAACGCTTTTCGACCTGTGTAATATCAAGCTTGTCGCCGTCCATTACGGGCATCTGAGGACCTAAATGTATACCGCTCGTTGTGTCGTAGCCGCCGTTTATGGCAAGCAGCAGAAGCTTTGCAAGATTACAGCGTGCCCCGAAGAACTGCATCTGCTTGCCGACCTTCATTGCAGAAACACAGCAGGCAATAGCATAATCGTCTCCGTAAACGGGACGCATAATGTCGTCATTTTCATACTGTATGGAGTCTGTGTCAACGGAAACCTTGGCACAGTAGCGCTTGAAGCCCTCGGGAAGAGAATTTGACCATAAAACGGTGAGATTGGGCTCGGGAGAGGAGCCGAGAGTATAAAGAGTGTTGAGCATACGGAAGGTGCTTTTTGTTACAAGCGTTCTGCCGTCTTCACCCATACCGCCGAGAGCTTCTGTAATCCACATAGGATCGCCGCCGAAAAGCTCGTTGTATTCGGGAGTTCTCAGGTGACGGGCAAGACGAAGCTTCATAACGAAATCGTCCATAATTTCCTGTGCACCCTCTTCTGTGAGTGTGCCGTTGGCAATATCTCTTTCAAAATATATATCAAAGAATGTGCTCACTCTGCCCAAGGACATTGCCGCACCGTTCTGCTCCTTTATTGCTCCGAGATATGCAAAGTAAGTCCACTGCACGGCTTCGCGGGCATTTGAAGCGGGCTCACTTATATCAAAGCCGTACATAGCCGCCATTTCCTTGAGCTTGCCTAAAAAAGCAATCTGCTGATAAAGCTCTTCGTCAAGTCTTATCTGTTCCGTGTTGAAATTTCCCATAGCAAGCGTTTTTTTGTCTTTGGTTTTTTCTTCTATGAGCTTGTTTATACCATATAAAGCAACTCGTCTGTAGTCACCTATAATACGGCCTCTGCCGTATGCATCGGGAAGCCCTGTGATTATATGGCTTTTACGCGCAAGACGCATTTCGTCGGTATACGCACGGAAAACACCGTCGTTATGGGTTGTACGGTAATTGAATTCATCTTCAACCTTTTCGCTCAGCTTATAGCCGTAAGCCTGACAAGCCTGACGCGCCATACGGATTCCGCCGAAAGGATTAACACCTCTTTTAAGCGGACGGTTTGTTTGCAAGCCGACAATAATTTCATTATCCTTATCCACATATCCGGGGGAATAGCTTGTGAGTGATGATACGGTAACGGTATCAATATCAAGAACACCGCCGAACTGTCTTTCAAGTGCAAAAAGAGCCTGCAGCTTTTTCATCATATTATCAGTACGCTCAGTAGCTTTGCAAAGGAAGCTTTCGTCACCTGTGTAAGCAGAGTAATTCTGCTGAATAAAATCGCGTACATTTATTTCATCCTGCCATACGCCTTTATTGAATCCGAGCCAATTTTTATGTTCCATTTTTTTTACCTCCTGTTAGGATTACTATCGTCATCCTATGCTGAAATGCAAAAAAGGGCAATCCAGCGTTTAACTGAATTGCCCAGACGGTCGGCATAAAGTCTTTTACATTCCACCGCAGTTATCTGCGCAATCCGTCAGTTATGTAAAAGTATATTTTTATTATACAGAAAAGTGATAAAAAAGTCAATGAAACAATATATAAAAAAATAAATTTCACATATTGCAAATTAGCACTTGTGTTTGAGTGCTTTTTTTTGTAAAATATTTATACTTCGTGCATATATAAGCACAAAAAGCGGAGTTCGGGCTCTAAATCCTCCGCTTAACAAATTAAAACCAAGGAGAAGAACAATGAAAGAAAAGCTTAAAAAGGAAATTTACGATACAAAGCTGCTGTTCAGAAGCATACCGTCCGTATGTGTTGCGCTGTTCACGATTTCCGTTGTTGCAATGAACATACTTGCAAACAAAACAATATATCAGTCTCAGTTTCTTGCCGTTGACGGCGGTATTCTCATTTCCTGGCTTTCTTTTTTGTGTATGGACATAATAACTAAGCATTTCGGGCCGAAGGCATCAACAAAGCTGTCCGTTTTTGCGATATCGGTAAATGTGCTCGTATGTTTGATTTTCTTTGCTGTGAGCCTTATCCCCACTGAAACTGACTATACAGCATTTAACAGTATTATCGGCGGCACCTGGTTTATACTTGTGAGCAGTACAATCGCTTTTTTGTTTTCCGCCTTTGTAAATAATTTTTCAAATTGGGCTATAGGCAGACTTTTCAGAAAAAATCCCGACGGAAAGTTGGCTTTTATAACAAGAAGCTATATTTCCACCTTTATAGGTCAGTTTCTCGATAATCTCTTGTTCTCCGTGCTGACCTTTACGGTCTTTGCCCCGATTTTCTGGGACGGCTTTCATTGGACTTACATTCAATGCGTCACCTGTGCTCTGCTCGGTGCGGGGCTTGAGCTTATAATGGAGATAATTTTCTCTCCTTTCGGATTTATGATAATAAAAATATGGAAGAGAGATAATGTAGGCAAAGAATACTTAGGGAGTGTAAACAGATGAAAATACTTGTAACAGGCTCTGCGAGAGGTATAGGCAAAAGGGTATGCGAAAAATATCTTGAAATGGGGCATAATGTATACGGAATAGATATGCTTGAAAAGAGCATAGAGCACGAAAACTACACCCATTTCACTTTAGATATAAAAAATACTCAGCTTCTCCCTGAAATAAATGATTTTGAAATAATATTCAACAATGCAGGACTGCAGAACTGTGAGGACGATATCGCAAACAACCTCAGCGCGGTAATGGCTCTGACTGAAAAGTATATAAAAGACAATACTGCACTCAAAACCGTACTTTTCAATGCTTCCGCATCAGCCACAAGCGGACAGGAATACCCCGGGTATGTAGCAAGCAAGGCAGGGCTTTTAGGTTATATGAGAAACCTTGCGATAAGACTTGCCAAAAGGGGAGTGACGGTGAACGCATTGTCTCCGGGCGGAGTTTTGACAGAGTCGAATGCACTTGTAATGAATGATGAGGAATGCTGGAAAAAAATAATGCAGGTAACCCCTCTTAAAAAGTGGATGACAGTTGACGAAGCCGCCGAATGGGTAATTTTCCTGACACTTATAAATAAATCAATGTCGGGGCAGAATATACTTGTAGACAACGGTGAAAAAGACCTCAACCCCACCTTCGTCTGGCCGGATTACGAGCTGTAAAAAATTCAAGATGCTTATTTTTTTAATAAAATGAAAAAAAGTATTGACTTTTTCATTTGTATAGTATATAATTACTGAGCACTTGAAAAAGTAAATATCGCGGGATAGAGCAGTTGGTAGCTCGTCGGGCTCATAACCCGGAGGTCGTTGGTTCAAGTCCTTCTCCCGCAACCAAAAAAAACAGACTTGCTTATGCAAGTCTATTTTTTTTGTGTTTATGTCCGCAGGACATAACATCGTTACGAGCAAAGCGAGTACTTCATTTGGCAGGTAACTGTCAACTTCATTGTCCGTGAAGCGGACATAAAACGATGTTGCCTTACGGAAAATGAAGCGGCTTTGCCAATGGAGTGTGCCTACGGCACAACGAAGTTGCCCTGACGGGCAAACGGAATAGGTTTCTTTTATATTTTTGTACCCTGAGGGTTATGAGCCCGAAGGGGGTGACTGAAAAAGCAAAAACAAGGAGTATCGGACACGGCAGTGTGCGAGACGACTATGTTTTGCGTGCTCGCGTTGGTTCAAGTCCTTCTCCCGCAACAAAAAAAACAGACTTGCTTATGAGTGGGTTTACTAAGGACATAAAAAGAGGTAATGCGGACATCCGTATTACCTCTCATTTTTTGTGTCTACACCTTTGGTGGTGAGTAAGTGCGCTGTTAAAATTTATTTCTCTTTGCTTCTTTAATTGTATAGTATTTATTACATTGATTACAATAAAGTTCAATATGTGTAAATTTCATATCTCCTTTTACAAACATATCTGCAACCTCAAAATCATAATTTTTGGATTCGGGTGATTCGGAATTAACAATTTCCGAAATTTTCTTTTTAGATAATGCAGCATTGCAAACAGGACAATAATGCTTTTTTAACATCTGAAATATGTTTTCAATTTTAAAACTATATCCCTTCATTATTACACCCTCCTATGAGTGGTTAGGCGGACATTTTTTTATGTACTGTATTAACTTACGCCTTTTTTGTGTGATCCATTGCTGCGGCGAAGCCGAGGATGAGTGTGCCCACAAGGAGAAGAATGCAAACCTGATAGAAGTAGCTCAGCTGCAGAGTATCTACCTTTGCTACCATATTCATAAGTCCCGAAAGAATATTTGCGCTGTCGCCCGAGCCGCCTGTAAGGGAGCCTAAGCTGATTTTGCCGCTGAGGAAGGGCTCTGCGATAAGGCCGAAAACAGCCTTCATTGCAAAGCAGCTCACAAGGGAAACAACATTGAGGATGTTGCAGACCATAAGCTTCTTTGAAAAAACAGCAAAGCCTGCAAGCACCAAAGCGGAAATGAGCATAAGAGCTAAGAAAACAACGAATGCGATAGCCTTGCCTTTAAGTGCAACGATGGATTCGCCCAGAGCGTTGTCGCCTGTAAGTAGGCTTGAAATGATGTTTCTGAAGAACTGGACCGTTTCACTCTGCTCGTCTGTTACGGCAACAATAACATCCTTAATGCTTATGAACTCACCCAGACCGTAGGTTGAAAGGATGTTTGAGCCGCCCAGAGAAGAGGAGACTACCATTCTTATCATAGGCAGGAAGATTATTACGGGGATGAGAAGAATGCTGAAAATAGGAGCTAAAACTCTGTATATAGATTTCATTTTTTATACCTTCTTACTTTTTATTGTTCCAAGAGGAATTAAGCTCAACCGTTCTGTTGAAAATGATATTGTCTTCAGTTGAATCCTTGTCAATGCAGAAATAACCGTTTCTTACGAACTGGAAAGCCTCTCCTGCATTCGCGTTTTTAACAGACGGCTCAACAAGACAGTCTTTAAGAACTACGAGAGAGTTGGGATTGAGTGCATTTTCAAATTCCTCATCGGGGATAGAAGCGGGGTCCTCGTCATTGAAGAGCTTGTCATAAAGTCTGACCTCGGCCTTTATACTGTCGCTTCCTGCCCAATGGATTGTGCCCTTGACTTTTCTGCCGTCGGGTGAATCGCCGCCCTTGGTTGCGGGATCATATGTGCAGTGAATACAGGTAACCTTGCCGTTTTCGTCTGTTTCATATGAGGTACAGGTAAGGAAATATGCGCCCTTGAGACGGACCTCGTTGCCGGGGAACATTCTGAAATACTTTTTGGGAGGCTCAATCATAAAGTCGGATTTCTCAATGAAGATTTCCTTTGAGAAGGTAACCTCGGACTGTCCCATTTCGGGGTGGTCGGGGTGACGGTCTACAAGCAGCTTTTCGGTCTTTCCCTCGGGATAGTTGTCGATAACAACCTTGAGAGGCTCGAGGACTGCCATAACTCTGGGAGCGTTTGCATTGAGGTGGTCTCTCACGCAGGCCTCTAAAAGAGAATAGTCAACAACGGAATAAGCCTTTGAAACGCCTACCTTTTCAATAAAGGTTCTCAGCGCCTTTGCGGGATAGCCTCTTCTTCTCATACCGCAGATTGTTGCCATTCTGGGATCGTCCCAGCCCGATACCATATTGTCTTTAACAAGACGGATATTCTTTCTCTTGCTTGTTATGCAGTAGTTGATGTTGAGACGGGCAAATTCAATCTGTCTGGGAGGCTCTGTGAAGCCGATTTCCTTTATAAACCAGTCATAGAGAGGACGGTGGTTTTCAAATTCAAGGGAGCAGAGAGAATAGGTGACCTTTTCCTTTGCATCAGAGAGGGGGTGGGCGAAGTCATACATAGGATATACACACCATTTGTCACCTGTCTGATGATGGGAAACATGCATAATTCTGTAGATTACGGGATCCCTCATATTCATATTGGGAGAAGCCATATCGATTTTTGCTCTGAGCACCTTTTCACCGTCGGCAAATTCACCGTCGGTCATTCTTCTGAACAAATCAAGATTTTCTTCAATGCTTCTGTCTCTGTAGGGGCTGTTCTTGCCGGGCTCGGTGAGAGTTCCTCTGTATTCTCTCATCTGCTCGGGAGTGAGGTCGTCAACATAAGCCTTTCCTTTTTCGATAAGCTTAACAGCACATTCATAGATGAAATCAAAGTATTCTGAAGCATAGTAAACATTTGCCCACTTAAAGCCCAGCCACTCGATATCCTCTTTTATTGACTCAACATATTCAACATCCTCCTTTGAGGGGTTTGTATCGTCAAGTCTTAAATTACAGATACCGTTATACTTTTCAGCGGTTGCAAAGTCAATGCATATAGCCTTCGCGTGGCCTATATGCAGATAGCCGTTAGGCTCGGGAGGAAAACGGGTTTGTACACGGGTGTTTACTCCTGCCGCTAAATCCTCGTCAATAAAATCGTGTATAAAATTTGAAGAGAGTGAGGTTTCTTCTATAGCCATATCAATTTTATCCTTTCATAGCTGCTGTGAAGCTGTCAAAACGCTTCATAATTTCCTGAGTGCCGAGTAATTTCATAATTGAGCAAAGGTCGGGAGTATTTGTTCTGTCTGTAAGAGCAACTCTTATGACCGTTGACACATCGCCCACATGACCTTTGAACAGCTCGGGAGTTTTCTTGTATTCCTTTACATTGGGAGTAAAGCCGAGAGGCTCGCAAAGCTCTTTTATCTTATTGAACCAAACATCCTTTTCGTCGTTCACATCATAAGAGGTCTTGTAAGCCTCAATGATTTTTACGGCATCTTCCTTGTTTATGTTCTCGGGAAGAGCATATGCGGGAGCGAACAGCTCATTGTAGAAATATGAAACATATTCCTTAACGCCCGACCAGTTTACTATATCCTTTCTGGGCTTGGGAACATCTCTGTCTATTGCGAGTATGCCCTTTGCGAATGCTTCATCCTTTGTGAAGAGGTTGTAAAGCTCCTCGTCGTTATCCTTTGCCCAGTTGACGGTGTTTTCATAAACCGTGTCGGCTGACATAAGAGAAATTATGTTCTTGCAGATGTCATTAAGCTTTAATATATCGAAAAGTGCGCCCGATGTGCTCATTTTCTTGAATGAGAACGGGAAAGCATATTTATCCAAAGTGGGATTAGCCTTTCTCCAGTCCTCAAAATTGGAGTTTGCAAGCGTCATAAGATACTCAACAACACCGTCTGCGGGATAGCCCTGCTCTGCATAGAAGCTTACCGATGCTTCGGGGTCCTTTCGTTTACTAAGCTTTCTCTTGTTGCCGTTATCGAGCTTCATAATGGGAGAAATGTGAGCAAACTTGGGAGCCTTGTAGCCTAAGAGCTTGAAAAGCTGAATGTGTACGGGAAGAGAGGAAATCCACTCGTCACCTCTGACAACATGTGTTGTTCTCATAAGATGATCGTCAACTGCGTGAGCAAAGTGATATGTGGGAATACCGTCTGTTTTGAGAAGAACGATATCCTGTATATTTTCGGGCATTTCAATCTTGCCCTTTATAAGGTCTTCAACAACAATTCTTCTGCTTTCGTCACCGTCTGAACGAAGTCTTACGGTGTAGGGAAGTCCTGCCTTGATTTTTTCTTCCTGCTCACTGAGAGTAAGATTTCTGCAGGCGGCAAATTTGCCGTAATAACCGGGATTGTCACCCGATTTTTCCTGAGCTTCTCTTAAAGCGGAGATTTCTTCCTCTGTGCAGAAGCACGGATATGCAAAGCCTTTCTTTACAAGGTCCTTTGCAAAGCATTGATAAATGTCTTTTCTGAGGCTCTGCTTATAGGGGCCGTATGCACCCTTTTCTGAGTCCTTACCCGTTGCACCCTCTGTGGGAGAAATACCGAAGGCGGCAAGTCCCGAAAGGATTTTGTCAATAGCGTCGTGGACCTCTCTTTTCTTGTCGGTATCTTCAATTCTCAGGAAAAATACGCTGTCCTCGGTAGCAGCCGCAAGGCGGTCGATAAGACAGGAGAAAAGATTTCCTATGTGCATATAGCCTGTGGGGCTGGGAGCAAATCTTGTTACCTTTGCACCCTCGGACAAATTACGCAGAGGATATATATCTTCATAGTCAGCAGGTGTTTTGTCAATATCGGGGAACAAAAGATCTGCGAGTTTTTCAAAATCGTTCACAATAATCATCCTTTTCTGTGTTGCAATAGTCATACGAATTAATTATAATACAAATAAAAGCAAAAGTAAACAAAAATTTACACGGAGAATACATATGGAGCTTATTAAATTTTCGGGAAATACATATTACATAAAAAATGCTGTTAATATAGGCGTGATAAGGCTGTCGGACAACAGAGTATGTCTTATAGATTCGGGGGCCGATAAGGACACGGGCAAAAAAGTGTTAAAGCTCTTATCCGCCGAGGGGCTTGATGTTGAATACATAATTGCAACCCATTCCCACGCCGACCATATAGGGGCAGACTTACTTATAAAGGAGAAAACGGGCTGTAAGATTTATGCAAGTAGGGCAGAGGTGTCTTTTTGTAATTACACATATTTTGAGCCTGCCTTTCTCTGGGGAAGCCTGCCTTTTGAGGAGATAAAAACAAAGTTTCTTTTGGCAAGCCCGACCGAAACCTGTGATATATCGGAGCTGAAATTACCCGACACACTCGAAATTGTCCCCTTGCCCGGCCACAGCTTTGATATGATAGGAGTTAAGACTAAAGACGGTGTATTCTTCGTTTCCGATGCACTTTTCAGCGAGAAGACAGCCGAAAAATATCATATCTGCTATATCTATGATGTGAAAGCATATCTTGAAACACTCAATGAGCTTAAAAATACTCAGGCAAGGCTGTTTGTGCCTGCCCATTGCGAAGCAAGTGAGGATATCACATCCCTTTGCGAAATCAACAAAACAAAGGTACTTGCAATAAGTGAGGATATTCTCGGGATATGTGCCGAGGGTAAAATGTTTGAGGACATCTTAAAGGCAGTTTTCGACAAATATTCACTCACAATGAATGCAACACAGTATCTTTTAGTAGGAGCAACGCTCAAGGCATACCTTACATATCTTAAAAACGAAAATAAGATAGAGTTTTTCTTTGAAGACAACAGAATGTTATGGAAAAGGGTTGAATTTTAAGTTTTGTTTAATATCCTTGCAAAAGTGACAGGGATAATGTATACTTGTAAAAAATCCCTTTCCGGAGGAAGATATGCTTAAAAAATTAAAGAGGCTTGAAGAAAAGCCCATAGATACTCTTATTTTAAGAGCGCTTACGAGCTGGTGTGTGAGTGCTCTGCTTATACTGCTGAAGGTCGGAGAGAAATTTACCTCTCTCACGGCATACGATTCAGTAAGTCTTGTATTCTTTGTTGCAGTCTTCGTTTTCTGCTTTGCTTTGCTCAGCGCAGTATATTTCTTGGGTAAGGTCAGAAAAATAGATATTTTTGCTCTGCCTGTTGCCTTTGCGGTATACAGCACGGTAACGCTGGCGGACAGCTCGAAAAGTTATTATTTTGCCTTCGGTATTATAATTCTCTGGGCAATTCTTGTTTACTACTACCATAAAAACGGCTATCTTGACAGGCTCAATGTTTCGGGGAAGACTGCAAAGCTTGTTATTGCCGCTGTTGCAACCGTATTCGTGGTTGTTGTGGGCTTTACAAGCGTGCTGCGCTATGAAAGCAACTGGGCACCCAACTTTGACTTCGGAATATTCTGTAATATGTACTACAATATGAAAGAGAGCCTTCAGCCCTTAACCACCTGTGAAAGAGATACTCTTTTGTCGCATTTTGCAGTACATGTTTCCCCCATATACTATCTTTTACTGCCATTTTATTGGATTTTTCCCTCTCCCTCAACCTTACAGATGATGCAGGTAGTGGTTCTTGCGTGCTCGGTAATTCCTGTGTATCTTTTGGCAAAGCACTTTAAGCTGTCGGATATAAGCACTCTGCTTTTGTGTGCTGCTGTTCTGCTTCACCCCGCAGTTGCCGCAGGCACAAACTATGACCTGCACGAAAACTGCTTCCTGCTGCCGCTTCTTTTGTTCGCTTTCCTTTTCTTCGAGAAGGAAAAATACATCCCGATGTCCGTTTTTCTTATTCTCACCCTTTTGGTCAAAGAGGATGCCGCGGTTTATGTGATTTTCTTTGCACTTTATGTTTTCCTTGCAAGGAGAAAATATCTCCTCGGTGCAATAATTGCCGCTGTTGCGGGAATATATTTCCTTATCGTGCTTTCATATCTCGGCACCTCGGGTGACGGTGTAATGAGCTGGAGATACGGCAACTTCATAGTAGGCGAGGGCGGACTTTTTGATGCCGTCAAAAATGTGCTTGTAAATCCTGCATATGTGTTCACTCAGATTTTTGTTGACAGCGAGGGAGGCTATTCGCGGAAAATACTGCTTATTCTTCAGCTGTTGGTGCCCCTTGCATTCCTGCCCGTAGGCACAAAAAAGGTATCGCGTCTTATTCTCATTCTTCCCTTTTTGCTTCTCAATCTTATGACGCTGTATGTGTATCAGTACGACATCTCTTTCCAGTACACCTTCGGACCTATGGCATTCCTTTTCTATATGGCTGTGCTGAATGTAAAGGATATGAAGCCTGTTACATCAAAAATGCTTTTAAGTATTGCCGCCGTAGCCGCCTGTGCACTCTTCCTCGTTTCAGCCGTACCGAGATTTTCTCAGTATATCGAGATAATTGTAAATGACAAGGAAAACATTGAGCTTACAAACGAAGCACTCGATGCCATCCCCGAGGACGCGTCTGTTATAGCATCAAGCTACTTTGTGCCGAGACTTTCCGAAAGGAAGGTTATATATGCGGTAAATCATCACGAGGTAAAAGAGGGCGAAAGAGTAGATTTCGTTATCATAGACACAAGAGAAAACTATGAGCCTTTCTTAGAAAAATATCTCGGGTTAGGATATTCGATTACGGATACGGTAGAAAATTCCGCCGGCAAGGTGCTTGTGTATATTTTAGAGCCGTAAAAAGTTAAAGGACGGTATCAGAACATCGAAAGCAGATGTTGTTGATACCGTCCTTTTTATTTCGTATATACGGTTTATTTTACCATATCCGGGAATTTTACAAGTGTTACATTCCCCATTGCTTTTGCCTTGTCTTCACAAGCAGCTGTAAAGCCGCTTTTTGCAAAAATGTAGTAGTGCTTATTCTGATAACTGAACAATTCACTTCTGTTGATTAATTTTTCAAGGATGTTCAGGTCTGCTTTTTCATTAGTCCATTTGCATTCGGCGAAAATTGCAGTATCCTTATCTGCACATCCCATAATGTCGATTTCTTCCTGTTGTTTTGTTTTAGGATTTGCGCCCCACCATCTGCCGAGTCGGGTAAATTCAACAGGCGAGCTGCCGTTTAACAGCAGGTCCCAAAGATATTGTTTACAGATTTCTTCAAAAACGGCTCCCATATAATCCGACAGATAAGGTTCTATCCGGCTGTATGCCAAATCATCAGCACCTCTTGTAATGATTGATATGTTGGGCGGTACAAATCTGTACCAGAAACGGAACATATTATCTTCTATAGAATAAATTGTTTTCTTTTCGCTTTTTTCACCTAAAGGAGTTTCCTTTTTTATAATTCCGAGTGAGAGAAGATTTTTTATATATATTGAACAGACACTTGTTTCTTCTCCGACCTTGCTTGATATTTCAGAAACTTTTGATGCTCCCGAGGCTATAGCCGTGATTATTGCATTATATATTGCAGGTTCGCGCACCTCCTGTTTCAGCAGATTAACAGGCTCTTCATATATTGCAGAAGACGGATTAAGATACAGATTCTTGATGTTATCTTCTATTGAAAGTGTATCATTAAACTGCAAAAGATACTGCGGTGTTCCGCCGATTATGCCGTAAGCCAAAGCTTTATCTTCTGCGGAAAAAGCTTTCAGATAAGTGCATACTTCTGAAAACTCAAACGGCAGAATTTTAAACTGTGCAGTTCTTCTGCCATATAAGGGTGCTTTGTAAGCGAGGACATTGTCCTCCATATATGACATTGATGAACCGCAAAGAATAAGCATAAGCTTTGAGTTGCTTTTGTATTTATCAATCAACAGCTGCAGAGTTGAGGCAAGACTTTTTGATGCACGGGCAACATAAGGATATTCATCAATACAAAGAATGATTCGTTTGTTTTCGGAGAGTCTGAAAACATATTCAAGAGCTTCCTGAAAAGAAGCAAAGGTTGTGTTTGTCTGAATTCCTGTTGAGAATTCAAGAATACTTTTGCTGAAATTTTCAAGATTCTGTTTTGTGTTGGTTTCAACTCCGGTAAAGAAGATTGCTTCTTTGTCGCTGATAAATTTTTTTATAAGCTCGGTTTTGCCGACACGGCGGCGGCCGTATATAACGGCAAACTCAAATTTGTCGGATTTATAAAGCTTATCAAGCTGATTTAATTCTGTTTTTCTGCCTATGAACATAATATCACCCTGAAATTTAGTATATTACGATTTACTAAATTATAATATATTAAATTGATAATGTC
This sequence comes from Clostridia bacterium, assembly GCA_017517135.1. GTDB lineage: Bacteria > Bacillota > Clostridia > Oscillospirales > Acutalibacteraceae > RUG806. The sequence goes on from JAFXAK010000004.1 coordinate 28,007, forward strand.
AATAAGAAAATCGTAATTTAGTATATTATGATTTACTAAATTACGATTTACTAAATTGCAATTTGATGAATTAATCGTTCTGCGGAACATCCTTCATTGAAAGAGAAATTCTTTTCTTTTTCACATCAACCCCGATTACCTCAACCTTGACAATGTCGCCTACCTTGAGGACATCACCGGGGTGCTTTATATATCTTGATGTTATGCGGGAGATATGCACAAGGCCGTCCTGATGAACACCGATGTCAACAAAAACACCGAAGTCTATAACATTTCGGACTGTGCCCTTAAGCACCATACCCTCCTTAAGGTCTTCCATTGAGAGCACATCCGAGCGCAGCATAGGCTGGGGAAGTGCATCTCTTATATCTCTGCCGGGCTTTTTAAGCTCTGCAACAATATCCTCGAGTGTGGGAATACCTGTTTCACATTCATCAGCCGCTTTTGCTATACCGTAGCTTTGTGTGAGCTTTTCAATGTCTGTAGTCTCGGTAAGCTTTTTCTCGTTTATGTCAAAAAGCTTCATAAGCTTTTTGGCGGCGGCATATGATTCGGGATGAACACCCGTATTGTCAAGGATTTCCTTTCCTCCGGGAATTCTTAAAAAGCCTGCACACTGCTCGAATGCCTTGGGACCTAAGCCCTTTACCTTTTTTAGCTGTGCGCGTGAAGTAAAGGCACCGTTTTCTTCTCGGAATAAAACAATATTCTTTGCAGTTGCCGAGGTTATACCTGCAACATATTTAAGAAGAGATGGAGAAGCCGTATTAAGGTCAACGCCTACCGAGTTTACGCAGTCCTCAACAACACCCGAAAGGGATTCCTCAAGTCTTGCTGCGGGTAAGTCGTGCTGATACTGACCGACACCAATGCTTTTGGGATCGATTTTAACAAGCTCTGCAAGGGGGTCCTGTAAGCGTCTTGCAATGGACACAGCTGAACGCAGAGAAACATCAAACTCGGGGAACTCCTGTGCACCTAATTTTGAAGCGGAATAAACGGAAGCCCCTGCCTCGTTTACAACCATATATGTGACCTTGCCGCCGAATTCCTTGATTGTGTCGGCAACAAAGATTTCAGCTTCCTTTGAAGCCGTGCCGTTGCCTATGGAAATGCAGTTTACACCGAATTTCTTTATAAGCATTTTTACCTTTGCGGCAGCCTCTTCGACCTTGTTCTGAGGCGGTGTGGGGTATATAACTCCCGTATCAAGCACCTTGCCGTTTTCGTCAACAACGGCTATTTTACAGCCCGTTCTGTATGCGGGGTCCACCGCAAGAACTGTTTTACCCTTGATAGGCGGCTGCATAAGCAGGGGCTTTAAGTTCTGACCGAACATTTTTATTGCCTGCTCGTCCGCTTTATCGGTAAGGTCGTTTCTTATTTCTCTTTCAACAGATGGGAAAACAAGTCTTGAGTAGCTGTCAAGAGCCGCTTCCTTTACAAACTGAGTGGAGATACTGCCCGGCTTTACAAAATGCTTATAGAAAATGGACATTGCCGCAAAATCCTCAATTTCAATGCCGACTGAGAGGATATTTTCCTTTTCTCCGCGGTTTATTGCAAGTATTCTGTGACTGGGGATTTTGGAAACAGCCTCAGAATAGTCATAATACATCGAATAAACGGAATCCTCCTCGGTTTTTGCCGTACTGCGGATGATTCCCTTCTTTGTGATAAGCTCCTTAAGGTCACGGCGGACATCTGCTGAGTCGGACATTATTTCCGCAATAATGTCATTTGCACCCTGAAGAGCATCTTCTGCACTCTCAACACCCTTTTCAGAGTCAATATATTCTTTTGCAAGCTCTTCTGAACTGCCCTCGGTGAGAGACTGCTCAAGCAGAATAAGGGCTAAAGGCTCAAGACCTTTTTCTTTAGCAACGGTTGCTCTTGTTCTTCTCTTCTGCTTGTAAGGACGGTATAGGTCTTCAAGCTCGGCAAGAGTTTCGGCTTTGTTTATAGCCTCCTGAAGCTCATCTGTCATTTTGCCCTGCTCGGTTATTGAATTGCTGTAGTCCTCTTTTTTCTTTTCAAGATTGCGAAGATACTGCAGTCTGTCTGCGATTTCTCTTAATTTCTGGTCATCGCAAGAGCCTGTCATTTCCTTACGGTAACGGGCGATAAAGGGAATGGTGTTGCCGTCGTCAATAAGCTTTATTATATTTTCCATATGTTCTTCACGAACGGAAAATTCTGAGCAAAGAGTGAGTTTAATATCCATTTTTTTGTCCTCTATATTACAGATTTGAATTGCTGTTAAGGTCTACAAGCTTTTCCTCGTAGAGCTTCTGCAGTGACATCATTATGCCGTATTTTGCGTGATACCAGGTAAGTCCGCCCTGGAAATATACGGCAAAGGGCTCTCTTATCGGGCCGTCAGCCGAAAGCTCTATTGATGAGCCCTGAACGAAAGCACCTGCAGCCATTAAAACATCGCAGTTGTAGCCGGGAATGGGGTAGGGGATGGGAGTGACATAGCTGTCAACGGGAGCGGCAGCCTGAATACCGCTGCAGAAGGCCTGCATACGCTCGGCTGAGCCGAGCTGTACGGACTGAATGATATCGTGACGGCTCTCTGTTGAATTGGGAACAACATTGAAGCCTAATTTTTCGTAAACATTAGCGGCAAATATTGCCCCTTTAAGTGCGCCTGCAACAACCGTGGGGGAGAGGAAAAAGCCCTGATAGAATGAGGTCATAACCGAAAGACTGGCACCTACATCCTGACCTATTCCGGGAGCCGACAAGCGGTAATGACAGCGGTTTATGCACTCCTGAGTGCCCGCAATATATCCGCCTATGGGAGCCAAGCCCCCTCCGGGATTTTTTATAAGGGAGCCTACTGTCATATCCGCACCCACATCAGACGGCTCAAGCTCTTCAACAAATTCACCGTAGCAGTTATCAACCATAACAATAAGCGAGGGCTTTATGCTCTTTACAAAAGCGATAAGCTCACCTATCTGCTTTACGGAAAAGGTAGGACGCATCTGATAGCCCTTTGAGCGCTGAATTGTAACAAGCTTTGTTTTTTCGTTTATAGCCTTTTTTATGTTTTCGTAGTCAAATGTGCCGTCCTCGAGCAAATCAACCTGACGGTATGTAACACCGTATTCTTTGAGTGAGCATACGGAGTCTCTTATGCCTATAACCTCTTCAAGTGTGTCATAGGGCTTGCCTACGGGGGACAAAAGCTCGTCACCCGGGAGAAGATTTGCCGAAAGGGCAATAGCCAATGCGTGAGTGCCGCAGGTTATGTGCGGACGCACCAAAGCCGCCTCGGTGTGAAAGGTATCCGCATACACTCTTTCAAGTGTATCTCTGCCCTTGTCGTCGTGGCCGTAGCCCGTTGTACCGGCAAAGCATTCGGCAGACACTCTGTTGTCCCTGAAAGCCTTTAAGACCTTTCCTTGATTATATTCAGCCATAAGGTCAATTTTCTCAAAACGCTCCTTGAGAGATGCTAAAATTTCATCGCAGAATTTAAGTACCCCGTCACTTATTCCGAGGGAAGAATACATCTGTTTATTCATCGCAAAATCTCCAATATTCAATATGCAGGAATTATAACACAGAAATTGGTCAATATCAATAAAAAACTTAATAATTTTTTGTGTATCTCTTTTAAATATAATGTGATATAATAAGATAAATATCAGTTTTTCGGAGGACCGAAATATGTATAAAAAAATTGTTTTAGCTGTAATTCTGATGCTTTGTGTTGTTTTTATGGCTTCATGCTCAAAAACCGAAGCAACAAAAAATGTTGAAGCTCTGATTGAAAACATAGGAGAGCTTTCTTCAGACAGCAAAAAGGCAGTAAATGAAGCCCTGAAGGCATACAATGCTCTTTCAGACGAGGAAAAGGAAAAGGTAGATAATTATTCCGAGCTTGAAAGCAAAAAGGCTGCACTTGACGAAGCAGACGGGTTCGGCAAAAAGCTCAAAAAGCTTCTGAAGAATGAAGACAATCAGTTCACAGACTCAAAGGACAGCATCACGGATATCCTCGAGGAAGCCAAAGAGCTTTCAGAGGAATATGAGGCTATGAGTGAGGCAGCCAAGGGACTTGTTGACACAGACGGACTTAAAGCCTTCATCGAAAAATTTGAGAAGTATGTTGTCAATGCCGAGGATGCGGCAAAGGCTTATATAAAAGCGTTCAATCAGGTTTTTAAGGGCAAGAAATATACCGTTACCGCGATTTACTGCATAAAGCAGATAAGAGACAACGGTGACGAATATCATATGTTTGCTCTGAAATATAAGGACAAGAATAAGAAAACACACACAGTATATTCAAACGCAAGATTTATGTCCTCTGCGGCATATGACCTCATTGTTGAAAAGGCAGACATCTTCTTTGCCGAGGAGCCTGCAAGCGAAAGCTCAGATCCCGTAAAGAACGCAAATCTTAAGCTTGATATTGAAGCATTGAAATAAGGAGATTGCAAATGGCTTGTAAGGTAATTGCACATCGCGGCTCAAACAAGGTTTGTCCGCAGAACACATTGCCTGCATTTTCTCAGGCAATAAGAGAAAAAACAAACGGCTTTGAAACAGATGTACATCTCTCAAAGGACGGAGTGCCCGTAATCTGCCATAACTATACAATAAATGCCACAAGCGACGGTGTGGGAGAACTGTCATCCTACACATTAGCCGAGCTTAAAAAGTTTGATTTCGGCGGATATTTTTCGGCAGATTTCAAGAATACCCCCATTCCCACTCTTGAGGAGTTTCTGAAGCTTGTTGCCCCCACCGCAACGGACATAATCAATATAGAGCTTAAATACGAAAAAGAGAGAATGGGAGAGCTTGTCAGAAAAACTCTCGAATGTGTCAAGAAATACGGTCTGCTTGACAGAGTTATCATTTCGAGCTTTTCCCCCAACATACTTAAAAGCGTAAAGGAAACCGAAGCACGCTGTAAGACCGCATTTCTGTATCCCACAATGATGATTACGGCCTGCAGACCTATAATGAATCCCTTTTTCATAGCAAAAAGAATAGGTGCGGATATTCTTCATCCTGCAAGCGTTGTTGTGTCGAAGCCCCTTGTTGCAATAGCGCATAAATTAGGAATGAAAGTGAATGTCTGGACGGTTAATGACGAAAAAACCGTCAGATTTCTTTTGTCCTGCGGTGTTGACGGCATCATAACCGACTGCCCCGCAAAGGTAAGAAAAATCATAGACAAGTTTGAAAGAGCAAATTCATAAGCGGATAAGCTTCTGAAAGTCTGAGGTTAATATTATGGCAAAGTCAAAAACAAAAAACAGAAACAAACAGCACAAGCCTCCCGTAAAAAAGGAGATTGACCGTTCAATAGCCACAAAGGGTATAGGACAGTTTTTCTTCCTTCTTGTTCAATGGACATGGGGTATGCCCGTAAACCTTATCGGTGCAATAGTTTTTCTTATTGCGTCAAGAAAAAACCGTTGGGAAAAGTTCAATAATGCATATATCTGCTATATCCCAGGCTTCCCCGGCGGACTTTCTCTCGGACTTTTCATCTTTATGGACGATAATGACAGAGAAGCGTGGACTAAAAATACCCGTATTCACGAATACGGCCACACAATTCAGTGTCTGCTCTTAGGACCTTTATACTGGATTATCATTGCACTTCCATCGGCTGTATGGTGTAATTTCTTCAAGTCCTACAGAACCAAGAACAATGTTTCCTACTATAAGCTCTACTGCGAAAGCTGGGCAAACAAGTGGGGACAGAAATGGTCGGGACTTAAACAGTACGGTCTTAAATAAGTGCTGTTGACATATATTCAATAGTATGATATAATAAACAAAATCATTTTTTTTGAAAGGAAAACGAACTATCGTGGATAGTGACGGGCCTAACGGCGAAGCGAACTATTTTTATATTTATTAAAATAACTGCATAACTCACTCTTGAAAAAGCGTGGGTTGTGCTTTTTGTGTTTTTTTGGAGGAAAAACAAATGAGTTCAATCATCCCGCAAATAATACTACAGGTAATTCTTATTGCCCTGAATGCAATTTTTGCCGCTGCGGAAATTGCAGTAATTTCAGTAAAGGATGCAAAGCTTGCTTCCCTTGTTGCAAAGGGTAACAAAAAAGCCATCCGTCTTGCAAAGCTTACTTCAACACCTGCACGCTTTTTGTCTACCATTCAGGTAACAATAACTCTTGCAGGCTTTATGGGAAGTGCTTTCGCGGCAGACAGCTTCTCGGATTTGCTTGTAAAATGGGTTATATCCTTAGGTGTGAACATAAATGAAGCTACCCTCAACAGTATAGCGGTTGTTGTTATCACAGTAATTCTTTCATATTTCACCCTTGTTTTCGGTGAGCTTGTTCCGAAGCGTGTTGCAATGAAGAAGGCAGAGAGCTTTGCATTGGGTATTTCGGGACTTATCACCGTAATTTCAAAGCTTTTTGCCCCCATTGTATGGCTTCTCACTCTTTCCACCAATGCAATGCTGCGTCTGTTCGGTATTGATCCCAACGAAAACGACGAATCCGTTTCCGAGGAAGAAATCCGAATGATGGTTGATGTGGGCAGCGAAAAGGGTACTATTGACGAGGACGAAAGCGAGCTTATCAAAAATGTGTTCGAGTTTGACGACCTTGTAGCCGATGAAATCGCAACACACAGAACAGATATTTCTCTTTTGTGGATGGATGAAAGTATTGAGCAATGGGAAAAAACAATCCACTCAAGCCGTCACACAAAATTCCCCGTATGCGACGAAAGTGTTGATAACATCATCGGTGTTCTCAATGCAAAGGACTTTTTCAGAATCAAGAACAAAACTAAAGATAATATAATGAAAAATGCGGTAAGACCTGCATATTTCGTGCCCGAATCCGTAAAAGCGGATGTACTTTTCCGTAATATGAAGCAAAAGCGTGAGGACTTTGCAATAGTGCTTGACGAATACGGCGGAATGAACGGTATTGTTACAATGACCGATATTATCGAATGTATCGTCGGTGACTTTGATGACGATATGGACCACGCCACAGCCCCCGCTGAGCCGGATATCGTTGCAATAGATTCCAATACATGGAAGATAAGCGGCAACGCGGCTATTGAAGAGGTTCAGGAGGAATTGGGACTTGCACTCGAAAGTGAGGACTATGATACCTTCGGCGGTTATGTTTTCAGCGTTTTAGGCTCAATTCCCGAGGACGGCAGCACACTCACAACAGAAACTGACAGAATGACAATAAAAATAACAAGCGTAAAAGACCACAGAATAGAAAAAACAATAGTATGTCTTCTTCCCGAAAAGGAAGAAGGCGAAGAGGACTGATATGATAAAAAATTATATCTGGGACTTTGACGGTATGCTCTTTGATACATACCATCACACAACTGCCGCCTTCTGCGAGACATACAGAAGAATGGGTACAGAGCTTGACAAAAACGAGGTTTTTTCCAATCTGAAAATATCTCTGCTGCACGCATATAGGGTTTATGAGACCGATGAAAAGACAATAGACGCATTTTTTGAGATAGAAAACGACCTTACCTTTGAGCCGGTTGCTTTCGCTTATGAGAAAATCCCCGAAGCATTGAAGCTTATATGGGAAAACGGCGGAAAGAATTTTCTGTATACCCACCGAGATAAGGTAGCAGTCGAATATCTTGACAAGCACAATTTAAGTCAGTATTTTGAAGGCTTTGTAACCCGAGAAAACGGATTTCCCTTAAAGCCCGCCCCCGATGCTATCGAATATATCTGTGCAGAATATGCCCTCAAAAAAGACGAAACAATGATGTTAGGCGACAGACTCATAGACATAGGCTCAGGCAAAAACGCAGGAGTACACACCTGCCTTTTCGACGAATTCAATTCGTTTTCCGAAAATGAAGCAGAGTGGTATTTTAACAGCACGGCAGATATTTATGACAGAATAAGAGAAGAAATAAAAAAACAGTAGGCAATGCGCCGTACTCTTAAGGACACTAACTTAAGAATACGAGCATTGCGATGAGTCGAAGAGTAGAGAGAAGAGTTTAATGCTTTTCTCTCTTTTCTTTTTATATTCAAATCCACACATTCGACTAACCTCCTGTTATAAGG
>JAFXAK010000005.1 GCA_017517135.1 Clostridia bacterium
GTGGGGGCATTTGATTTCAATAACGGCTTCATCTGCAGGGTGTTTTACGATGTCAAAGATGCGTTTTTGACATATCGGGCATTTTATTGTTTCCTTTGTGCTTGTCATTTCAACCTCCGTATTTCTTCATTATACACCAAATCCCCGAACGGTCAGTGTCCGGGGATTGTTGGTGCTTTCACTAAGGAGAATAGAACTGTATGTTGGATTGGTTCTATTTGCTTTGTTTTGCACGGGTGGCAGTGTGTTTCCGACACGCCTGCCGCCGTGGTATGCAATTATGAAAATGAACTTAACTGAAATCAGTTATTATTCATTAACCGAAAAGGGGTGCATCATAGTGTGTGATACCGCAGTCACAGTACTGCTGTACATTAAAGAGTCTGAAAATAAAGTGCAGTATTTTCCATATCATCTGAAGAAGAGGATTTTCGCTGTGGCAGATGTGGTCACAGTTAGCGATGGCTTCTTCCTGCTCAAGCTGAGCATTTGTTTTGAATGTGATTTTTACATCGTGGTCGGGCATTGTGAATGTGATTTCTCTTGCAGTGAGATCAACGCCTTCAAGGGTTACTTCATTACCGTTTGCATCAGTAATTACCCAAACTGCAAAATCTTCAAGAACGGGCTTGATTGTAACAAGATCACCCATTACTGCTGTGGTAGCATTTTCGCGGAAACCAACAGAAAGCATAATGTAACCGTCATAAGTAAGTGTTCTCTGTACTTTTGCCGTAAATGCTTTTTCATAATCTGCTATAACATAATTTTCATTAACAGCGCTATAAACAACTTTTATTGTGTGTTCGCCGGTTTCTGTTGGAGTCCAGGGACAAGTTACAGTGTCATAAGTAAGTGCAAGATCATCGCCAACGAGTTCATCATCAACAAAAATGTCAAATGTGCCGGGAATGTTTGTTTTACCAAGAGATGCATATAATTCGTTTGTTGCGGAACTGTAGCCGGCACCGGTGATTTCAATTACTATGGGTTCAACCGTGAGATTGAAGGTAAGCACAGCTTCTTCATAGTTTTTGTTGTCGGTTCTTGCAATTACTTTATATTCTTTTGTGCCGACAGGAGCAACTGTCTTGTTGTCAAGGATGTTGCCTTCATCATCAAGAACATATACATTTCTTGCAACACCACTTTGAATATTGAGATAATTCTTAAGTGCAATGCAGATATCATCACCGCTTGAGAATGTTGTACCGTAGGGAACTGTAATTTCGGGAACAATATCTGCACCGTTTTCGTCAACGAATTTAATAGGAGCAGGGTTAACTGTTACAGTTGCTGTGCCTGTTGAGGGAAGATAGTTTTCTGTATCATCGGGAGTGAATGTGATATTGCGTGTGTAAGTACCTGCTTCAATCACAGTTGAGCCGGCATTGTCAACTGTAAATTTACCTGCAACTTCTGTGTCACCGGACATTGCCTTTCCACCGGTGAGTTCAACATCAGCCCATGTTGTAACACCGTCATAGGTAAGTGTTGCTGTGGGAGCTTCGGTGATTGTGGTGGATGCGGCATTGCTTTTAACTTTAACATAAACCTGTTTGTAAACCCATTCATAACCAGTAGGACAGAATACGGCTTCATAATATCCGCTTTCATTAACTACGCTTGTGCCGTCAACCCATTCCCATTCTCTTGCAAGAATATTAGGCTCATTTGCATTATAAGGATTTGTCATTACGCCACCTGAAAGAACAGCGGTTGCGAGAGTGGCACCAACTTCAACTTCAGATGCAACAACAGGGTCATTGATTTCATCAACAAAAACGGGAGTTGTTGCTACAACATCGTAAAGAAGAGAGCTAAACAATTTGTTGAAACCTGAATATGTTGTTGTATCATCAGGAACAAATTTGATGTTAGCCTTTGTTCCGACTTTAGGTGTTGAAATGAGTTCGGGCTTCATAAACTCAAAGTGACCTGCTACCTGACTGCCGCTTGCATCCAGAACAATCTCATCATCGTTGATAATAAGAGCATCTGCTAATGTCTGACCAAAGTGTACAACATTATCTGCATTCTTATATGAAAGTGTCGGCCATTGAGTTACATTAGTTGCTTTAAGTGCTTCTGCCGCACTTGCATACATAGGCACAACTGATAACATCATCATAAGTGCCAATAAAATGGATAATAATTTTTTTGTTTTCATATTTTCGTTTTCCTTTCTTGAAATAGGTTTACTCCCTCAGTCAAAACCTTACGGTTTTGCCAGCTCCCTCAGCGAGGGAGCCGAGACTTGCCTCCCTCCTTGAGGGAGGTGGATTCGCCAACGGCGAAGACGGAGGGAGTGCTTTGTTACTCCCTCAATTACTCATCCACCGCAAGTGGTCCCCCTTCTCTAAAGAGAAGGCTCAATGCCCTCTCTCGCAGAGAGGGTGTCACGAAGTGACGGGTGAGTTGTTTTTGCTCTCTCCGTGAGGGAGATAATTGCGACCTTTCGCCGCAGACGGAGGGAGTATTGAATTGTTATCCAGCCGCTATCATCTCCTTTGCAAAAATGAAACTTTACCCGAATATTAACACAATAAAAACGCCTTGTGTTTGTTTTTCAATAAGTGTTGAGTTAGGATTGATAAGTGTTGTTTTACCTTGGTTGAAATGCTGTGATTTGGTGTGATATAATATGAATGGGACTCCCTCAGTCAGCAAAGCTGACAGCTCCCTCAACAGGGAGCCGAGACTTTCCTCCCTCCTTGAGGGAGGTGGCACACGCAGTGTGACGGAGGGAGTAAAAAGGAGATGATAAAATGAAAACCGCCGTAATTGACGATGATATTTTTATCTATAATCAGGTTAAAGAGCTAATCGCATCCTTTTTCGTCAGTGAAGAACGGATGCAGGCTAATGAGCCTTTATATTTTGCTGACGGCATTGAGTTCTTAGAATATATGGAAAAAGGCGAAAAGGCTGATATTATCTTCCTTGATATCGAAATGGCTCAGTCCACCGGTATTGATATTGCAAAAAGATGCAGAGAAATAATGCCTGATATAATCATTATCTTTGTGTCCTCTCACAGAGAATGTGTCTTTGACACTTTTCGTTGCGAAGCCCTGCATTTTATTGTAAAACCCATTGATAAGGATGACTTTAACGAGGCTTTTCGCAGAGCCGTTCATAAATACAACTCGGCTAATTGCTTTTTGCCTCTGAAATGGCAACACGAAAGAGCTAATGTTTCCATTCAGGATATTCTTTATGTTGAGTCTTACAGGGGGCATCTGATTATACACACCCTTAAAGAGCCTTTTGAAGTGGTGGGGAATCTGAAGGATATTTTCGCCTTTCTTGAGCCTCACGGTTTTATGCGTATTCATCACGGTTACATTGTGAATATGCAGCATATCCGCCGTTTTAATTCAGACAGCATTCTTCTTGTAAACGGTGAAAATGTGCAGATGAGTATCAGAAAACGCAACGAAGCACTCAGCACCTATGACGGATTTTTACAGAAATGGAAGTGGTGAAATGGAACATTATCTTGTAAATTTTGTTGGAGATTTGTTTAGCTTGCTTATTATTTTTCAGTACCTTTCTGCGGTAAGCGAGAAAACAGATTATCCGAAAATCGTCAGAATAGGTGTAACATTACTTGGTTTTGGAATCATATTTATCGGCTCCAATTTTGTGTTTAGTCAATCAACTATTATTGTTTTATTTATGTTGGGAGCCTTTTTATTACTGAATTTACTTTATAAAAGCAAGTGGTATATAAAACTTTTACACTCTGTTATTTTATATGTGATTATGGTAATACCTGAGATTTTTGTTGTTATGACGATTCAATTTCTTGATATTGATGTCGCTACGATTCAGGATAATATATATATCTACACAATAAGCAATTTTACATCAAGGCTTATTTCATTTTTTATTGTCAGAACAGTTAAGCTATTTGTTAAAAAGAGTTATATCATTGAGCCGAAAAGTGTTGTTTTTCTTGTGCCATTGCCCATAGCTACAATATTTATGATGGTTTTGTTTCTTCGCACCTGCTTTATAGTAGACGATACATATTATCAGGTGCTGACCCTTGTTTCATCTGTGGTTCTCGTCTTTGCCAATCTTTCAATTTTCTTCTTTATTGACCGTATGAATGACTACACGGAAAACAAAACAGACCTGATGCTTTATGAAAGAGAATATAAGTCTCAAAAGCTCTATCTTGACTCATTGCAGGAGCACCTGAGCGAAACAAGAGCCTTCCGCCACGATACCAAAAACAATATGCTCGCTCTCATTGGTCTTATGAACGCCGGCGAACACGAAAAAGCTCTGACGGAAATGAAACGGAGCCTTAATATTCTTGATGAATCGGGCAGTGATATTGTCAACACTAATCATCCGATTATAGATGCGCTTTTGCAAAACAAGCTGCGTGAAAACAAGCCAAAAGGTATTTTTGTAAGACCCATTATAAAGCTGACTGACGAGCTGCTTGTCAATGAGGTTGATATGGGTATACTTCTGGGCAATATAGTTGACAATGCCATTGAAGCCACCGACCGCCTTGAAAAAGAAAAGAGAATTCCCATTGAAGTGAGAATTCTGTCCCTTGACGGAATTGTGTCTATCAATGTGCAGAACGCTGTTGACCACGAGGTTGACACAGAAAGTCTGCACACAATCAAGAAAGACAAGCTTATGCACGGTCACGGCGTGAAGCAAATAAAAAAGACCGTTGCAAGGTACGACGGTACGGCAGAGTTCTCATGTAAGAACAATGTTTTCACAGTCAAAACCACAATGGTCAACAGACCGAGAAGATAATAAAACTCAGCTACCAAAGGAGAAATCCTGAGGTAGCTGTAATAATTTTTGAAGTTTTTTCTGATTTCAGGAACAATTTGTGCCTTGCTGTGTCGTTTAATATATAGAGGGATAAAAATTCAGAAAGGAGGTCAGAGAATGCCTATAATGTTAAAACGCAAAGACGGAAGCATAACACGCTTTCGCAATGCGGAA
>JAFXAK010000033.1 GCA_017517135.1 Clostridia bacterium
GAACGCACAAGAACCAATACTTGTTACCGAATCCGGGATTGTTATGCTTGTAAGGCTTGTGCAACCCTCGAACGCATAAGAACCAATACTTGTTACCGAATTCGGGATTGTTATGCTTGTAAGGCTTGTGCACCACGCGAACGCAGTACTACCGATACTTGTTACTGAATCCGGAATTGTTATGCTTGTAAGGCTTGTGCAATCCATGAACGCACAAGAACCAATACTTGTTACCGAATCCGGGATTGTTATGCTTGTAAGGCTTGTGCAACCCTCGAACGCATAATCACCAATACTTGTTACCGAATCCGGGATTGTTATGCTTGTAAGGCTTGTGCACCCCGCGAACGCATCATAACCAATACTTGTTACAGAATAGCCGCCAAGAGTTGACGGTATTGTTATATCTCCGCTTATACTTTCATCAACATCTGTGATAGTAGCTTCTCCGTTTTCAACAGTGTAGGTATAATCCCCAGCCGTAAAGGTTTCAGCCGCAAGTGAGGAACTCACCCCCACACACGCAAGCAGCATTATCACCGTTAAAGTGATAAACAAAATTTTACCGATTTTCTTTTTCATTGTCTTTACCTCCTGAAAAAAATAAAAAAAACAAACTTCAATTTGCCACTACACAAATGATACATCAATAGTTTATCAAAAGTCAATAACTATAGATGATTTTAAACATCTTTTGTTTGTTATATAGTATAACTATAGGATGTGATTTATATGACTTCGTCAAATTTTGATTATGGCATTCGTATACGAAACATAAGAGAATATCAAAAATTATCACGAGAAAAATTAGCGGAGATGTCTAACATCTCTACACAATTCTTAGCAGATATAGAAACAGGCAAAAAGGGAATGACAGTTGTTACCCTGCATAAAATATGCAATGCTCTGCACATATCGGCAGACAGTATTGTTTTCGGCACAAAAAGCTCATATTCTCCGGAGCTTGAAGCAATGATAGCAAGTGTACCGGGGGAAAAACAAAAAGACTTTGAAGAGGTAGTTCAAAAAATAATCAAGATAATTTAACAAAAATTCAAAATTTATTCTTTTCTATAAAAATCAGCACCCCCGACCAAGTCGAGGATGCTGATTCTGTTTTTATGTCTGTTTTATATTGTCCCGAGCGGAAGTCTGCCGACAGGGGCTAAGAGGACTTTACCCGTACCTCTGTAAACATTAACCAGACCTTCACCCGAAGCTGCAGAGCCTATAAGAGTTTTTCCGGAGCGTTCAACGGTAAAATTCAAAGTACTGCTCCAGGCAATAGCAAGAGAACCGTCAACCTTAAGAACATCATTGTCAAGTGTTACTTCAATAAGCTCTTCTTTAGGACATCTTGATTCAAGACAGCATACTCCGTTGCCGTTGAGGCTGAGATTGAAAAGTCCCTCACCGCCTGCTACCGCAGAGGAAAAGTTTGAACGCATAACAGCTTTCTGCTTTATTGAAGCATCACACGCGAGGAAAAGTCCGTCGTCAAGCACAACGCTCCCGTTCCAGTCTGCAAGGTCGAGCAGAATAATATGCTTATAGGTAGGCTCAAGAACAAGTGTACCGTCACCCTTGTATTCGGGCTTTATGGCACTTTCTCCCGTGACCTTGCCTCTCATTGTTTTGCCGAGCAAATCGCCTACGCCCTTGATACCCGTTGTTGCATTTACATTGCCCACAGACCATTGCATTGCACCTGCCTGACAGGTTATGCCGTTTGCCTTTGAAAGATCGCATATGACCTGTCTTTTACGCACATTCATTTCGTTGCAGAAGTACGCTGCCATTGCGGTTGACGGGAGAACACTTAAATCTCTTATATATTCTGCTACGGTAAAGGGGCCTTTCTGCTCAATGATTCTTACATCATCATTGTTTGTGAAGTTATTAATTGTGTACATATTGCTACCTCTTTCTTTTTTTTAGTTTTTGTTTCAGTTTACATCTGTATAATAGTTTTCAGGCTCTTCGGGGATAACAAGGGCACAGATAATATACGCCAACAGCCCCGTACCTGCCCAGAGCACAAAGAACACAAACAGTAAGCGTACTATCGTGGGATCTATGCCGAAATACTGTGCAAAGCCGGCACATACTCCTGCGAGCTTCTTATCATTTCTTGAACGGTATAATTTCTTTTTCATTTCATTTTTTCTCCTTTCATTATAATAATTTAAGTAAAAGTACGGCACCCGCAATCAATCCTACGGGAACGAGCAGAAGCAGTCCGCCTGCGAAGATAAGACCTAAAACCAACGCGGGTACGGCACAAACAAGCAAAACAGTTGCTATTATCTTTGTGATACCCCAGGTCATCTTAAACGCGAGCTTCACACCCTTTACGAACAAAACAACCGAAAGAATTGTCATTAATGCCTCAAACATTTTCTTCACCTCTCAAAATATTATATTCTTGTTGTATTGTACTGTTTTCATAAACAATAATTTCAATTCCGAGCTTTTGTGAATATACGGGATTGTTCAACAATTTTTCGTTTAACTTAATAATCTGAATCCGTTGATTTACATTCATAAGCTCTCTCCTTTCCCTGTGATTACATAATAACAGAAAAAAAACAGAAAGTGAATAACAATAAGTGCAAAAAATACAGAAGATTTTTAACAACTATTGCAAGTTTATAAGCTAAATCCAACTCCGACACACCCGACAACACAAAGGAAATTCATTCGGGGCTATTAAAACTGCTGATTTCAATGTGGAGAAAAGACCTTAAAAATGAAAGCTTGCAGTTCTTCATCATTCAGCTACCGGATCATATTTACGGTAATCACGAGGGCCGGAAAGCAATACAGTCAGCACAGGCAGAGGTTGCCGAAACAACCGAAAACACATACTGCATAAAAAGCTCAGACATATGCGAAAACGACCACATCCACCCCGCAACAAAATTACCCTTAGCTCAGCGTATTGCGGATATGACAAAAAAGTTATAAGTTATGTTAAAAAAAGAAAGATGTCCCTCAACGGCATCTTTCTTTTAGTATATATTTTTTTATCCGCCTATATTATCCAGCAGCTCTTTTACTGTAATTTCGGGGTTGTCTATACCGTCAAGGATTGTTTTCAGGAAATTCTTGTGCATCTGTCTTATCTGCTCCTCGGTGGAGAGCTTCGTGCGGTACATATAGTATACATCAATTCCCTTGTCCTTGGGATTGGGGATTGTGATGGTGTACATCGGGGTGAAGTATCTGCCGAGGTTATAGGTCTTAAAATGAAACCTAAAGGGGAAGCTGTCGTCTATGGGGACGGGAATCCAGGAGTACATAAGGGCATTTGCTCCCTGTATGGGGCCGAAGTTGAACAGCTTTAAGGACATATCCCTTGCCTTTGTATAGGGATAATCGAGATGTCTGTAGAGAGAAAGTCTTATTCTCACAAGCTCCTTTACAGCCTCGGAAAAGCTCAAATCCTCGCCTATCTTTGAACGGAAGATAAGCGGCTCCGCCATACAGCCGCACATATTCTTTTCCTTTACCGTCATACGCTTACTGCACACCGACATCATAGAAACATCGTCAACACGGTAATTCACAGCAGAGCAATGAGAGCGCAGTCCCATTACAAAAATGCTCTCGGGAGATATCTGATTTTCTATGCAGTAATCAAATATTTTCTTTGTATCCTCGGGAGAAATATGCTCAACTATCATATCGCATTTGTCGTGCAGGGGGTTATATGCCATGGGAACTCTGATATCGGGGTTCTTTTTCTTTTTACGGTAATTGTCAAGAAATTCGTGTCCGTGAACACCGGCATAATACGGCTCTCCGTTTTTGAGAAAATATTCCTTGTAAAATTCCTCGTGCTTCTTCTGCTTTTCCTCATTACTGCACTTTTGGAGCTCTTTTTCTATGTATTCCTCATAGCTGTCAAGTGCGGGGGGAATTTCCTCACCCTTGAGCAAGGCTTTGTATACACGGAACAAATCCATATAGAAGCCCACAATACCTAAAGCGTCTATAACAAGATGACTGAAGCAGCTGTAAATACCGCATTCACCGCCGAAGGTTGTGAAGAAATATACTCTGAAGCACTCATCTTTAAGGAAATAGCAGGGCTTTTCGGCATCCGCATTAAAAAATGCCTCCTGCTCCTCTACGGATGAAAAGTGCTTATGCTCGACCTTTAATTTATACGGCTCAATAAAATACTGCTTTATTTCACCCTTTTCCTTTACAAAACGGATACGAAAACTCTCGTTGCGTTCTATTTCGATATCAAAGGCCTTTTGCAGAAGCTCAAAATCAAAGTCCGTATCAACCGTAACGGATGAGGGAATCTGCACCTGCTGCTTATGGAGGGTGAATCTGTACATAAGGTACATACCGTTCTGTGAATTTATGAGGCTATGAAGCTTATAGCCTGACACATCTTTTTTCTTTGAAAACATTTTCGTCACCTTAATTTTCTGTATGTGAGAAGAAAAATTCCTTTCTTTCATCTGTGTTTATAACCGTTACGGGCTTTATCTGATTGAGCACCTTGCCCTGTTTTTTGAGCATCTCTCTGTAATCGGCATAGGTGTTCTTTCTCAAAAGTAAAATTTTCGGAGAATCAAGCATCTGCCAGCGGCGGTACTTGAAATACTTTTCGTTGCTTTCGTTCAGGAATCCGTCAAGCTCATTTTCCATTTCGGCTAAAGTCTCTTCTGAAATTTCGCCCTCAGGCTCTGCTAAAAGCATATAACGGGCAAGAGGTGAATCGGTGTCACCGTAGAAGCTGTAGCCGACAAAGCTTATTGAGAATTTTTCCTGTAATTTACCTGCTGCCCAGTCAACCATATCGGTTGTTGTTTTTTCATTGGCAATATTGAGTGCGAGATTGTTTCTGTATAAAAACTCAAATCTCGGGCACTTGTTATAGAAGCCCGTTATACGGACAACATCCTCTATTTTATAGCGGTAAAGTCCCGAGCAGTTTGTAACAACAAGCTCGTAAAGCTTTCCCTCTTCAACCTCGTCAACGGTAAGAAGTCTGTCACCTTCCGGCTCGTCAACGGGTATGAACTCAAAGAATACGGATTTGGGAAGAAGTGCGCAGTCACTCACATCAAGCTCTATGGGCATACCCATATAGCCTTCAGCGGCGGCATAGCCCATATTATGTATGGGGGCATCGCCTATATATCTTCTCAGCTTCTTTACATAGAATTTAAGTGTGGAGCTTACCATACCGTAGGACCACATAAATTTCGGCCATACTCTGGGAGCTATAGGGCTATCAAAGCCCTTTTCGCACTCGCGTCGGATTTCGGCGGCTCTTCGGGGATTGGGCTTAAGCTTCTTTTCGTACTTTCTGCGAAGCTCCTCGGGACATTTGACTGACGGATTTATTGTACCCTTTTCAATGTCGTCACAGACCATTTCCCAGTTATCCTCAAAATACTCAAACATAATTGTAAGCAGATTTACAACCATTGAGCCGATATATGTAACATCCCTGTTCTGGAGTGCAAAACGCAGGTGGAAATATGAAGAATCCACCGCATCCTCATTTTCGGGATAGAGAAAATCATTCGGCGTTGTCATAAAAAATTTAGAAACAGGCTTGAGATAAGTAAAAGGCACCTGTCCTGCACCGTTACACATTCTGCCGTCTGCCATTTTGTGTCCCGTAAGAACAATGGCAACGGTTCCGACCTGTTTCGGGAATTTTATACCCTTTTTGTTAAACCATATTGACGCACACGCAGGGGTTGAAACAAAGCCTACCGACTGCATATACAGAAGGTCTCTGCCGGATTTCGGGAGAATCTTGGGCTTACCCACGGAGCCTGACGACGAACAGTAACGCCTGACCTTTGCAGACATCATAAGATTTTCTTCACCCTTGTTTATCATTCGTTCAACATAGTCCGAATAATCGTCATAGGTAGTAAGCGGAACGCTTTTCTGAAAATCCTCTATACTGTGAATTTTATCAAAGCCGATTTTCTTACCGTACTCGGTGTTTTTATTCTTTTCAAGAATAGACATCAGAAGCTTTTTCTGTTCTTCATAAGGGTTGAGAGACACCTTCTCGAAGCTCTTGAAAACAACCTTTCCGAGCATTACACCAATATCCGAAATTGCCATTTTTCTTTCCTCGCGATTTGTTTTTATTCTTTCGGAAATATTCTTATCCAAAATATAATTTTACTCCTGAAACGACATTTTGTCAATAAAATAAGAAAAATGTGATTAAAGAAAAAAAAGACAGAGAGATGTTACTTATTTTTTGATAAAATCGGAGGTTACGAATGGTAGGGGACGCTGACATATGCCAGGCAACTTAAAGGTTTCGCTGCAAAATCGAGGTTACGAATGGTAGGGGACGCTGCTCACAGCGTCCCGCATATGGGGAGGGTAAATTTCCGTTGAGCATATTTGATTTTTGCAAACAATAAATTGGTTTATAAAAAGATAGAATTTGCTTCATGCGGGACGCTGTGAGCAGCGTCCCCTACCTGACGAAGACGGAACTTTTTTGAGCAGCGTCCCCTACCTGACGAAGACGGAAATTTGCTGCAAAATTCTTAAATTGATTTTTGGTATATATGGGTGTATAATTGCTTTATAACACAGAAAGGAACAACCTGTATGCTTAATATTGCTGTTTGTGATGATGAGGCTGTTGAAATTGAATATCTTGTATCACTTGTGCAGCAATGGGCAAAGGTGAACGAAAAAAGTGTAAATATTTTACGCTTCGGAAGTGCCGAGGAGTTTCTTTTCAAGTACGAGGACGATAAGAGCATCGACATTCTTCTTTTAGACATTCAGATGAAAGAGATGGACGGTATTCGTCTTGCTCAGAAAATCCGTGAAACCGACGAAAACATACAGATTGTTTTTATAACAGGCTTTCCCGATTATATTTCCCGCGGGTATGATGTTTCGGCTCTTCATTATCTTATAAAGCCCGTTGAAAAGGAAAAGCTTTCCGAGGTGCTTACAAGGGCAAGTGTGAGCTTGAAAAAGCAGGAAAAGTTTATTCTGCTGTCGGTTGATAATGAGAGCGTGAGAATAAATGTAAAGGACATTGTTTTCGTTGAGGCTTTCGGACACTCGAGCTGTGTTGTTTGCGAAAAAAATCAATACAATGTAAAGCTTTCCATTTCGGACATTGCAAAAATGCTCGGTGACGGCTTTGTGCAATGCCACCGCTCGTATATTGCAAATATCGGGCATATTTCAAAAATCACCAAAACAGATATATTTTTTGACAGCTCGAAAAGCATTCCCGTTTCAAGAAGAATGTACAGCGATGTAAATTCTGCATTTATCAGCTTCTACAGGGGTAACATCAGATGAATTATTGGATTATTTCAGCGATAATTATAATTATTTTACTTGCAGCTGCCGTCTCGGTTTTGCTGACAAGAAGGTATATCCGCACCTTTACGGACAAGCGCATTGCCGAATATCAGAACGACCTTATCACAAAGCATTGCGAGGAGGTACAGAATATTTACAAAACAATGCGCGGCTGGCGGCACGACTATAAAAATCATATACAGGTTATGCGCGCTTCCCTCGAAATGGGCTCTCTTGACGAGCTTAAAAGCTATCTCGGTGAGCTGTCGGTTGACCTTGACACGGTTGATACCGTTGTGAAGACGGGAAATGTTATGGCGGATGCAATTCTTAACAGTAAATTGGCTCTGTGCAAGGCAAGAAATATCCCGTATGAGGTAACGGCAGGCATACCCGAAAAATGCAGCGTGAATGATGTTGAGCTTTGTGTTATCATAGGAAATCTGCTCGACAACGCTATGGAGGCGTGTGAGAAAATTGCAGAAAGAGAAAATCGCTTTATCCGTGTATATACAGGTGTTTTCAAGGAACAGCTTTACATAAATGTCACTAACTCAATGACAGGCACTCCCGTTAAAAAGGGCAAGGCATATAAATCCTCAAAGGGAGAAAATCACGGCTTCGGGCTTATGAGAGTGGATGCAATTGCCGATAAATATAAGGGCTTTGTGAACCGTCAGTTTGAGGACGGTGTTTTCGGAACGGAAATTATGCTGCCGCTCGTGCTCAATAAATAACCTTTCGTGCAAAAGCAACCTTTTACGGTTGCTTTTTTGGTATAATGACGACGAAATGAGGTGGTCGAATGGGTAAAAAGTCAAAGCATAAAAAGCATTCATTTTTCAGCAATATTTTCTTTGTCTTCAGCACCGCGGCAAGGTGGGACAAGTCTCTTGTTCCGCTCAATTTCCTGATGTCGCCGTTTATTATCCTTATGGAGCTTCTTGTGGCTTACTTCGTAACAATACTTACCTGGTGTCTTGAAAACGAAAAGGGGCTTGTATACATTATAGGAGCGGCACTCGCTCTTGCCGTATTTTCCGTGCTCACAAGCTTTATTTCAAACAAGCTCAACGAGAAAATAAATGTAAAGAAAAATGAAATAAACCGTCACTTTGATTTGCTTTTAGGCGAAAAAATTATGGATATGGACTTTGAACTCGCGGAAGGGCCTGCGGGCAGAGAAAAATATCAGAAGGCAAAAAATGCTCTCGGCGGTATGGGCTTTTACGGTATTGTGAGTAAATTCTGTGTTCTGTTCACAAACATAATCGGTATTTTTACCTTCGGCTCGATTACGGCTTCTCTCAACCCCTGGCTTATTGTTATTCTCATAGCCGCACAGCTTTTAGGAATGCTCACAAGCCTTGTTGAAAACAAGCTCGTAAACAAAACAAAGGACCCCTTAGCGGCGGTTGACAGGAAGCTCAACTACATCACAAAAACCTCACGGGACTTTGCAATAGCAAAGGATATCAGGCTGTTTCACTTAAGAGAGTATTTACAGCAGATGAGTGAATATTTTGTGGGAGAAAGAAAATTCTGGACTCAGAAGATGTATTTTTACTACTTTATCTCCGATACGCTGAGACTTATTCTCAATGTGGGTATTGAAATCGGTATTTTTGCCTACATAGCATACGAGGCTCTGAACGGCGAAATGTCTAAAACGGCACTTGTGCTGTATGCCGTTTCCGTTACGGACTTTTCTTATTGGGTTGAATACATAGGCGAAACAATTTCCGAGCTTATTCCCGCAAATATACAGATAAACGATATCCGTGAGTTTCTTGACATAAGCAACAAAATGAAAAACAAAGGCGGTAAATCTCCGCAAAGTAAAAAGCCGTACAGAATAGAAATTGAAAATCTCTGTTTTACCTATCCCGAAGCAGAAAGGCCTACACTCAACAACATCAGCCTCACGATAAATGCGGGCGAAAATTTAGCTTTGGTAGGTGTAAACGGGGCCGGTAAAACAACACTCGTAAAGCTTTTGTGCGGTCTTTACAAACCGACCTCGGGCACAATAAAAATCAACGGCACGGATATTTCGGAAATAAACAGAGACGAATACTATACTACCGTGTCTGCCGTTTTTCAGGAAGCAAGAATTATGCCTTGCTCCATACTCGAAAATGTGTCTATGCTCCCCTCAAAGAAAAGCGATATTGAGAAATTCAATTTCTGTATAAGGCAGGCGGGGCTGTATGAAAAAATCCAAAGGCTTCCCGAAAAGGAAAATACTCTGCTTGTAAAGAATATAAACGAAAATGCGGTTGAATTGTCGGGCGGTGAGCTTCAGAGACTTTTACTCGCCAGGGCAATTTACAAGGATGCTCCCACGCTTATTCTTGACGAGCCCACAGCCGCACTCGATCCTATTGCGGAAAACGAAATTTATCTGAAATACAGCGAAATTTCAAAGGACAAGACCTCAGTTTACATCTCGCACCGCCTTTCCTCTACCCGTTTCTGTGACAGAATTGTGCTTCTTGACAATGCCCGGATTGCCGAAGAGGGTACACACGGGGAATTGATGGCTCTTTCGGGGAAATATGCCGAAATGTTCTCTCTGCAAAGCCAATATTATGAAAAGGAGGTCGAAGAAGATGCAAAAGCACAACAGAACTCTTAAAGAGGATTTCAGAATTATAAAAAGAGCAGTAAAGCTCATTCAAAGCAACACACCGCATTTTCTTCTGCATACATACCTCTACTCCTTTTTCAATACTGCGGTTTATGTTATGTCAAACTACATAACAGCCTCAATCGTTGATGAGCTGACGGGGGCTAAGGATATCAAAAAAATAATCTTCCTGCTTTCAATGTATGCCGCCGAGATAATACTCAAAATTTTTCAGGATTATTCGTGGCGAAAGGTGCGTACCTTCAACATAATTGCAAACAAGTGGGAGGAGGTTTTACTCAACAGTAAAAGCTTTTCAATGGACTATCCGAATATGGAAAATCCGTCCGTGAGAGCAAAGCGGCAGCTTATCGAGGACAGCCGCGGTACGGGGGGACTGGGTATGCTTATGGAGCATTTTATCCCTCTTTTCACGGGAATAAACAAGCTTGTGCTGTGTTCGCTTGTATCTCTGGAGCTGTTTTTCAGACATTCCGACAAAGCCTTGTCGGGCTTTGAAAAATTCATTGATACTCCCCTCTTTACGGTAGCTTTCTTTGTATTTGTTGCTTTGTGTGCCGTGGGAGAATATAAAACAACATCAAAATACAACCGTCTTGCAGTTGAAAAGGTCAAGGACATTTCTCTGACCGAAAGACTTCTGCACTACTTCCTTGACGATTATATTGACGACAGCAAGGCTCAGAAGGATATACACATCTTCAATCAGAAAGGCCTTATCCGTCATTTGTCGGATAAAATTTACCATAAGTGGCTTAAAGGCAACAAGGAGCTTCTCGCGCTTCAGAGAAAAAGAAACAACCGCTATAATATGTTTTATGTACTCACAACCTCTGCCACCTATCTGTTTGTTGCAATGAAGACATATATAGGTGCATTCGGGCTTGGCGGCTTTATCAAATATCAGTTCTGCGTTGCACGCATAGTTGAAGCGGCAGAAAGCTTTTCGGGGGCTGTTACTGCTCTTCGTACAAACAACGACTATCTCGAAATATTCTTCGATTACCTTGATACTCCCACCGAAATGCACTACGGCACAATACCTACAGAAAAGCGTATGGATAATAAATACGATATTGAGTTTCATAATGTAAGCTTCAGATATCCCGAAAGCGACAGCTATGCTCTGAAAAATGTCAATCTGAAATTCGCTGTGGGGGACTCTATTGCCGTTGTTGGTATGAACGGCAGCGGTAAAACCACTATGATAAAGCTTCTGTGCCGTCTGTATGATCCCACCGAGGGCTACATCACCCTCAACGGGATTGACATTCAGAAATATGATTACGAGGATTATCTCGACTTGTTCTCGGTTGTATTTCAGGATTTCAGGCTGTTCTCCTTTTCCGTTGGTGAAAATGTTTCGGCTCAGGTCGATTTTGACGAGGAAAAGGTGTGGTCGTCACTCGAAAAAGCAGGTATGCTCGAAAGGGTAAAGGCTATGCCGAAAGAACTCCGTACTCCCGTTTACAAGGATTTCGAGGAGGACGGCGTTGAAATTTCGGGCGGTGAGGCGCAAAAACTTGCCATATCAAGGGCTCTTTACAAGGATGCCGCTTTCGTTATCCTCGACGAGCCTACGGCCTCTCTTGATCCGATAGCCGAAAACGAAATATATTCCCGTTTTCACGAAATGGTCAAGGACAAAACTGCCGTTTACATCTCCCACCGTCTCTCGTCGTGCCGCTTCTGTGACAGAATTCTCGTCTTCCACGAGGGAAGGCTTATACAGGACGGCTCACACAAAAAACTGCTTGAAGACACACAGGGAAAATATTATGAGCTGTGGAACGCACAGGCGCAGTATTATGCAGAAAATTAAGGTATTAAAAAACAATCGGTGCCGCAAAAAAAACGGCACCGATTGTTTTATGAAACTTCTCTCTTCGTCAGTACATTTAAAAATATTGTGTAAATACACAGATATTTTCAGCGGGATGTTAATTTTTATCAGAGGTTTTAGCCTGTATCATTTTTATGGTATCCAGATAATCCTCTTCCGCCTGACTTAAAGTTTTTTGTTGATACTTTTTATATTCCTCGCTTGCCTTATCCATTGCCTGAGTATGTGAAATGCTCCCTGCTCCGACAAGCAGCTGTTCACCTGACATTGTAAGGATTCGGTCTAAATGCTCTGCCCAATCCTTCATTGTCATTGTCTGTTCACGCTCAGCCTGTCTTTCGGCAAAATCAAGATAACCTGAAACCAACTGACCGAGAGAACGAAGCTCTTTTTCTTCAAGATAATTTTTTGCAATTTTCGCATCGCTCAGATGAGGTCTGCTTCCCTTGAATGAGGTAAGCCCCATAAATTCCTTTTCACTGTCTGCCCTGTTGTATATAAGCTCTGCGGCAGTCTGACCGTGAACGGCATAGTGAATTTTGTTCTGTACCTTTTTGAAGAATTCTACAGAAATTTCTGCTCTCGGATCATAGTCTATGCTTGTGGCATAAATATCCAATATCTGACGATAAAATACCTTTTCCGAAGCACGGATGTCGCGGATTCTCTCTAAAAGCTCCTTGAAATATCCGCCACCGCCCAAAGATTTAAGTCTTTCATCATCCATTGTAAAGCCTTTACGGATATATTCGTTAAGACGCTTGGTTGCCCATTGCCTGAACTGAACACCGCGTTGTGATTTTACACGATAGCCGACAGAGATAATAACATCAAGGTTATAGTAGTCAAGATATCTTTCAACTTCTCTTTCTCCCTCAAGTTGAACTGTTGCAAATTTTGCAACAGTTGCAGTCTGCTCTAATTCACCCTCAGCAAAAACATTTTTTATGTGTCTTGAAACAGTGGATTTATCTCTCTCAAAAAGAGCTGCCAGCTGTTCTAAGGTCAACCATACCGACTCATCATAAAAACGGACATCAACAGATATCTGATTATCATCCGTTTTAAAAATTACTACACTGTTTTCTTTATTCATAATCTTATTCCTCAGTTTTTTAACTATGGCGAATCGACCATATCCAGATCACAATAAAATCATATCACAAATCTGACATAAAAACAAGTTTACATAAAATATTACATTAATTTTAAAATGAAAAGTTAATATCCGGTATTTCTGTAAAAAATACTTGTAATGTATTTTCATTTTTGATAGAATAAACTTACCACACTAAATTGAATATTGTATCTTCCACAAAAAGTCGTGTTTTTATCCTTTGGTAAAAGCGCAAGCTTCGCTTTTCTTGACTTTTTTGGAAGAGCAACAATTTAGTGTGGTAACTAATCGAAGTTTGTGTTTTTCGTGTGCACTGACTTCAATTAGTGCACACTTTTTTATTTTATTGGAGGATGAAAACATGAAAAAGAGCATTTCAATCATTTTGGCAATTCTTATGTGTTTCAGTTGCTTCAGTATAATTTCATTTGCTGAAACAACAGACAGCGAACACATCACTACTGTTCCTGAAGGATATGTCGGGATATACACAAAAGACGACCTTGATAATATCAAGCTTGATTCACATGGAAAGTATATTCTTATGAATGACATTGTTTTTACAGAAGAAGATTACGCAGAAGGCGGAAGTTTCTATAACAGCGGTAAAGGTTGGTCACCTATACCTTCCTTATGGGGAATTTTCAACGGAAATGGCTATGTTATTTACAATTTAACCATTAATAATCCCAACGCAGATTATCAAGGCCTTTTTGGTCAAGCTACGAGCGCAACAATTTGCAATGTAACTTTAATAAATGCTAAAATAACAGGTGGAAATTACACAAGTGGCATCTGTGGACGTTATAGTGGTCGTAATACCATTTCTAATTGTATAGTTTCAGGTACAATAGCAGGCAAGCAATATGTTGGCGGCATATGTGGAAAATTAGAAAGCACAACTAGTACACTTATAACACTTATTGATAGTTGTGTCAACTTTGCTGATATTAGTGGAACTTATGACGTTGGCGGAATTTGCGGAAATTTATATTCATATGTTTCCACGAACTATAACAATGTCAGCACATACTACCCTGTAAAAATAAGTCAGTGTATCAATGCTGGCAATATTACAGCGAAATATACGAATGCTGGCGGTATTGTCGGTTTCAGCTTAACTTATAAAAATATAATAGAAAATTCATATAACACAGGTACAATTTCAGGAACTAACAGTGGTGGAATTGTTGGATATAATTGTTCTGTTCAGAAATCATATTCGATAGGTACAGCAAAAACAGGAACTATTGGCGGGGATGAGACCTCTACTAAATATTGCTATTATTTGGATAGTGTAGAATATAGCACAACTTATACAAACGGCATAGGCAAAAGTCATGACCAAATGGTAAAACAGACAACCTATGCGGGTTGGGATTTTGATACAGTTTGGACAATGGAAGGCAGAGAAGACTATCCTTATCCTGAATTAAGAGATGTTCCCCTTGTTCTTCCTGACGATAAGAAAATTGAAATTTCTGCTGAAATAAGCATTGTCGGTGACGGCAAGGTTGGTTCAGTTCTGAGTGCAGATATAAAAAATCTTGCACCTGAAAATGCAACATATTCTTACGAATGGACTGTCGGAAATACTGTAGTCAGCACGGAAGAAACTTACACTGTAGCACAGGCTGATGTAAACAAAGATATTATCCTTACTATCAAAGGCAACGGCGACTTTAAGGGAAAAATTTCATCAGAAGCTCTCACAGGTATATGTGTTCACAATGCAGAAGAATTTACATATAACAATGATGCCACCTGCACGAAAAACGGCACAAACACAGCAACTTGTTTACTCTGCGGTAATGAATACACCGTAGTAGCAGAAAATACCATGGTTTCTCATACATTTGAAAACTATATTTATCAGAATGATGCTACTTGCACAAATGACGGAACAAGTGTTGCAAAGTGTGAATACTGCGATGCGACAGATTCCAAAACAGCAGACGGCACAAAAACAGGACACAGTTTTTATGAAGCATGGATAATTGATAAGGAAGCAACTTGTTCTGAAGAAGGAATAAAATCTCATCACTGTAAAAACTGTGATGCAAAGACAGATGAAACTGCTCTTAAGAAACTGGCTCACGAACACAGTACAACAGTCACAAATGCAACTTGTTCTGAAAACGGTAAAATTGTTTACACCTGCATTTGCGGTGACACCTACACAGAAATAATTTATGCATCAGGTCACATTGATAATGACGGTGATACAAATTGTGATTCCTGTTATGAACCCATTGAAACAGAAGAAAATGATGAACCTGAATGTAAATGTATATGTCATGAAAAAGGTATTTTTGGTATTGTTTACAAAATCCTTGTCACAGTACAAAGATATTTCAAGGTTGACCTTATAGGAAAAGTTTTCAAAATGGGCAGACTTTGTGAATGCGGTGAATATCACTATTAATAAATTCAGGGAGCAGGCTGACCTGCTCCCTGTTTTGTTTAAGATAATATAGTCTCTTGCTTCAGTATCATGTGTCGCAAAATTTTTAAATGGGGTATATCTGCAGTGCTATCACCATAAAAAGTCAGAATATCCCTTGCAGCTCGTCTATACTGTAAAACTTACCCTCATATCTGTTATGCAGATTTTTTGGTTTGCCGTGATTTACTGTGAATATTTTGTTCTCGGTATGAAGAATTGCTATTTTTATGTTTTTATCCACATTCTCCGTGAAATATTTTTTTGCCCTTTTATAAAGCGGCTCGTTGATTTTAAGGACATCGGGGATTTGTACGGATGATGATGAGCAAAGCAGGTCGCAGACGATTTTTTCTCTTAATTTCTCCTTATCGCACTTATCGGAAAAGAAGCTGTAAAGATTTTCGGCGTAGTCACTCAACTGCATTTTATTGCCGTCCACCTTGTTTCCGAACTCACAGAAAATGTCAAAGGGAGAAATGCCGATCTCGTCTGTGAGGTAATCGAGCGTGTACAGAAATCTGCCGCTGTTATAAAGTCGGTCAAGGGCATCCTCTGCCTTTTTGAGCATCTTTATTTCGTCCGCACTCAGCCACGGATTTGATGTGATTTCATAGGGCGGCTCGTCTGAAAAGCTACACGGATATTTTTCAGAGTTCTCCCTCATATCAGCACCGTAAAGAAGCTTGAGAAAGCCAAGCTGGAGCATATGTGCTTTGAGTGAATAGCCTATGTTGAAGCTGTTTCTGAAGCTTTCAAGATTTTCTCCCGTAAGACCTGCGATAAGGTCAATATGTATGTGCATATTATTAAAGCTTAGCAGTTTTTTAATGTTGTGTATAAGCTTTTTTGTGTCAGTCTTGCGGTTGATAATCCGTAAAACCTCCTCGTTAAAGGACTGCATACCGATTTCAAGCTGTACTGCCCCCACGGGCATCTGCTCAAGAATTTCGAGTGTGCTTTCCTTTAATATATCCCCTGCGATTTCAAAATGAAAGCATACATTTTCGGGGATTTCTTTACCGTAATTTTCTTTGATGAATGTTAGTATCTCATTTGCTCTCGAGACATTCGCATTGAATGTACGGTCAACGAATTTTACTGTCTGTGTACCGCTGACAGCAAGTTTTAATATGTCCCTTTTAACCCTTTCAAGGTCGAAAAAGCGAAGAAACGAGCATCTGCCCGAAAGACAGAACGCACAGCGGTACGGACAGCCTCTGGCAGTTTCAATATATGTAATTCTGCCGCCCAGAGCAGAGAAAAATTCGTCGCAGTAGGGCGAGGGTGGGGTATCTGTGTACTCCTTTTCCGGAACGGATATTATTTCCCCGTTCTGACGGTATGTAAGTCCCGAAACAGAAGACAATTTTCCGTTTATATTGTTGATAAAATCGGGGAAGCTCCACTCCCCCTCTCCCGAAAGCACAAAATCTATATAATCATACTTGCTCAGGACATCTCTCTGACGGTAGGCAACCTCGGGACCTCCCAAAACGATTATGCAGTTATGACGCTCCTTTACCGCACGGCAGACCTCGAGTGTTTTTGTGATGTTCCATATATAGCAGGAAAAAGCAAGGACATCGGGCTTTTCGTCTGTGATTTTCTGCGCGAAAGAAAGCATATCACCGTTTATTGTATTTTCCATAACAATAGCCTTATGCTGTACAGCACAAAACTTACGAAGTCCTGCAAGAAGACACCACGGGGAGAGAGATGCGTGTACAAATTTTGAGTTAAGGCAGGAAATAATAATCTTCATATTTTCTCCTTTTGAGAATAAAGATATTTTTCGGATTATTTTACCGGTTGTCCGTATTCCCTTATCATGGCATCCATTGATACCACCCATTGCTTACCGAACTTACATACATCTACTCCGTTAAGAAGCTTACCGTATTTTATAGCCTTACGCAGTGTGCTTTCATTCAGATTCCAAAGAAATGTTGCGTCACTGAAAGCCATCAGTCCGTCAAAGGGTGTGGAAATTTCTTCTCCGTTTGCCCAAAGCTCGTCACAAGAAATATCTATATCATCATTCCATATTATACCGTAACCGCCCATATCTACTCTCACATCACTGAAAAGCTCGGGAGATTCTTTGAGAGGAGCAAAAAAGCTATATTTTTCAAAAAGCAGGGCTACATCATAAATTTTTGTTACACCTTCCGAAAACTGCACACTAAGCTTGAATCCGGGCAGAGCATTTACATTTTTTACCTTATGAAACATACAAAAACCTCCTTATTCAAGTGGAGAAAGTGTAAGAAACTGTTGTGTTTCCCAGATTTTCAACAACTCTTCCTTGTGAATAACATTCCATTCGCGCACCAGTTCAAGAGCCTTTTTCGGAAGCTCCCCTTCTAAAACCACGCCGTCATTAATACCTATAGCGGCAACATAATCACCGTATGAAGCATGAAAGTGCGGTGGATTGTGTTCAGACTGCTGAAAATACATACGGATAACAATTCCGTAAAATCTTGATAAAACAGGCATAAGCATATCTCCTTTCAATATTATTTTATCACGGTATCGTGATATTTGTCAAGAATATTATATGAATAAAAAAATAAAATATTACGCATTTTTGCTGTAAAAATATTGAATTGCAAAAACTCAGGTGCTCTCTGCAGTTTTTTCTTTTTGCCCCCTTGACAAATCCACTCTACTGTGTTAGAGTATAGGTGTACTCTAACGGATTAGAGAAAGGAGCAGTACTTATGGATACACCTAAAATTTTTGAAAGCGAATACAGATTTTGTCTTATTTTATGGGAAAGAGAACCCGTCAAGAGCAGCGAGCTTGTCTCTCTCTGCTCCGAACAGCTCGGCTGGAAGCCTACTACTACATACACCGTTATCAAGCGTTTGTCTGAACGAGGAGTGCTGAAAAACGAAAACACGGTTGTCACTTCGCTTGTGAGCAAGGATGAGGTTCAGGGGGCCCAAATCAACGAAATGGTCGAAAAGACCTTTGAGGGCTCCTTGCCTGCATTTATTGCGGCATTCACAAAGCATCAGAAAATCTCCGAAAAGGAAATTGACGAGGTGCAGGCAATGATTGACCGCTTCAGGAAAGGAGAATAAAAATGTTTGACTTATTTCTGAACGAAGCGGCTGATATATTCCTTAAAATTGTAAATATGAGTATTTCCGCAGGCTGGATTGTACTCATAGTATTACTTATGAGATTTTTGCTTAAAAAGGCTCCGAAATGGATAAATGTACTTCTGTGGAGTATTGTGGCAATAAGACTTATCTGTCCTTTTACTATTGAAAGTATGCTCAGTCTTATTCCGTCAGCCGAAACCGTAAGCCCTGAAATTATGATAAGTAAGTCTCCCGAAATCAATTCGGGTGTACCGATTATAAACAGCGTTGTAAATCCCGTTATCAATGAGCTTTACGCGCCCGAACCCTCGGCAAGTGCAAATCCCCTGCAGATACTTATCCCTGTAGCCGCTGCCCTGTGGCTTGTAGGTATTGCGGCTCTGCTGATTTATACACTCGTAAGCTTTCTGAGATTAAAGAGCAAAATCGGTACGGCTGTTTTACTTAAAGAGAATATTTATCAGAGTGAAAATATTTCCTCTCCCTTTGTGCTCGGTATTATAAAGCCTAAAATTTATCTGCCCTTTTATATGAACGAAAGGGATATTCCTCCCGTTGTGGCACACGAAAAGGCACATATACAAAGAAAAGACTATCTCTGGAAGCCCTTGGGCTTTCTCATTCTCACACTTCATTGGTTCAATCCTCTTGTGTGGTTGGGTTATGTATTGCTCTGCCGTGATATTGAGCTTGCCTGTGACGAAAAGGTAGTAAAGACACTCAGTAATGAACAGCGAGCAAACTATTCCGAGGCTCTTCTTACCTGCAGCGTAAACAGACGGATGATTGCTGCTTGTCCGCTTGCATTCGGCGAGGTGGGCGTTAAGGACAGAGTTAAATCCATACTTAATTACAAAAAGCCGGCATTCTGGGTAATTGTTATTGCGCTTATCCTTTGCATAGCCCTTGCAATAGGCTTTCTGACAAATCCCGTAAATCTTTATGTTTACAACAGCAGATACGAAACGGGCAAATGCTTATACAGTTATGTGGTGAGTGCAGACAAGGAAACTGAAAACAACGAGCTTGTTTTTGATATTACCTCTGACGGCAAGGTTTACAAGACCTTCGGCGACGGCACAACAGATGAGCTTGGTGTTCTTAAAGAATCGGACTACACTTCCGATGACCTCAAAGAGGCTATGAAAAATCAGGATATGAAGCTGAGCATCGGCAATATAAAAAACGCTTATGAGCTTTCAAATTATATATTCCTGCAAAAGAGCAACGGCACGGTTTATCTTGTGTCGCTTTTCTCCGACGGTAAAATAATGAGTGTGTTTAAGCTCAAGAGAACGGGCGAATGTGATTCTTCAAAATCAGACTTTGAGAAATTCACATGGAATTATCAGCCGATGTTGAGCCATACCTCATACAGCTTTTATGCATTTGCGTTTGATACGGGGTATTCACATATCGTAGCTTCATGCGATAACGGGAAAATGAAAAATCTCGAAGCAGACAAACAGCCTGAAGATAAAACACTCCGCTTTGAAAAAGGACAGCATGTCTATTGGACACCTGACGAGGGTATTATTGAAAATATCCCCCTTGTTTCAAAGGTGACATTTACTGTATTTAACGGTGATGAAGAAATATATACCTCAACTGTTATTTTTGAATGTCTGTCCCGTGATATGGCTTCGGCTGAATTTGCGATATATCTTGCCCAATCCGACGGACTGCGTCTTTTTGAGAAGGACGGTGCTTTGTATTTCGCTGAAAATGCTTCACCTGACGGCGGTGCTGACGAAAACACCTCAACCGATATAGATATACTCAAGGCAAAATACCCTCATTTCTTTGATATTTCCACAGACGGCGGTCTGACGGTTTATGTGTGGCAGATGGCTGAAGAAAATTACAGATGTTATCTTGCCAACACCTTTATGGAGGCTATCTCAGACAACAGCTTTATTTATACCACTGCTGACAGTGCTTCACCGGACGAAATGAGAGCAATTCTCTCGGACTATGCGGTAGACCAGAAGGATATCACCGTACAGGGAATAATAAATCCGTTATCAAGCTACTATTATGAGCTTGACGAGGCTTACCAGAGAAAAGTAAAAGCGTTGTTCTCTGATGTAAAGCTTCAGCAGGAATTTGAAGCAACCATATCCTATGCTAATTATGCAGAGTATGACAAATTATTTGCTGATGCTCTCAACCGTGATGATCTGAACAGCAATCTGTTTCTGCCGCTTTACTGCTTTGACACTCTTAATGATTTAGAGCAGTTCAAAGAAATTTACGGTAATATTCTCACAATGGATTCAGGTTATGACGAAATACCGTCCTTTAATGACGCAACTTCAAAATACGACAGTGCATTTTTTGAAGAAAACAGCCTTGTTTTAGTATATGTAACTGCAGGCAGCGGCACATTCAGATTCGGCGTTGAGAGTGTGGGATATGATGAAAACTTTTTTGGTGTATACATTGAACAGACGAACAATCCCGAGGTTTACACTATGGATATGGCAGGCTGGTTTATCACTCTTGCCGTACCCGATGCTCTTCTTGAAAATTGCCATGAATTTGTCGCTGTCCTTGTTAATACCAGCGGGGTATATGACGGCAAAAATATCCCTAAGCTGACCGTTCAATACGGTGCGGTTAAGACCGATGCTGTTGCAGGTACATTGACATGGACAAGTGAAGCAGAAAACGGTACAATGCAGACTGTAAATGCGGACAGCTCTCACCCTACTGCTCTTATGGAGCATCTTCTCCCCCTTGCATTAAAGGTCAACACCTCGGCTAAAAATGAGCCTGTGGCACAGCTTCATTTTGATAACCCGCCGAATAAAATAAGCGTAAATGGGTGGTATGTTTACGGGGACGGCAAAACAAAGGAATTTGATGTGCAGACCGACTCACTTAATGTTCTTTTGAATGACACAAAGGAAACTGCCGTTTATGAAGTCGTTGCCACCTGGAACAGCTTTGAAAAATATTACGGTACGGTGAGGTATTCCTTCTGTGTTGTACCGAGCACAAATGACTATGAAAATTACATTCAGTACGGCAACAATAACCAGTATATATTCATACACAAGGACACCGCTTTCGGCTCGTTTGATAACCCCTATAAAGTCGGTGATACGGTAAGACTGCGTCACAGTGATACAATATCGGCTTCTCAGGCAAATAATTTTGCGGTATACGATTATAATGTTACCCTTGAGGATGTAATAAACGGAGAAAATGCAAAAAATCTGCTCAAACGAAACTGCACCAATTTAGAGGAATGTGCTCAATTCCTTGAAGAAACCGATTTGTATCTTGTTAAAATAAAGCTCGAAATGAACGAAAGAAGTGATATAAAAGAGCATTTCCCCACAAACTATTTTGTAAATGCAATCGGCTCTGACGGAAAACATACCGGCTTTGACTGCATATTAGAGCATTCTCAATATCCCCTTGAAGACGGTTGGTTCCCTATTTTTGTTGAAAAGGGAGCGAATATAAGGCTCGGCTTCTGGCTCGGCGAATGGCTTGGTGCCCCCGGACAGCTCGCAACTGTGTATTTTGATTTGGGAAAAGAAAACGGAGAATATGTCCGTTACGGTAGTGATATGCAGTATATAATCCTGCACAAGGATAACGCTTACGGCTCTTTTGAACAGCCCTACAGTATCGGACAGAGTGTGCGTCTTCGTCACAGCGATATATCCACACGGGGAAATACAGATCCTCATAATAATGCAATTTATGATTATAATGTCACGGTTGAAAAAGTCCTTACAGGTGACACAGCAAAGCAATTTGTAAAAGAAAACTGCACAAATTTTGACGAAGAAGAATTTTTGTTTGAGGATAATGAGCTTTATCTGGCAAGGGTAAACATTGAATATAATCCTGAAAGCGAAATAAGCAATCATACGCCTGTTGACATTTATATGTCGGCTGTTGACAGCGAGGGAAATTATGTGGCAACCGAAAACCGATTGGATTTTTCGGACTATAGAAACAGAACAGAAAACTCAGAACTACGCAACTGGTATGCTGTTTTCGTACCTAAGGGAACAAATGCAAGACTGGCATTTGTAATAGGCAGTCCGGTAGAATACCCGGGACCTCTTGCGGCTGTGCTTTTCGGGATGAACAGCGAGAAAACAGATATTGTAAATTCTTCGCAGTTTGTTGAAAGCTCTGCGGCGGCTTACTATAATCTGCTGTATTCGGATAACTCGGACTTAGCAACAGCTATAAAGCAGATTACAAAGCAGACCTCCGACAAAGCCTTACTCAGAAACGAGGTTTCAGCGGCATTGGGTAAAATCAAGGAATTGCTCCCTGATACTTTCTCTGAAGCTCTCAAAGAATATATGGCGGCAAAGCTGTTTTATTACTCTGTCGGCTTGGTCCTGAATGATGAGTACGGACAGATAACATCATCAGATTTTGTTGTTGCCGAGCAAAAGGAAGTTAACGGCTATTTAGTCTGCAAGGTTAATTGCACAGTAAATTACAGAACTGCAAAGCACGGCTCAGAGGCTTTCACCGCATCAAAATCAAGAGAGCAGTTTCAGATAGTAGTTAAAAATACAGAAAATCCCGTGGTTATTGACTGCTATAATGAAGGCAAAACATCCTCCTTTGATATGTCAATCCGCACATACGGGCTTGATTTATATGAAAGCAAAAATTGGCTTGATAAAACAGATAAAAATACCCTCAACGAAAAGCTGACGGATTTGTGTGTTAAGTCATTTGAAGCATTTGTTCTTTTGCAACAATAAATTGATTCGTCATGGTAGGGGACGAAGACGAAACTTGCAACAAAGACAGAAATGAATACAAAAAAAACAGCTATCGGGATATTTTGATAGCTGTTTTTTTTGAACAACAAACTAAAAAAAATATTGACATACCCTATTTAATAGGGTATAATATAAGCAGGCAGAGGGAGATGTTGAATTTTATGACAAGAACATTTGTGGAATTACCGTTCTTTCAGAAGAAATGGAAAGCAATGGGACTTGACGACAAGGATCTCAAAAGATTACAGGAAGAATTGATTGCAGATCCAAAGGTCGGAGCTGCAATGCAAGGAACCGGCGGTATCAGAAAAATGCGTTTTGCTTTTGAAAAAAGAGGCAAAAGCGGAAGTGTAAGAGTTATTTATGTTGATTTTGAAGTATATGAGAAAATTTTTCTGATAACAGCATATCCTAAAAATGAAAAGGAAAATTTAACTCAGGCTGAAAAAGCTGAATTGAAACAAATGATTCATATTCTTGAACAGCAGCTGAAAGAAAATGAGGAAAGGCAGGAACAAGTATGAGTTTGTTTGATGAAATCAAAACAGGATTAAATGAAGCTATTGAATATGAAAAAGGCAATCTCAAAGCAAAAACAACAACCCTGTCTGTTGAGCCTGTTGAGGTGTACACTTCAAGTGAGATTAAATTCATAAGAAACAGCACAGGACTTACTCAAAAATTATTTGCAAAATATATGGGAGTGTCAGTCAAGACTGTTGAAGCGTGGGAATCAGGAAGAAACCATCCTGACGGAGCGGCTTGCAGACTTTTGTATCTGACAAAGAAGGATCCTTTATTTCCTGTAAATTCAGGGATTGTAAACAGATAAAGTAACATTCCCCTCATGCGGGACGCTGTGAGCTTCCGTCCCCTACAAATCGTAATCGTAAATGTTATCAAAAAAACAGCTATCGGGAGTGTTCCTGATAGCTGTTGGTTTTTAAGTGTTATTATTGCCGTTGGCAATAGTGATTTTTTCACTTCGTGAAAGTGACCAAAGGTCAGTTTGTTGCAAGCTTTGCTTCGAGCAATTCTACTACATCGCCAACTGTTTTTACCTTGGGCATAGCGGCGTTGGAGATTTTGATGTCAAACTTTTCCTCTATTGCAACTGCAATGTTCATAAGGTCAAAGGATGAAGCACCTATGTCGTATCTTAAGGATGACTCGGGGGTGATGTCCTCGGGCTCGATTTCAACATATTCACAGATTATTTCTTTTATTGTGTCAAGCATTTATAATTCCTCCAATATTTGTCCTATGGTTTTTTCGGGATTTTTTACACCCTGAAGTATTGCATTCACAACACCGTTGTGGAAAAAATAGACCTCATAATCCTTTGTAAGTGCGGTGCGGTGGATATATGAAAAGACATATCTTCCTGTTTTACTGTCCTGCATTGTGAGTGTGTATAAGGGCATAACATAATGTCCGAAATTATATGCGGTAAAATCAAATTCTCTGCCGTTGAAGCCGTTTTCGCCTGCGGGCAGATATGAAAACATCATACTGTTACCCGTCTGCATAAGGGAAAGTCCGTAGCGGTCCCTCTCCATTTGTCTGATTGCCGTGAAAGGTACATCCGAATGGCGGAACAGGAAGGCTTGTGTCTGACCTAACTGCTGAGCGGTTTCTAAGAATGATTTGTTATCGTCAAGGATTTCTCTCCAAGGCAAGGGGGATGCAAGTGTGCCGCCGCAACGCTTTTCTTTGACCGTTCTTCTTCTCGGGCATAAAACCCAGAAAAGAGTATCATTTGTATGCTTATTGATTTTTGAAAGGTATATACGGAAGCCTAACTGTATTACCCATTCGGCACTTAAGCTGTTTTCCCGAATAAAATCGGAAATTGCCCTGCTGTCTTCCTCGCTCAGGTGACATTTTATGAGATGTGTTTTATCCAAAACAGGCATATAGATATGCGGCATTGTCATATCCTTGCTTCTCAAAAGCTTTCTCTGGAAGTCAAGCACCTTTGTGCCGTTTATTGCATTATAGAAAGGCTTACGGTCTTTTGCGACAAATTCGTCAAGGATTTTTGTATCTCTTTTGATTCTCTCCTCAAGCTCCGTGTTATCCTGTTCTTTGATTATAATATCCTCGTACTTTGCAAGGGGCTTTGGCATCGGTGTTCCGTTTTTAAGGCTGTCATATACAGCGATGAGGTCCTTGAAGAAGGTAAACGCTGCAACAAAGTCCATCATCATATGGGAAACACAGATAAATATACCGGTTTTGTTTTCGTGTGTCTTGAAGAAAATTATTTTGAAAATCTCGCCGCCGAAAACATCAAGACGGGTTGAAGCTACCGAGTCAAAATACTCCACCTGCTCCTCTTTTGAAGAAAATTCCTTATAAAGTATTTTTTCGAGCTTGTATTCATTAAGGAAATACTGCTTGATTTTCAGTCCGTCGCGGAAAATTCTCAGTCTCATACAGTCATTGCGCTCAATCTCAATATTCACGGCTCTCGCAAGAAGCTTCAGATCAAGCTCCTCGTCGAAGGCTACGGCACAGGGAATCTGGGTAGACTGTGTATGTACGGAATATTTCCACATATACTGCACCATTTCCTGCGAATGTATTAACTTGTATACTGTTTCACCGTTCTTAGGTTTCATATTTCTCACTTTCCGACAATATGCTGCTTGCGCTTGATTTTGCCAAGCTCTGTTTTTTCAAGAGGTGTGTCGCGGACAATAAGCTTTGCAACTATGTGTGAGGGGGCTGCTGTTTCGTTGAGCTTATCCGTGTATTCCTCGAGGGCTGCTTCAATATCGGTTATACCGCTTTGCTGTGCAAATTCCCCGTTGGGGAAAATTTCTGCAACGATAAGGTCGTTTTCGGCATAAACCACAACCTCGCTTACAAGTCTGTTTGACATATATCTGTTTTCAATTCCCTCGGGAGACACATTTTCTCCGTTTGAGAGAATGATGAGGTTTTTAACTCTGCCCGTGATGTAGAGAACTCTGTTTTCGTCTATTCTGCCCATATCTCCCGTACGAAGCCAGCCGTCCTCGGTTATTACCTCGGCTGTTTCTTCGGGGCGCTTATAATATCCGAGCATCATACCGGGGGTGTCAAGCTGAATTTCGTGGTCTACAATACGCGCATTGACCGTACTCATAAGTCTGCCTACGCTGTCAACAGGGCAATCGGGATCGGGAAGTGTTACCTTTGCGCTGGCTTCACTCATACCGTAGCCCTGTCTTAAGAAAATACCGTAGGGCTCATATGCCTTGCACAGCGCGGGATCAAGATAAGCTCCTCCCGAGAGCATCATATCAAGCTTTCCGCCCGTTACCTGTGCGGCAGCTTCCTTAGGAGAAAGTGCGGGATTTTTAGCCTGTATTGCACGGATTCTTGCAAGAATAGCCTGAGCTATCATAGGTACTACTCTTATCTGGTCGGGCTTGAATACAAGTAAATTCTTGAAAAGGTCCTTCATTTCACCGTTAAGACAGATACAGGTGCCGATATTAAGAGGTCCTATATATCCGCAGATAAAGCAGAAAATGTGATGAAGCGGTAAAACTGAAAGAACTGTGTCAACACGGACAGTTATGGGATCATAGGGCTCAAATATAAGATTGCTTACAAGTGCTTCGCTTGAAAGCATAACACCCTTTTTATCGCCTGTTGTGCCTGAGGTGTAGATAATAAGTGCGCATTTTTCAGGCTCCATTTTATAGTCTGAAAGAGCGGCATATTCCGATGTTTCGGAAAACTCTTCATAAATATTGCTGAAATTCTCTTCGCTTATAACCATTTCATAATGAAGCTTCGGGCAAAGAGCCTTTACTTCTTCTATCTTATCGGCAAATTCAGCACCGTACAAAACAGCGGTTGCATCCGAATCGTTTATAATTGCAGCCGTATCACTTACGGTTGAATCGGGATCAACGGGTACAGCAACATTCCCTGAACAGAGAACACCTGTCATACACACGATGTATTCATATGTGCTCTTGCTGATAATTGCGATATGGTTTCTCTCGCCTATATCGTGACGCAGCTTGCGGCAGACTGCCAGTCCGTCGCTTCTTACACGGCTAAACTTCTTTTCAACGATTTCACCGTCACGAAGATATTTGATGAAGGTTCTGTCATTGTGCTTTGCGGGAGCTACATCAAGCAAATCCCGTATTGTGGGTACATTCTCAAGCTTCATTTCATTTCTTTTCCTTTTTATTAATAGAAAATTGTTTGACTTCTTAATAATATCATTATAAAATCGGAAAAAGCAATTGAGTTCAAAGAAATTTTACATATTCTTTACACCCCGTCAATACAATAAGAATTATAATCCTCTGTTTCAAAAAAATGTTATGTTCAGTATAGTTATTTTTACTTGACAAATCGCAATATAATAAGTATAATCACTAAAAAGGCAATGATCGGGAAAAGTAGCAGAAAAATGTGCTAACAGAGAGTGTCCGACGGTGGAAAGGATGCAGCGGCAGTTTTGTGAAGAACACCCGGGAGCCGTAAGCTGAACAGTTTTTAGTAGGCAAGCCGGAAGCCGTCCGTTACAACGGCAAGCTTTGTAATAAAACGAAGTGAAAAGAGGCCGAAAGGCAATATAGGTGGTACCGCGGGTTACAGTTGCTCGTCCTATGAAGTGAACGCTTCACGGATAGACAACTGTTTTTTTATTTTACAGAAAAATCGGAGGCAAACGACATGAAACACACAGACATCAAAGACATTGTAACAAAAAAAGAATTCCTCGGCACTCAGGTTACCGTTTGCGGTTGGGTGCGTACTGCAAGAGATTCCAAGAATATGGCTTTCCTTGCTCTCAATGACGGCACAACCCTCAACCACCTGCAGATAGTTATTGACAAGTCAACAGATGTTGTGCTCCCTGACGGGGCTACAAAGCTCGGTGCGGCACTCAAGGTTGTGGGTACGGTTGTTGAAAACATCAACAACGGCTCGGTTGAAATAAATGCCGAAGAAATTACAGTACTCGGTGAATGTCCTGCAGATTATCCCTTGCAGAAGAAGTTCCAGAAATTAGAAACACTCCGTGAAATGCCTCACATCAGAGTGAGAACAAACACCTTTAATGCAGTTTTCCGTGTCCGTTCCGTTATGGCTGCGGCTATTCACCGCTTTTTCCAGGACAGAGGCTTTGTTTATGTAAACACTCCCCTCATCACGGGCAGCGACTGTGAGGGTGCGGGTGAAATGTTCAAGGTAACAACCATCGGCTATTCAAACGAATATAAAACAGAAGAAGAATACTATGCAGACGATTTCTTCGGCAAGAAGGCAGGCCTTTCCGTTTCAGGTCAGCTTGAGGGCGAGGTTGCCGCAATGGCAATGGGTAAGATTTACACCTTCGGCCCCTCCTTCAGAGCAGAAAAGAGTAACACCGTCCGCCATGTTGCAGAGTTCTGGCATGTTGAGCCCGAGGTTGCTTTTGCGGAGCTTCCCGACCTTATAGAGCTTGCACAGGATATGATTAAGTATATCATCAGGGACTATATGGAAAAATGCCCCGAGGAGCTCAAATTCTTCGAGGAACGCTTTGAAAAGGGACTTACGGATAAGCTTCTCAATGTTGTAAACAGCGATTTTGCTATTGTTGACTACACCGAGGCGATCGAAATCCTCAAAAAGGCTGATGTAAAGTTTGATTACAAGGTTGAATGGGGCTGTGACCTCCAGAGCGAGCACGAGAGATACATCACAGAGGTTGTGTACAAAAAGCCCGTATTCCTCATAAACTATCCCAAGGAAATCAAGTCCTTCTATATGAAGCAGAATGCTGACGGCAAGACTGTTGCCGCAACTGACCTGCTTGTTCCCGGCATCGGTGAAATCATCGGCGGCAGCGAAAGAGAAGCAGACCTCAATAAGCTTCTCTCTGCAATGGAAGCTAAGGGTATGTCCACAGAGGACTACAAGGATTATCTTGACCTTCGTAAATACGGCACCGTACCCCACTCAGGCTTCGGTCTCGGCTTTGAAAGAGTTATTATGTACTGCACAGGTATGGGAAATATCAGAGATGTTATCTTCTATCCCAGAACTGTAGGAAACATCAGATAAGGTGATTTTATGAGAAACTGCGTATACCCCGAGGGCTACAGTTCAATACTTTCCCTCAGAGATACTCAGAGAGCCATAAAGCTTACAAAGGATACCTTTCAGGTAAAATTGGCACAGGCTCTCAATCTTGACAGAATAACGGCTCCTCTTATGGTAAATAAGAATGCGGGTATAAATGACGACCTCAACGGTGTGGAAAGAAAGGTTCATTTCACAATGAAGGAAATTGAAGGCACCGCAGAGGTTGTGCAGTCCCTTGCAAAGTGGAAGAGAATGGCTCTCTACCGCTACGGCTACGAGCCGGGTGAGGGTATTTATACGGATATGAATGCCATCCGCCGTGACGACGACTGCGATAATCTCCATTCCCTTTTTGTTGACCAATGGGACTGGGAAAAGGTTATCACGAGAGAGGACAGAAATATTGAATATCTCAAGGACACGGTAAGAAAAATAATAAATGCCCTTGCAGATACAAACGATTTACTCAAAGAACGCTTCCCCGCTCTTCATACCGAGATAAGCAGAGACATATTCTTTGTAACAAGTCAGGAGCTTGAGGATATGTACCCCGATTTTTCGGGCAAGGAGAGAGAAAACGCCATAACAAAGGCACACGGCAGCGTGTTTATTATGCAGATAGGCGACAAGCTCAAATCAGGTAACAAGCACGACGGCAGAGCACCCGACTATGACGACTGGACACTCAACGGTGATATTCTTGTGTGGAATCCCGTATTGGAAAGTGCCCTCGAAATCTCGTCAATGGGAATAAGAGTTGACAAAGCAGCTCTTCTGTCACAGCTCGAAAAGGCAGAGGCTCTCGACAGAGTGAATTTCCCTTATCACAAGGGAATCCTTGACGGTACATTACCCCTCACAATAGGCGGCGGCCTCGGACAGTCAAGAATCTGTATGCTCCTTTTGGGTAAGGCTCATGTAGGCGAGGTACAGGTATCAATCTGGCCCGAGGATATGAAGGCAGATTGCGAAAAGAACGGAATTGTGCTTTTGTAAAACAAAACATAATTATAAAGGGATGTGAAAACAACGGTTTTTGCATCCTTGTTTTTTTTTGCTGAAACCGAAGGTCTGCGTTCCCTGACTGACGAAGACGGACATTTTTGACATAAAAGCGTGTATTTTTGTCAACTGTATTAAATATTAAATCTTCTTATGCTATATTAATTTTGCAGGGTAACTTACTGCGAAAAAAAAGTAATGGGGTGAATCATATGGAAAAAACAATGTTCAGAGTCAAGACCTTTCTTTTTACCGTTTATGACCTGCTGTGTCTTTATACAGCCACAATTTGTGCTTATGTATCGGTCAGACCTGTTTGCCGTTTGCTTTGCCGTACAAAATTTGCTGACATAATGTTGGAAATGAACGATTGGTATCCCATGTTTTATATTATGTCGGTTATTATCGGCGGCGGATGTTGTATTTTTCTGTGCATTGAATACAGCAAACAACCCAAAGTATTTGTCCCCTTGCTGATTTCGCTTGTAATACACCCGATTGTAATTTTCAGTATGGGATATATCTATGTTCTCAGCAGGCTGACAGTAGAAATTACTTATTGGTTTTTTATCGCCTGCACAATTGCGGTAATCGTTTACAGCGGTTGTATTCTGTACAGAGAAAAAAGAGAGTTAAAGACAAATAAATAACAGTAATAAACGAGGATGTGAAAACAACGGTTTTTGCATCCTTGTTTTTTTAACGAAGCCAAACACTATCACCATAGTGATACAAAAACAGATGTTCTATTTGCATTTTTATTGACAAAACTATCACTATGGTGATATAATATAAGCAGAAAAGAACACGGAGGAAAAGACAA
Organism: Clostridia bacterium; assembly: GCA_017517135.1. GTDB lineage: Bacteria > Bacillota > Clostridia > Oscillospirales > Acutalibacteraceae > RUG806. The sequence goes on from JAFXAK010000033.1 coordinate 31,183, forward strand.
TGGACAAAATAATTACTGTATATCACGGCTCACAGCAAATTGTTACTTCACCTGAGTTCGGTAAGGGTAAAAAGAACAATGATTTCGGTTTTGGTTTTTATTGTACCGAAAGTAACGAGCTTGCAAAGGAATGGGCAGTATCGTCACTCAATAACGGCTTTTCCAACCGATATTCCTTAGACACCGAATTTCTCAATGTTTTAAATCTTAACAGCCCCGAATACACTATACTTAACTGGATTGCAGTTCTCGTTGAACACCGTCTGTTTGCAATAAAAACACCTGTTGCAAACAGAGCAAAACGCTATCTTATTGATAATTTCTCAGTTAATGTAAATGCTTATGATATAATAACGGGCTACAGAGCAGACGATTCATATTTTGACTATGCCGAGGCATTTCTCAACAACGGGATTTCCGTTGAACAGCTTTCCGAGGCTATGAAGCTCGGCAAGCTCGGTGAGCAGATTGTTATAAAATCTCAGTTCGCCTTTTCAAAGCTTAAATTTGAGGGCTTTGAGGTTGCCGAAAAGGACAAATATTATATTCTCAGAAAAGCAAGAGATGACGAAGCAAACCGTCTTTATTATGAAATTCTTGAAGAAGAATCCGACGGCTTGTATATGCTTGATATTATGAGAGGAGGCATACTCAACGATGATAAGCGCATACCGAGAAATATATCTGAATAAAGCACAGTCGGTATTGGGTGAAGCCTTTGATTATGCCGTAAACAGCTGTAGCATCAAGGGAGAAGACTTTGTAAAGCTGTTTGTTGCAAGCAGTGTGTCCAAAAAAATGGAAAACGGTGAGCCTAAATTTATTGCAGGAAAAAGCGGAATTGAAATAGTAAGAGATATTGTTTTTGAAACAATGAACAAGGAGCTTGATATTGAGCCTCAGATTCAGTACTCACGCTCAAAGGAATATTGGATAGGCTGGGCTGTTGCCTTCTGTCAATGGTATTCCTCACGGAAATACAGTGACATCTTCAAGGCTGCCTCTTACGAAGAATTAGAAAAAATGTACTATACTCTCCACGAAGCGGATATTTCAAAATTTGCAGATATAGTCACTAAACGAATGAAAGAGTTTTTTCCCGACACAAATCTTAAACGCATCCGCACGGCATACGGCTGTACACAAGCTGAGCTTGCGGCTTTTTCGGGGGTAAGTCTTCGTTCAATTCAGATGTATGAGCAACGCAATAAAGATATAAACAAGGCAAGCGTTGACACAGTTTTTCGTCTTGCGAAGGCTCTCGGCTGTACGGTTGAAGAGCTTATTGAACCAAAGGAAGTGATTTTGTGAGTAATATTTCTGAGATTGACACTAATTTCAAGCTTGAAACCTTGCTCGATATTGACAATATAAAATTTTATAATATACTCAATGAGCCTTTTTCGCTTTTCGGGGTAAAATATGAAAACGGCTTATACAGAAGGCTGCCCGAAGCTGTTGCAAAGCAGGTGAATGACGGTGTGTATAATCTTCACATTCACACCGCAGGGGGCAGAATCAAATTCGTGACGGACAGCTCCTTTGTTGCTGTCAAGGCTGTGATGCCCTCAATAGGCAAAATGCCGCACTTCTCGCTTACGGGCTCTGCAGGCTTTGATATGTACACAGGCAGAAGAGAGCTTTACACGGCTTCATTTATTCCGCCTTTTGATATGACGGACGGCTTCGAGGCTGTGAATTATTTTGACAGTAAAAAGACAAGGGAAATCACAATAAATTTCCCGCTGTACAGTGCTGTTTCGGCTGTTTACATAGGACTTGAAAACACGGCAAAGGTAAGAAAATCAACAGGCTATAAGCACGAAAAGCCTGTAGTATTTTACGGCTCGTCTATAACTCAGGGGGGATGTGCTTCCCGTCCCGGCTCGTCTTATCAGAGCATAATTTCCCGTGCATTGCATACGGATTTTATAAACCTCGGCTTTTCGGGAAGTGCTCTGGCAGAGGACATTATTGCAGAGCATATAAGTAAACTCGATATGTCCGTTTTCGTCTATGATTACGACCATAATGCACCCACAGTCCGCCATCTTGAAAATACACATAAAAAAATGTTTATGAAAATAAGAGAGAAACAGCCCGACCTGCCCGTTATTATGCTTTCAAGACCTAAATACATTCTCACCGATGAGGAAAAACAGCGTCTTGCGATTGTTGAAAAGACATACACGGATGCTGTGAATAACGGGGATAAGAATGTGTATTTCATAAAGGGCACCGAGCTTATGAAATACGCAAAAAACGAGGGAACCGTGGACAACTGCCACCCGAATGACTTGGGATTTTATTCAATGGCAAGGGTTATTTTACCTGTGTTAAGAAAACTTATTTTCTGACATTAATATTGCCAACGCCAATATTATCACTAAAAAGCGGGGCTGTAAAAAATGTGCAGAATGAGTAAACCGAGCAAAAACAACACATTTTATTGTTCGCTGTACATTAAATGGTACAGCGAAAATTTTTATGCTTTTTCCTCTTGATTTTTTGAAAACTTTATTCTATAATATGAACAAGAAAAACGAACAAATGTTTGCATTGAAAGGAACACGGTTATGGCAGATAAGAAAAGTGTTGTGAACAACGATAAGCAGGAGGCACTTTCAAGTGCGCTCAAACAGATTGAAAAGCAGTACGGCAAGGGTGCTATTATGCGTTTGGGGCAGTCGGGCGCATTGAAGGTTGATGCAGTTTCAACAGGCTCTATTGCACTTGATGCCGCAACAGGTATCGGCGGACTTCCCAGAGGCAGAATTATTGAAATATACGGCCCCGAATCCTCAGGTAAAACAACACTTGCTCTCCATGTTATAGCCGAAGCACAGAAAAACGGCGGTGAGGCGGCATTTATTGATGCCGAACACGCACTTGATCCCAAATATGCCGCAAAATTGGGTGTTGATGTTTTCTCTCTGCTTGTTTCTCAGCCCGATAACGGTGAACAGGCACTCGAAATTGCAGAATATCTTACCCGCTCGGGTGCACTTGATGTTATTGTTATTGACTCCGTTGCAGCGCTCGTTCCCAGAGCAGAAATCGAGGGCGAAATGGGTGACAGCCATGTGGGACTTCACGCCCGTCTTATGTCTCAGGCTTTAAGAAAGCTCGCAGGTGCAATTTCCCGTTCAAACACCGTGGTTATTTTCATAAATCAGCTGCGTGAAAAGGTCGGTGTAATGTTCGGCAACCCCGAGGTAACAACGGGCGGACGCGCTCTCAAGTTCTATGCTTCAATGCGAATTGATGTAAGAAGAATTGAACAGCTCAAGGGCACCGCCAACGAATTTATAGGCTCAAGAACAAGAGCAAAGATTGTAAAGAACAAGGTAGCTCCTCCCTTCAGAGAAGCTGAATTTGATATTATGTACGGCACGGGTATTTCAAAAAGCGGTGAACTGCTTGATATTGCCGTAGAGCTTGATATAATCAGAAAGAGCGGTTCGTGGTTCTCCTACGGAGAGCTGAGAATCGGTCAGGGCAGAGATAATGTCAAGGGCTATATCGATTCCCACCCCGAGTTTGCTAAAGAGCTCGAAGAAAAAATCAGAAGCAACGAAGCCTTTATGGGCAGCGGCGACGAGGAATTGACGGAAAAAATGCCCCTTGTGAATGAAGACGGTGAGGTTATAGAGCCTATAGCTCCCATTGTCCCCAACTCAGGCAGACTTCCCAAGATTAAAATAGACATTGCCGCAGACTGATGATTATAACCACCACAACCGCAAAAAGCGGAAGAATAAATATCTTTGCAGACGGTGAATATAAGTTCACCGTTCCTGCCTCTGTGTGGTTTTCGTTAAGTTACTCACAGGAAGATGAAATAAGTGAAGAGGAGTTGTCCGGATTAAAAATCCGCGGCGACTCCTCTTGTGCGTTTGAAAACGCTTTAAGATATCTATCAAACCGTGCGCACAGTAAAAAAGAGCTCGAAATGAAGCTCAAAAGAAAGTATTGCAACGAGGCCGTTGAATATGCTCTTGACAAATGCGGTGAGCTGGGACTTATTGACGACGAAGCATTCGCACGGCTTTTTGCCGAGGAATTGTCCGAAAGAAAGAAATATGCCCCCAAAAGAATAGTCAGTGAGCTGGTTTCAAGAGGAATAAACAGGGAAATTGCGGAAAATGCCGTAAATATGCTTGACAAAGATGTGAAAAACAGTATCATAGATATAATAGGCAAGATGTGTCTGTCTGCCAATCCTACCGAGAAGGAAAAGAACCGTGTTATAAGACGGCTTCTCAATATGGGATATTCTCTGAGTGAAATCAGAAAATACATTGATTACGGAGACTGAAATGCGAAAGAAAATAGCTTTTATTTCTCTTGGCTGTCCTAAAAACCAGGTTGATTCGGAAATGATGCTGAAAAAACTCTCCGATGCAGGCTTTGAAATAATTGATACAGCTGTCGGTGCAGACGCTGTTATAATAAACACCTGCGGCTTTATTGATATAGCCAAGCAGGAGGCAATAGAAAATATACTCGAAATGGGCGAGCTCAAAGAGGACGGTCAGGTCGGTAAGATAATAGTTATAGGCTGTATGGCACAGAGATATAAGGAAGAAATCCTCAAAGAAATGCCCGAGGTTGATGCCGTTGCAGGTATCGGCAACAACGGGGATATTGTAGCTTTCGTTGAGGGAGTTCTCAGCGGTGAAAAGGAGACTGCCTTCCCCGAAAGAGAAAAAATGCCCATAGAGGGTGAGCGAATTTTATCCACCCCCTCGCATTGGGCGTACCTTAAAATCTCGGACGGCTGTTCAAATTGCTGTACCTACTGTGCAATCCCGTCTATACGCGGACCTTTCAGAAGCAGAAAGATTGAGAGCATAGTTGAGGAAGCAAAGCTTTTAGCTCTGCAGGGTGTCAGGGAGCTTATAGTCATAGCTCAGGACACAACAAGATACGGACTTGATATCTACGGCGAATTAAAGCTCCCCGAATTACTCAGAGAGCTTGAAAAGATTAATGGTATAGAGTGGATAAGACTTTTATACTGCTATCCCGACCGCCTCACCGACGAGCTTCTTGAAACTATGAAGACTTCCGAAAAGGTGCTTCATTATATAGACTTACCCCTGCAGCACGCATCGGGCAGTGTTCTTAAAGCAATGAACCGCACGGGGGATGACAAATCCTTGCTTGCACTTATTGAAAAAGTAAGACAGTATATGCCCGACTGTATAATAAGGACAACCTTTATAACAGGCTTCCCGGGTGAAACAGATGAGGACTTCACAATTCTCAGCGAGTTCGTCGAGAATGCACAGTTTGACAGATTAGGCTGCTTTGCATATTCTCCCGAGGAGGGTACTCCTGCCGCCGAAATGGAAAATCAGATAGATAAGGAAACGGCTGTTCACAGAGGCGAAATCATAATGGAACAGCAGTTTGACATATTCACGGATAAGCAGAGAGACCTCGTCGGCACAGTACAGACTTGTATTGTTGAGGAATACGATCCCTGTTCGGCTTCATATTCGGGCAGAACCTGGATGGATGCTCCCGAAATAGACTCTGCAATAAGCTTTATTTCAGACAGAGAGCTTGCAATCGGTGAATTTGTACAGGTTGAAATAACAGATGTCAACGAATATGACTTAATCGGAGAAGTAATATGAATTTACCCAACAAATTAACCCTTATAAGAATGATACTCACACCGATTTTTCTCGTTGTATTTTTAGCTGAGTTCATTCCTTATCATTACTTTTTAGGACTTGCTATTTATTCAATAGGCTGTATCACGGATTTTCTTGACGGCAAAATTGCGAGAAAGAAAAATATAGTCACGGTTTTCGGACAGCTTGCGGACCCTGTAGCCGATAAAATGCTCACAACCGCGGCACTTTTGGTTTTAATGGATGCGGGACTTTGCAGTCTTTATGTTGTGTTTATAGTCCTCACAAGAGAATTTGCGGTAAGCTCCTTCAGACTTGTTGCAGGTGCTCAGGGTGTTGTTATCCCTGCTAATATATGGGGTAAACTCAAAACTATCTCACAGATGGTATTCACAATACTTATTATGCTTCTGATGTCCTTGGCAAGTGCGGGTATTCTTCCCGACACCTTCCCGCTTGTGACTTTGAGCAACGCACTTTTATGGATAACCGCTGTCTTAGCTGTTATTTCGGGCGTGATTTATATAGTTGATGCCGTAAAAACAATAGATTTCAATAAAAACTGATGTATAAAAAGGGGTATAAAAATGGAACGCAGAGATAAGATAAACTACTATCTTGATTTGGCACACACAGTTTCAAAACGCTCCACCTGTCTTCGCAGAAGCTACGGTGCGGTTATAGTAAAAAATGACGAGGTTATCTCAACCGGCTATGTCGGTGCGCCCAGAGGCAGAAAAAACTGCTCCGATATGGGCTACTGCGTCAGAGTGCAGTTAGGCATTCCCAGAGGCGAAAGATACGAGCTTTGCAGAAGCGTTCACGCTGAAGCCAATGCAATTATCAGTGCATCAAGAGACAAAATGATAGATTCCACTCTGTACCTTTGCGGTGTTGAGCCCGACGGCAGCTTTGTTGCAAACTCCTGCTGCTGCTCAATGTGCAAGAGAATGGTTATAAATGCGGGTATTAAAGAGGTTATCATCCGTGACGACGAAATGAACTACCGTGTTATAAATGTGTCCGAATGGATAGAGAATGACGAATCCGTTACAGGCACACGCGGATATTAAAGGAGAACATAAAAATGAGAGATATGAAAAAAATATTCATAGGAATAATCATAGTTTTTATTCCTTTGTTCATACTTGCATTCATTTTAGGTACAGGCAACAGTCAGGTTGATGAAACAACCTCTGAGATAGTTGAAAGCACATCAGAAGAGGAAAGCACCGAGGAGAGCACAACAGCTGAGGACGAATCTACTGAGGAGAGCACAACCGAGGAAGAGGAAACAACTGTGAAAGAGGACGAAACAACAACCCGCCGTCCCGAGCCTACCACAGAAAGACCTACTGAGAGACCTACTGAGCGTCCCACCGAGAGACCTACAGAGAGACCTACCGAGAGACCTACTGAGAGACCTACTCAGCCTCCCACAACAGAACCCACTACTCAGCCTCCCACGACAGAACCCACTACTCAGCCTCCCACAACTGAACCTACTACTGAACCCACCACAGAGCCTACAACCGAGCCTACCACAGAACCCACAACAGAAGAACCCACCGAGCCTGTTGATGTTCCCACTCAAGAACCTACAGAGGTTACAACAGAAGCTCCTACAGAAGCTCCTACAGAGGCTCCTACAGAGGCTCCCACGGATGAAGCTCCCACCCGGCCTCCCGAAGAGAGTGCAGTCGGAGAAGAAATTTTCGGATAAACTCAAACCGCTCTCATCGCAGAGCGGTTGTTTTAACATAAACACCATACAAAAGGAGCGTTTATAATGAAAAAAACATTCAGATTTGAGGACCTTGACTGCGCAAACTGTGCGGCTAAGATTGAAAATGCGATAAGCAAGCTTGAGGGTGTAAACAAGGTAAGTGTCAGCTTTCTTGCGCAGAAAATGATACTTGATGCGGATGACAGCCGTTTTGACGAAATCGTTAAAGAAGCGGCGAAAATTGCGAAGAAGGTAGACTGCGACTGCACGCTTATTATCGGCTGAGGGTAATTTTATGAGCAAAAAACAGAAAAAGCTTCTTGTCCGCATAATTATAAGTGCGGTTTTGTTTGCGATAATATTTCCCGCAGAGCATTTTTTTGAAATAAATAAGTATATTGTGCTGTGCTTATATCTTGTGCCGTATTTTGTTGCAGGCTTTGATGTGCTCAAAAAGAGCATAAATGGTATAGGTCACGGGCAGATTTTTGACGAAAATTTCCTTATGGGAATAGCCACCGTTGCGGCATTCGTGATAGGAGAGTACCACGAGGCGGTTTTTGTTATGCTCTTTTTTCAGACGGGAGAGCTTTTCCAGAATTTTGCCGTTGAGAAAAGCAGAAAAAGTATATCGTCACTTATGGATATATGTCCCGAAACGGCAGTTGTTCTGCGTGAAAATGAAGAGGAAGAGGTTTTCCCCGAGGAGGTTGAGGTAGGTCAGACGGTGATAGTCAGAGCAGGCGAAAAGATACCGCTTGACGGTGTTGTTACAGACGGCACCTCCGATATAGATACTTCCTCTCTTACGGGCGAGAGCAACCCCGTTTCAGTAAAATCGGGAGACAATGTGCTTGGCGGATGTATAAATCTTTCGGGTACACTTAAAATTGAGACTACTAAGGAATATTCCGAGAGCACCGTTGCAAAGATACTTGAGCTTGTTGAAAATTCGAGTATGCACAAGGCAAAAAGGGAGCAGTTTATCACAAAGTTTGCAAAATATTATACCCCTGTTGTTGTAATCTGTGCCGTGCTTTTAGCTGTCATACCGTCTTTGATTACGGGCAATGTGACTGATTGGGTGTACCGTGCATTGATTTTCCTTGTTGTTTCCTGCCCGTGTGCGCTGGTGATATCCGTACCCCTGTCCTTTTTCGGCGGTATAGGTGCGGCTTCGTCAAAGGGTATACTCATAAAGGGTGCTAATTATCTTGAAGCCTTGGCGGCAACTCAAACCGTGCTTTTTGACAAAACGGGAACGCTTACAAAGGGTGAATTCTCCGTCGGGGAAATATATACTGCAAATTCCTTTTCCGAGGACGAATTACTGTATTTTGCCGCTTCTGCCGAATATTATTCTCTGCATCCTTTAGCACTTGCTGTAAGAAAAAGGGCAAAGAATTTTCAAAAGCCCGCAGGCAGCGAGGAGCTTGCAGGATTCGGAGTTAAAGCTGTTGTAGGCGCAGATACAGTTCTGGCAGGAAATGCCGCTTTGATGGAAAAGGAAAACATAGAATTTACCGTATCTCCTCAGAATTCAACAACTGTTTATGTTGCGGTAAATTCCGTTTTTGCAGGAAGTATAGTTCTGACAGATACCGTCAAAGACACAAGCTCCGATGCAGTAAAGCAGTTAAAGGAAATCGGAGTTAAAAACATTGTTATGCTCACGGGAGACAGCGAAAAAGCCGCACTGAGCATTGCAAAAAAACTCGGTATTACAAGCGTACACCACTCACTTCTCCCTGCGGATAAGGTAAAAATTGCGGGTAAAATGTGCAAAGAGAAAGAAAAAAATTCAACTCTTGTTTTTGTTGGTGACGGCATAAACGATGCCCCCGTTTTAGCGTGTGCGGATGTTGGTATTGCAATGGGAACTCTGGGAAGCGATGCCGCGGTAGAAGCGGCAGATGTTGTTATAATGGACGATAACACCGAAAAAATCGCAACAGTTATCCGCATAGCGAAACGGACAGTCAATATAGTCCGTCAGAATGTTGTGTTTGCCCTCACGGTAAAATTCGCCGTACTGATATTAGCCGCCTTCGGACTTACAAATATGTGGATAGGCGTATTTGCCGATGTCGGTGTTGCCGTGATTGCGATACTTAACGCTATGAGGACACTTAAAATCAAGTAGGCTGTTTAATTTTTGAAGAAACCTGAAGGTACATTGTAGGGAACGATGCCCACATCGTTCCGCTCCAAGCAAATTCAATCTTTTCACATCCTATTAATGTTCATCGGAGAAATAAATGTGTGCAACGGAAGATACATCTCCCGTAAAACGGAACGATGTGGGCATCGTTCCCTACCATACGAAGACATTAATGTCAACACAAATGTAAGATGTGTGCAGGTAAAAAATTATTTATTTATCCTATAATTTTATTTATCAGCACATCAGCATCTTTATTCATTTTTTCAAAATTCATCGCTTCAATATAATATTTCTCAAGCTCATCGTGTATTGACTTTGCTTTTTCAAGGTGGGAGACGGCTTCTGTGAGAAGCTCATCCTTTGCCTTTTTATCAAAAAGCAGCCGTGCGCGGTGGGCTTTTAATGTTTCCTCGCTGTAAAAGCGTCTGCAGTTTACTGTTCTGCATTTGTCATTCTCCCACGGATGAAAACGGTTTGCCGTAAAAAAGGCTGTACCTAAAGACGGAATGAGCAGATGCTCGATTTTCGTGTCGGGACGCATCACACACGGACACACTATGCAATCGTGTCCGTTATTGAGCGCGGTGGCGGTCAGATATTTCAGCAGAAGAGACGAAACAGCGGAAAAATCGTCCTCAAGCACCCATATATTTTCGCAGAGTGTACAAACGGTGTCGTAAAAAAGCGTCAGTCCCTTTGGTGTTAAGGCACTCAGAAAACGCTTTTGCATTCTGCCGTCTTTTTCAGAAGATACAGGGATTTCCTTGCTTTCAAGCTGTCTTAAAAATCTTTCGGTCTTGTGAGTATTTACGGCAGATATCGCAATTTTTCTTATATCGTTATCAACACCGCGAGCGGCTTCAAGAAAATCAACACATTTTTTGTGTTCGGCTGAAGTTTCCTTTGTCTTTGAAATTATTTCAGAGCGTCGTTCTCTTAAAAGTGCATCATTTCTGTATTGTCCGAGATCAATAATAACCTCACTCACACCGGGGTATTTCGGTTCTATTACATGCGGAGCGGTGCCGTCTGCAATGCTTACCTTAAGTGACGGAATAATCACCGCATCAAGACTGTCGGGATCAGACGAGCAGTATATCCTCTCGCAGTAAAGCCCCTTTTTCTCTGCAGCCGCCGCTACCCTTTTCATAAAAGACGATTTTCCCGTACCCGGTCCCCCCTTGATTATATACAAAACCCACCCGTCCTCGGGAGAATACAGCTCGGAAAACAGAGAATAAAAGCCCTTGGGAGTATTGGCACCTAAGAAAAAGCTGGGGGAAGTACCCGATAAAAGTTTTTCAGACATAAAACAGCCTCCGTCATATATTATGATTTTTGCTGTTTTATTCTATTCATTTCAGAAAAAAAGGTGAAACTCCCGATAATTTTAATAATTATACTTGAAATAATTATACTTTATGGTATAATTATTTTGAAAACAGATATACTTATTCGTGAGGCGGTTATATGAATAAATTTGTTAACAGAATCAAAGAAAGAGAATTTCTTGAAAAAGAATACAATAAAAAAGACTCTTCCTTTATCGTTGTTTTCGGCAGAAGAAGAATCGGAAAAACAGCTTTGCTCTCTGAATTTATAAAGAACAAGGATGCGCTTTTCTTTCTCGCAACAGAAGAATCTGAAACAGAAAACAGAAATGCATTCACAAAAAAAGTTGCCGAATATACAAACAATCAGCTTTTAGAAAATGCAAAAATAAGTGATTGGGAAACTTTATTTACTTATCTTGCATCATTTGAACCAAACAAAAGGAAGCTGATTATTATTGATGAATTTCAATATATCGGAAAATCAAATCCGACATTTATTTCAAGACTGCAAAAAATCTGGGATACTGTCTTGAAAAATTCTGATATTATGCTGATTTTATGCGGTTCGCTTATCAATATGATGTATGACCAGACACTTTCATATTCAAGTCCGCTTTACGGAAGAAGAACAGGTCAGCTTAAAATGAAACAGATTTCATTTAAATATTATAACGAATTTTTCTCTGCAGGGCTTGATACTAAGCAGCTTATTGAAAGCTATGCGGTAACGGGCGGGATTCCTAAGTATATTGAATCATTTGACACTTATACGGACATTTATGAAGCAATTGAAAAATGTGTTTTATCAAGAGAAAGCTATCTTTATGAAGAACCTAACTTTTTGCTTGAAAAAGAGGTACAGGATGTGGGAAGCTATTTTTCAATCATAAAAACTATTGCTTCGGGTAAGGAGAAGCCGTCCGAAATAGCAGCCGCACTTGAAATAAAATCCACTAATCTGCCAAAGTATCTCAATGTTCTGATAGACCTTGATATTCTGGAAAGAGAGGTACCTGCGACGGAGAGCAATCCTGAAAAAAGCAAGATGGGACTTTATAAAATCAAGGATAACTACATCAGGTTCTGGTTTAAGTTTATTTACCCCTACAGGTCATATATTGAAACAGACCACCTGGCGTTTGTTTCGGATAAAATCAGAGACGGCTTTATAAAAAATCATGTTGCGTTTGTGTATGAGGATATTTGCAGAACCGAATTTATGAACGATTTAGTTGCAAAAAACACTTGGAGCTTTATTCCGCAGAAAATCGGCAGATGGTGGGACAGAAAAGATACCGAAATTGATATTGTTGCAGTTGATGAAAGCTCAAAGAGCATTATTTTCGGAGAATGTAAATATACCACCAAAGAAACAGATGTTTCTTTATACTATGAGCTTTTAGAAAAAATCAAAAAGGTTGATTGGAATAAGGACACACGAACCGAGTACTTTGTTTTCTTCAGCATAAACGGTTACACAGAAAAATTTAAAGAACTTGCAGAAAAGAATAAAAATATCATATTGGTATAATTTCCGTATTGTACGAAAAAAGGAGTTTCGGTAGGTATGTCTGTCCGAACTCCTTTTTTATCCTTTGTATTAGTTTTCTTTATTGCGAGCGGCAATGAACATATCGATATCGTCTATAATATACGCTCTGCCTGTTGTGTGCAGTACATCAAAACAGCTTTCAAGGTAGGATAAGACACCGTATTTCTTGAAAAGGTGCATAGTCTGCCTGCCCGTGAGCTGTTTTTCTGCTTTATATGCTTCAAAACAAAAAGCCTTGAATTCCAATGTTTTGCTCATATTATACCTCCGGCAAAGCAAACCTGCCCGACCGTTCCTCATTGAATAACTGTGCCAGCATCAATGCACTGTATTGCCATACCTTAGTTTCTTCGCGTTCAAGAAACGAATAAAGCTTTGAGCTTGTAAAGCGTTCCATTGCAATATCCTCTGACCAGTTATTTATTTCCATAATTTTTGCAACTGTGTTTGCTGTGATACCGTAAAGGAGAGTTTCAAAACTGCGTTCATTCATAGTTCAATAACCTCCGTTTCGATATAAGTTAAATATTCAAGTGCTTTTTGAGTGTGGAACAGAATCTGATCGCAAAGAGCTTCTGTTTTTAATCTTTTTAATGCATACTCCTTGTCAATATCACCGTTTTCATATTCAACAACAACACGGTAAACCTTATCATCTGCAACAGGACCGATTACAATATCGTAGTCACCCGTTTCTTTGCCGTTTCTGTTGGCACATACAAAATCAAGCCATTTTTCATCAGCTTTGTCAAAATGTATAACTATCAGTTTTTCTTTTGCATTTTCGATATCAAAAGAATAAGTGTTCAGACACTTATGGTTATTGTTGTTACGAATGGCAACTTTTTTTGCCCATAAAAGTGCCTGTGCTTTGCTTGTTGTTACATAAAATCCGTCGCCAAAGTCAAGAGGGCGTTTTGATTCTAAAATTTTGGGTGCATCAACTATGGTATCGCTTCCGTGATAACAAATCATTACAGTCCCTCCTCTTTGTTTTTTTCTCTCAGTATTATTATACAACACACTTTTTGTTTTAGCAACTGTTTATATAAGTAACAAGTATATGCAAAATCACTTATCTCTCACACTCATATGTAGCGTAAGCCAGCACGGTACCGTTTACGAAATCAATACCCATAAGTAAAAGTGTGTCCTCGTAGACCTCGATAAGGTAGCCCTCGCTCATATTCGGGTCTGTGCCGGACCAGAGCACCTGATAGTCGCCTGTAACTCTGGGAGAGGAAACAGAGGAAACATGCACAAAGGTTGCACCGTCCTCGCCGTTTTTGGAGATGTTGAGGTCGGGGTTGAGAGACTGCATATGATATGCCCAATGTGAATGTCCGTTGAAGAAGAATACATTATCGTATTCTCTGAGAAGCTCTCTCAGGCGGATTTCGTCATTTGCACCCGGAGTATAAAACAGAGGATATGCCCAGCCGAGAGAGTTATAGAGATTGCCTGTGCTCATAAGGGGATTACCCTTTGCAGAGGTTAAGAAGGTGTGGAAGAACAGATATACACTCTTATCCTTATGCTCCTCTAACTGTGCTTCGAGCCAGTCAAGCTGAGAATTCTGAAGAAGAGCGTTTATAAGCTGTCCGTAGCCGTTTGAGGTCTGATTGAGGAAGATGAAGATATCGCCTGATGTGGGCTCTTCATAAACGAAGTCCATACCGTTTTCAGCTACATCTATAATACCGTCTGCCTTTTCTTCACCGTAGGCACCCGTATTCATATATTCAAGCCAGTTTTCTTTTTCGTATTTTGATCTCAGATCGTGATTACCCGTTGTGGTGTATACAGGGAAATCGTACTTTGAGGAAATTTCGTTGAAGGACATAAATGCTTCCTTTTCACCGTCTGTTGAGATGTCACCGGGCATTGCAACGACAGAAACGCCTGCTTCGTCAAAGAAGGAAAGTGCACGGTCAAAGGAAAGCTGTGCCACATCCTTGCCGTCGCCTAAGTCATAGCGGTTGAAATGAAGGTCGCTTATGCTGCCGAAGGAATATATCTTGTTTTCTCTGTCAACGGTTTTTTCCTCAGGGATAGGGATAATTTCAAGAAGCTCTCCGTCGGATTCGAGAAGTATATTTTTTGCATTATCGGGAATTGCGGTGTAGTCGGGCAAATCCAGACTGCCCTCCCCGAAATATGTTGTGATGCTTGCAAATTCGCTGTAGAGAAACTCGCTGTCGCCTAAGGTAACAGTCAGCTTTTCAAAGTCCTCATCTGCCCAGAAAAGCTTATATTCACCGTCTGCGGTGGTTTCAATGCTGATTACGGCATCAGCAGAGCCTGCTTCTTCATTTACAAAGTCAATCTCTGCCTTGACAGCTTTATTTTCTGAAAAACCGGGGATATCTGCAGAGATGTTAAAAAGGCTGAAAAGAGTTGCAAGTAAGGTTGCCATTATGCGGACAAGCAGTGAATACATATTTTATTCTCCTTTTACTTTATTATTTATTCTGCTTCCAAAGCCCATTCAACAAAGGCTCTGAAAGAAAATTCCGTGAGTATTGTTGCGTTGTTGTTGTATATTCGCATTTTTTCTGCGATGAGTTTTTTTGCCTCTTCCCTGTTTTCGGTATTTCCCGATAAGAGCATCAGGCAGTTTTCAAGGATATCGGACATAAGAATGTACTTGTCAATCCATTCCTTAAGCTCCTTGTATATGCCGTCAAATCTCGGTGAAATACGGCTTACGGCAAGGTGCACCTTGGCAACATACTCGGTCAGCACCTTTATGGCTTCGGGAAAATGTCCCGTTTCAAAGCACATAAGAGCCTCGGACAGAACGGAATTCATTATATATGAATTTTCCGCTTTAAGACATGAGGTTCTGAAATGCTCGGAGAGGAGAAGAAAATCCTCTCTTTCGTCCTCGGGGATAATGTAATTCACAGCATATGTGAACGCTTCTTCCGGCTCGTATTTCAGAGGATTCCAGAGATACATAGCAATTGTGACAAGAGGAATTTTGTTGCACTCGAAATATTCCATACAGTTTGAAATAATACCCTTTGAGTGCAAAAATAAATCCTTATCTCTTCCCTTTATGGGGGCTATGTGCATTTCCTTGAACATTTCGGCATCGTTTACGGGGTAGTTATCCCAGTAAAGCGGCTGCTTGCTCGTTGAGCGTTCAAATTTTATTGCATCAGAGCTTTTTATGGTTTTTGAGCAGATGTCCTCGCCCGTGAAGAAAAGGGAAATTCCCTCGTCAAGCTCCTGGCCCAATCTCGAAATATAATACCCCGAGCAGTCCCCGAAGTATTCAAGCGGACAGACCGTAAGCTTTGCTCCCAAAGCTTTAACGAATGCAAAATAACGCTTGCAAAGGGAGATGTGTGCATTTACGGTTTCAGAGTATATTGCCTTGTCTTCCTCATAGAAAAGCTCTGCCGGGATATCGTCAAGCAGTAAGCCGAAGGACGAAATACCGATTGAATGCAGCTGCTGAGTTTTCCTGCAAAGAACAGCGAAATCCTCTTCACTCGAATACTGCATACTGTAGCCGGGGGCAATGCAGTAGCAGAAGCTCATACATAAATCGTTACTTAAATCAACCAGCTCTTTGAGAGCTAAAAGCTCTTTTTCCGGATAAAGCTCTCTCCATTTTTTTCTGTGATACAGGTCGTCTTTTGGTGCATAATAGTGGGTGTTTTCCCCGTAGGATGCTAAAAGATACATCATCTCGGGCCGTTTTTCAGCCTTCCACGGAGTGCCGTAGAAGCCCTCAATGTAGCCTCTTGTTTCAAATAAGGGATAATCAAGAATTTCGCCTATAGGAAACAAATTTGCTTCATACATTCTTTTTATTGCAAAAAGAGCATATAAAAAGCTTTTGTTGCCTGAGCAATGAATCTGTATTTTAACAATACTGTCCTTTTCGGAAATGAGAAGCTTGTATTTTTCGTCTGTCACTCGCTTTGCCTCGGGGATGTATGTAAGCTCTTCATTTTTCATCACAAGAGCCTGAAGCTCGATATTTTCATCCTCGCCCTTGCAGGGGAAAACAATATCGATTTTTTTTGCATCAAGCTCTTTGTCAATATATTTGCATTTTATTCCCGCTTTCCCCTCAAAGGAAAAATCACGGGATTTATTTATTTTCTGAAAGAAGGGATATATCATAAAATCAGCTCCTCAGGTGGTAATGTCTGTCCGAGGTCATATGCCGCCTTTGCCGCACCGTGAACGGGGGGTACTTTAAGGAGCTTTATTTTCAGTCCCTTTTTGTGACCTCTGAAAGCGGCTTTGAAGTAATATGTAAAAATCTCATCGTGCTGAAAAACACCGCCATAGAGATAAATATGCTCTCTTTCCTCGTTTTCTCTCTGTAAAGCCTTAACCGTAGCGGCAAATTTCTGTGCCTGATGTCTTAGTATCCTTCTTGCAACCGTGTCTCCGTTTCTCGCACAGTCGGTGACCTCTTTAGCAAAGGAAGCAATAGTTTTTCTGTCTATAGTGGGGTTATAGAATCTGTCAACCAGCTCCTGCAGAGAAGAACAGCTGTAAAATTCAAGCACCTTGTCTGACAAAGCTGTCGGCTCGGTTGAATTTTCCGCACCCGTAACAGCCGCCTGTATGGCTTCGAGTGCTATAGCATATGCACTGCCCTCGTCGCCTAAAATATATCCGTAGCCGCCCTTGGTTACAACCTCGCCGTCTTTGTTGAAGGCAGCCGCCATAGAGCCTGTACCGCATATGCCCACAACGCTCTTTTCGTCATCCTCGGCAGCCTTGAGCGCAATATACAAATCCGAATCCATACCGATTATATCGGCACGGATAACACCCTCGGCAAAGTCATTTATCTCCTTTTCACTTGCCTTTCCGAAAAGGGCAGACATACCGATAAACACCGCGCGGAACTGAACAATCCCCGTGCGGCTGTATATAGCCATAAGCAGCTCCTTCATATTCTGACGGGCAGTTTCAAGCCCCTCTGAATAGTAGTTGATGCTCTTTCCCTCAAAGGTATAAACAATTTTTTTCTTGTCGTTCATAATAGCAGCAGTGGTTTTTGTGCCGCCGCCGTCTATGCCGAGGTAAAACATTAGCATTCTCCTTTTTCGTCAGGTAGTCAACAGAGGCGTTATATTATTAATGAATAATGAAGCCGCAAGCTGATGAATAATGAATATTGAATAATTGAGGAAGACGCTTTCGCATCTTGGATTGTAAAATCGGGTGCGGGTGTCCCGCCATAAATTATTCATCATTCATTATTCATCATTCATTATTCATTAAATCACACACATCGTCCCCAACGGGTGAACTCTTACTTTCTGCAAAAAACGGGTGACATCTGACGCAAATATATTACCTGCGCTTGAATATCACCCATATTGTTAATCGGAATCAGCTTCGTTCTGATTTTCATTTTCGGCAAGTGCAGCTTGTTCGGCAAGCTTTTTTGCCTTTTTTTCTTTTCTCTTTTTGAAGTATACGGGAATTTCACCGTAGAAATCCACACCCTCGATAGGCTGAGGATGACGGGTGAATTTTATTAAGAACACTATAAGAAGCACCGAGCATACTGCCACCAGAACAAGGGAGACGAGCTGAGATGTTCTTATATTAGTGCCGGCTATATAAAGGCTGTCTGTTCTGATACCCTCAACGATAAAGCGCTCAATACCGTACCATATACCGTAGCACAAAAAGGTCTGACCGCTGAATTTACGGAACTTCTTTGTGATTATGTAAAGCACAAAAAAGCCTAAAATACACCATACGGATTCATACAAAAATGTGGGATGTACGGGAGCGGACGGATCAACCGTTGTGTCAATACCGTAGTCAACCAGCTTTTGCAGATAGGCTTCGGTCTTTACGCTGTACATACCCCAGGGCAGGTCGGTGTTTGTACCGAATGCCTCCTGATTTGCAAAGTTACCCCATCTGCCGATTCCCTGACCGATAAGAAGGCTCATTCCTCCTATGTCGAGCAGATTGCGGATGTTTACCTTTTCAACCTTGCAGACGATAACTGCCGCAATAAGACCGCCTATAATACCGCCGTATATCGCAAGACCGCCGTGCCATATCTGCGGAATTTCCGTCAGATGCTTGCCGTAATAGTCCCATTCGCTGAAAACATAATATGCTCTTGCACCTATTATGGCAGCAAATGAGCCGTAGATAAGAATATCAACCATTTTGTTGAGGTCAATTTTCCACACATACGCAGTTCTGCCGCCGAAAAGCACGGCAAGAGTCATACCGAAGGCAATAATAACACCGTACCAACGGATTGTGAGAGGTGACTCCATAAAGGGAAGATTGATTTCACAGAAAACCGAAGATACATTTATTGCCTTTTCAAGAAAGGAAAAATAAACCTCGGTTTTATCAGGACAGAAAGTCATGATTTATTCTCCTTAGGGTGCCGACGCTTAAAGCGTGTACGGTTTTGGAAGACAAAAATTAATTTTTGTTTTTCAAAACTGCTTGGCACCTGAAATTCTAAAAATTTTGGTGTAGCGAGGTGTTTTGAGTCGCCGACATACTCGCGTATTTCAAGACGAAAAAACGCATTGATACGCCGAAATTTTTAAATTTAAGGCGTACAGGGTTTGAGTGTCGGTACCCTTTTACTCGTAATCGTCTTCATTCTCCCAGTTGTGCCATACTGCCTGAATATCGTCGTTATCTTCAAACATTTCGAGCATCTTACCCATAGCGGTGATATCGTCACCTTCAAGACGGGTATATGTGGAGGGCACATATTCAGCCTGAGCTGAAACAACAGTATAGCCTGCCTTTGTGAGTGCTTCGCCGACATCTGCAACAGCGTGTACATCTGTGCGGATATCGAAAACACCCTCATCGGGGATAACATCGTCTGCACCTGCTTCGAGTGCATCCTCCATAATCTTGTCCTCGTCAACATCCTCTGCATCAACAAGAACAACACCCTGACGGGTAAACATAAACATAACCGAGCCCTGCTGTCCCATATTTCCGCCGTATTTGTCGAAATAGTGACGGACATCGCCTGCTGTTCTGTTTCTGTTGTCTGTGAGTGCTTCAACAACAACAGCAACACCGCAGGGGCCGTAGCCCTCGTAGATTATCTCTTCATAGTTGTCTGCATTCGTGTCGCCTGCAGCCTTTTTGATGATTCTTTCAATGTTATCGTTGGGCACATTGTTAGCCTTAGCCTTTGCAATAACATCCTTGAGCTTTGAGTTGCCCGCAGGATCGGGACCGCCCTCTCTTACCGCAACTGCAATTTCTCTGCCGATTTTTGTAAAGATTTTAGCTCTCGCATTATCGGTCTTTTCCTTTTTTCTCTTAATGGTACTCCATTTGGAATGTCCTGACATAAAAAACATCCTTTCAGTATTTTTCAAACAATTTCTACAACATAAAATTTTAACACGAAAATCCTTTTAAGTCAATATATACACAGATATAATATACTTGATTGATTTTAAGATTTTTAGATTAAATGTCAGAACCACATTAGTTATAAAAAATAACAGGATTTGTATCAGAAATAAATTTATGCTGTTGTGTCAGGTTTAAATGTCCAAAAACAAAAAAACCTTCTTGATACAACAATAAAATAAATCTTCGTGTAATTTATTGTTGTGTGTTTGTATTTTTTATGATATTATATATATACTAATTTGTTACTTTGTTTAAGAGGTGTACTATGGCTGTATGTTATAATAAATTATGGAAACTTCTTATTGATAAAAATATGAAGAAAAAAGAACTCGGCAAAGCAGCCGGAATAAGCAATACCTTAATTGCAAAGCTTGGGAAAAATGAAAATGTCACAGTTGAAGTTTTGGTCAAAATATGTGCGGCTCTTGATTGCAAGATAGACGATATTATGGAATTGATTCCTGATGAGAAGCAAGCGATATAAGGAAAGGATATTAAAATGAAAACATTAAATAAGCCTACATATATTAGTTTGTTTAGTAGCGCCGGTATCGGTTGTTACGGATTCAAGTTAGAGGGGTTCGAGTGTATTGCCACCAATGAACTTATAACAAGAAGATTAGAAATCCAAAAATTTAATAAAAAGTGCAAATACGAGAGTGGATATATTTGCGGTGATATTACAGAAGAATGCACAAAAAATGCACTTTATGATCAAATCTCTCTTTGGAAGAAAAAAGAGGGGCTTTCTCGCGTTGATGTTGTTGTTGCTACCCCTCCCTGTCAAGGTATGTCTGTTGCCAATCACAAAAAGAGTGAAACTGAAATTATTCGTAACTCCTTGGTCATTGAATCCATTAAAATCATTAAGCAGATAAATCCTCGTTTCTTTATTTTTGAGAATGTACCTGCTTTTATGAAAACAATCTGCACAGATATTGATGGTGAACACAAGACTATTGCTGATGCAATTGAGAATAATTTAGGACAGGCATATTCCTATACATCCCGTGTGATTAATTTCAAAAACTTTGGTGCATGTTCAAGCCGTCAGCGAACGGTTGTTATCGGTGTGTCAAAAGATTTTGCTGATGAGGTTTCTCCGATAGAGTTATATCCCGACCTACTCGAGGAACGCACATTAAGAGAAGTAATTGGTGATTTGAAGCCCTTAAAAAAATTTGGTGAAATAGAAGAAAGTGATATTTATCATTCTTTCAGACTTTATCCCGAACATATGAGAGCGTGGATCTCAGATATAAAAGAGGGACAATCTGCATTTGATAATGTAGACGATTCTAAAAAGCCGCATCGTATAGTCGATGGCAAAATAGTTATCAATCAACGAAAAAATGCAGATAAATATACCCGCCAATATTGGGATAAAGTGGGCCCTTGTATCCATACAAGAAATGACCAGTTAGCAAGTCAGAACACAGTTCATCCTTGTGACGATAGAGTTTTCAGTATAAGAGAGCTTATGCTTATGATGACTGTTCCTTGTTCATTTAAGTGGGTGGAAACCGATCTTGATATTTTAAATGGTCTATCTATTGAGCAAAAGAGAGCTTTCTTGAAGAAAGAAGAAATTAAAATTCGGCAATCTTTAGGTGAAGCGGTCCCTACTGTGATTTTTCAATCAATCGCAAAGAAAATTTTTGAGGCACTGAAACACTCACCGCTTAACACTGCAACCATTAATAAAGTGGTGTTCTTAAATAAGTTATCCGAAGTTGATAATTTAAAAAACTTTATTGTTAATAATCCTATGAATTTGTCAGCTGCCACATTAGGAAAAATCGCAGAAACGGCTAACACAAGTCGTACTGACAATGCAGCATTCTTTACAAGTAAAACTCTTGTTACTGAAATGATGAAAGCATTACCGGATATCGAAAAGGATACCGTTCACATTCTCGAACCATCAGTAGGTGTTGGTAATTTTCTCCCTCTTATTATCAAAAAGTTTGAGGGAAAAAGAATAATTCTTGATGTTGTCGATATTGATGAACACAGCTTGGAAATTGCTGAACTAATCTTAAAAAATTATAACATTCCCGAAAACTGTACAATTAATTATATCCACGATGATTTCCTGCTGCATAATTTTGAAGAAAGATATGATTATATAATTGGAAATCCACCTTTTTTCAAAATGAAGTCATCGAACAAACTACTCAATATTTACCGTCGCAATGCAATTAACAAAGCAACGACAAATATTTGTTCTTTCTTTTTAGACAAGGCAATCAATCTCGGAAATTATGTAGCCTTGGTTTTCCCAAAGTTCTTGTTGAACACCCCAGAGTTCGCACCTACAAGAAATTATCTCTCGGAAAAGGCTGTCGAGTGTATCATTGACTTTGGCGAAAAAGGATTCCCCGGCGTGCTCGTAGAGACTTTAGCGATCTTTATTAACAATCTTGTTCGTCCGTCAAACACACGAGTTGCGTCCATTACGCACGGCAAATATATGTCCCAACCCCAAAAGTATATCTTTGATGATAAACTTCCGTATTGGATTATTTACCGTGATATGCAGTTTGATTCAGTTTGCAAAAAACTTGACTTTAATGTTTTCAAGGTTTTTAGGGATAGACAAATCACAAATAGTCAGCTTTCTGCTTTGGGAGATATTCGTGTATTAAAATCACGCAATATAAGTGATGACGGAAAAGAAGTTGTTGATTTAATTGATTATGATTCTTATATTGACTACGATGCATTAAAAGAATTAGCGGTGTTTGAATATTTAGACCGAGATGATGTGTATTTAACACCGAATATGACATATAAGCCTCGTATGATACAAAAGCCTAAAAACTGTGTTGTAAATGGCTCTTTAGCAATCTTAATTCCAAAAAACGATACTATACCAACTGAAAAACAGATGGAATACTTCTCTACCGAGGAATATCGTGAGTTTTATCAGATTGCAAGAAATTATCAAACAAGATCATTAAATGTTGATGCTTGTTCAGTTTTCTTCTATGGGCTATTAAGAGAGAAAGACAAAAAATTACCTATAATAGAAAAGTTTAATGAGCAGGACAACTCTGCACAACTAACTATCTTTGAGTATATGAAATGGGGGTAAGATATGTTAACACAACAGGCAATTATTGATTTTTGCAATCAATATGACTATGACATAAGAAAATCAGGCAATGGCAGATGGATTGATCAGAAATGTGCAGCCGATGTTGTAACTGTTATTGCGGATTGCGTATATAACTATGCGTTGGAAGATGATGACGGCATATTTACAGCAGCTGACATATGGCACTATAAATATGCGGTAGAAAATGTAGAGGCAATTTTCAAAAAGCCCGGTGTTGAAAACGAGGCTGCAAAAAATGAGTACGATAAATTCTTTCAACAACCTATGGAAATGTTTGCTAATGCTCATGTGCTTACCAAAACAAAGCAAGGTAACAGAAATTTCTATCAGGTGAATAATTTTGAGGTGTTAGAATATATTGCGTTGCGTGAGCGTAATGCTTTATTTTTCCTTAAAACATATATTGAGAAAGTTCTTGTGGACAGTGAATTATATCCCGTTTTCGAAGATTTTTTCAGGCTGCAAACTAAAGAATCTTATGAAATGGTCAAACGCACTTTTTCCACCTTTATAATCAACAAAACAAATATTAACGGCGTTGTTGAATGTAATCGTATTTTTATTAAAGTGCTAAATCCATTAGCTTACTTTAAGAATTCTCGTGGTACAGAAAGAGGCAGATTATCCGAGCAAAATATTACATATGATATGCTTATGTATAATCGCAACAATTTCAGAGATATATACGCTGATAAGCCTAAAGGTGTCACTAGAAAAGAATATGCCGTTGCCCATCCTGTCGAAGTGAACGAAGCTTACTATCACTATCAGTCTGTTAAGGCAAAAAGATTCTTGCGATTGTTCAATGATCAAAATCGTGGTGGGCAAACCGAGCATTTTGAAGCAACACATATGTCAGATAAAGCTATTCATATGCATCATATTTTCCCGGAAGCTATTTATCCTGAAATCTGTTACTACTTGGAAAATATAATTGCTCTTACACCTACACAACATCTTAATTATGCTCATCCGGACGGTCACACACAAGAAATTGATGAACAGTATCAGCATTTATTACTTCTTTCTAAGTCGGATAGAATTCACGAGAATTTAACTGATGCCGCAGCGGAGAAAATATATGAGTTTTCTAATTTCTTGTATGTCCTAAATGTCGGTTTCGAGAACGACGATGTGTTAGATATTGACGATATGGATTTCTGTGCAGTTATCAACGCAATAAATGTGCATTATGCGGCTTAATTTTTGGAGGAAATACTTATGGTAAATTTAGTATGGAGAAAAGACGATAGCATTGGGTTGGAATTTGAAAGTGAATCTGAATATTTTGAGACATTGGGTTTTTTAGCAAAAGATTCTCGCCCTATTGATATTTTTACACACGAAAATCAACGAAGCGGCGCACGTGCTTACCAAGGGAAATTACGATTAAAAACTTCTGAGAATATCCCAGCATCTTTAGCTTGGGCTTTTGAACAATCGAATGATGATAGAGTAAGTGTTTCTGATTATGTTGATAATTTGGTTCATTGTCATGCTTTCACAAAATTTGTTGATCCTACTGGACTACAATATACTTATCATATCTATCCTGAATCACTTGAGGCTGTTAGAAATACCGTACCATTACGGTTCTTAATGGATTTTGATAGAGGATATAATTTATAAATAGCGAAGTTACAAAACTGTGATAAATTTCACAGATAAATAAAAACAAAATATTATTATCTATTCCTAGAATGTGTAATTAAAGCTCAAGTAACTACATATAATATTTGTGATTTTACATATTGTGGGAGGTAATATCGTGAGAAAGGTGATAAGAATGAAAGGTTTTGATTCAACAACATATACAGTAAATGATTTTTTGGAGTGGTATGAGCGTAAACAATTGGTATTATCGCCTAAATTTCAAAGACGCTCTGTTTGGAAAGATGTAGCTAAGTCATTTTTAATTGATAGTATTTTAAGGGACAAGCCTCTCCCTAAAATATTTATTCGCCAAATAACTGATATAAGAAATAGAACAACGATCAGAGAAGTCGTAGATGGACAGCAACGATTGAGAACTATTATGGATTTTATTAATGACGGCTTTAAAGTGAAGAGAGTCCATAACAATGAACACGGAGAAAAATTTTTCTCGCAGCTAGATGAAGAAGCTCAGAGCACAATATTGACATATAAATTTTCTGTCGACACTCTAATTGGTGTTGAAGATAGTGATATAATGGATATATTCGCTCGACTAAACACATATACAACTCCTTTGAATAAACAAGAACTGATAAATGCAGAGTTTTACGGCTATTTTAAACAGTTGGTATATGGTGTCAGTTACAAATATAATAAGTTTTGGATAGATAATAAAATCTTTACTGAATATCAAACAATGCGAATGAATGAGGTCGAGTTAACAGCTGACATTTTCATCGCATTTATTGATGGTATTCAAAATAGAAAGATTATTAAAAACTATTACAAAAAATATGACGACTCTTTTGATGAACGTGATATTCTAGAAGAGCGTTTTGATGAAACAATTTCTCTTATAACAAAAGTATTTGGAGAAACCTTAAAAAAATCTAATTACAAAAAACCAGCACTTTTCTATGCATTGTTCCTTGCTCTTTACAATATCAAGTATGATATTCCCAATATAAATAATATGACACATATTCAAGAAGAAATATCGGATAAAACTATATCAAAAATCAAAATTTGTCTTGATAGAATTGAAGAAATCATAAATACAGAAGCGGAGGATCTAAACAAAGAACAACTAGAATTTGTTACTTCTATTTCTAGAGCAACATCAGATGCTGAGTCGAGAAAAAAGAGAACACAATTTATGGTAAAAGAGATAGGCAAAGTTCTTGCCGAATAAGAGGAGATATTCAAATGAAAACTATCCTCGATATATACAATGAATTTAATCAAACTTTCATCGAAACTAATCAAGTTTTAGCTGACTCCAATTTTTTATATCAAAATGGAGCTCAGCACGAGGGCACGGTTTTTAGTCAAAAAATATATAATCAAATAATTGAACATTGTTTTATGCGAGTTTTTCTTGCTTGGGAGAATTTTTTAGAAGATGCTTTTGTTTCGTATTTATGCAATGAAGAAGACCTGCAAGGTGTACATTATAATCGATACGCCGAACCTGTTGATGAGGAGCATGCGTATGGAATGCTGAAAGGCACAAAACAATATCCGGATTGGACTAATGTAAATAATGTTAATATTCTCTCTGATTTGTTTTTTGAAAAGTCTGGACCATTCAATCTTTTGTTAAGTAACCCGGTAGAGTTTCAACATATGAAAACAATCAGAAACAGAATATCGCATATATCAAAACAAAGCATACATGCTTTTAATAAATTTACAAGTTCGCAAATTGCAAAGAGCAACTTAACTGCCGCAATTTTTTTGTCAACAATAAAATGTGGCAGTACGACCTTTTATTCATTTTATACAGATATTATAAAATCGTATGTTGATGCTATTTGTAACAGGTAATTATTGAAAGTGTTTTTATAATAATTGGGAATTTATAAGTATGAAAAAAATAAACAGATTTTATGCTGTTTATTTTTTTATAGAATTCTTATGACTTGACAGACAGGTATATGCTATACTTGATTTGGTCAAGAAAAACTGATATGATATTAAGTGCAGATGGGAAGTGATAAATATGCTCAAATCCAACTGCGAAATGTGCCGCAATTATGAATACGATGAAGAATATGATTCCTATGTGTGCTCGGTTGACCTTGATATGGACGAGGCGGAGCATTTTATGAACTATTCCTTTAAGTCCTGCCCGTACTACACACCGGGGGATGAATATACTATTGTCAGAAAACAAAACTGAGGAGAAATATATGAAAACAGATGTTGTTATCGTGGGTGCCGGTCCTGCCGGTATATTTACCGCACTCGAAATGCTGAGAAAGGGAAGCAGAAAAAAAATTGTAATCGTTGAAAAGGGCAAGGCTATAGAAAAGAGAAGCTGTCCGAAAAAGAAAACGAAGCAATGCGTTAACTGCAAGCCAAACTGCCATATAACAACGGGCTTTTCGGGCGCAGGTGCGTTTTCGGACGGTAAGCTGTCGTTAAGCTACGAGGTAGGCGGAGATTTACCCTCACTCATAGGCGAAATGTACGCTCAGGAAATGATAAATTACACCGACTCAATCTACCTTGAATTCGGTGCAGACACCCGCATTGAGGGCATAAATGCTTCGGACGAGGTAAAGGACATAAGAAAAAGAGCCATTCAGGCAGGCTTAAAGCTTGTTGACTGTCCGATAAGACATTTAGGCACGGAAAAAGCTCAGGAATTGTATTACGCTATTGAACAGTATCTTCTGAACAACGGGGTTGAAATAATATTTGACTGCGAATGTACGGGAATACTGCTTGATAATGAAAATGTGAAGTGTCTCGGTATTGTTGCAAGGGAAAACGGCAAGGACGAATTCACCGTTGAAGCTGATACTACCATTATCGCAACAGGCAGACGAGGTGCAGACTGGCTTGAAAAAATCTGCGCACAGCACAACATTGCACATCAGCCGGGCACGGTTGATATAGGTGTTCGAGTTGAGGTCAGAAACGAGGTTATGGAAACAGTAAACAAGGCCTTGTACGAATCGAAGCTCATAGGTTATCCCAGACCTTTCAAGAATAAAGTCCGTACATTCTGTCAGAATCCGGGCGGCTTTGTAAGTCAGGAGAATTACGATAATGACCTCGCGGTTGTAAACGGACATTCATATAAGGAATTAAAGTCCGACAACACAAACCTTGCAATTCTTTGCTCACACAATTTCAGCACACCCTTCAATCAGCCTATAGAATACGCGCAGAAGGTTGGCGAGCTTACGAATATGCTTGCAAACGGACACATTCTCGTTCAGCGCTTCGGTGACATCTTAGACGGCAAACGCACATGGGCAAAGGAATTGGCACAGTCGAATCTCCGCCCCACGCTCCCCGATGCAGTCCCCGGAGACATCACAGCCGCAATGCCCTACAGAGCAATGACAAATATCATAAATTTCATTCAGGCAATGGACCATGTAGTACCGGGTTTTGCCTCATACGAAACCCTTTTATATTCCCCCGAGCTTAAATTCTATTCCAACAGAATAAAAATGGACGACCGGCTCAACACAAGCGTTAAAGGACTTCATTGCTTAGGAGATTCCTCAGGCTGGACAAGAGGCCTTATGATGGCTTCTGTTATGGGCGTTATTATGGGACGGATCATTGCCCAAACAGAATAAACCAACTAAGGGGTTGTAAAAACTTTGATATAATCCCCTTAAAGTAGACACTTGAAATAACAAAAAAGTTTCAAGACTACTTTAAGGGGATTTTTTTATGTCAAAAGAAAAAATAAGTTATGAGCAAAAATTAGAAACAGTATTGCAATATATAAACGGAAATA
>JAFXAK010000006.1 GCA_017517135.1 Clostridia bacterium
AAAAAAAGTGCAGACCGCATAAAACAAGTTTTATGCTATAAGCAAACCTCGCCCTCGGCGTACCTTTGTACGCTGTCGGGGAAACCAAAAACAACACAAATGTGTTGTTTTTGCTCGGTTTACTCATTCTGCGCATTTTTTTCTGCCCCCTAAAAAGCCGTGGCTGTAAAAAAACTTTCGTTTTTTACAGCCACTTTTTTAATCTGCCTTAGTCTGAGCTACAGAATCGGTAGTGTAATTATATGATGTTACCTGTGTGGGGGCAAGGGCTGTAGGCAGGAACATAATGCCGCTGAATATCCGTCCGCCGTCATCATATTCAACAATGCAGATGTAACCGTCCCCGGTTGAGGGTGCATATACACAGCAGCTCTTTACGATAGCCGAAATAAGCTCCTTATCAGTAATCGTATTTTCACCGACTGTTTTGTAACCGCCCTCATAATCGGCATATACACAGCTTGAAATTATTTCTCGCATATAAATATTTTCGCTGTTCCAGTAATAGCCGTTTTTCTTGATAAAGCTTTCATAATCGAATTTCAGGAATGAAACAGACTTTATCTCTATGGTATTCTCGAAGCAGTTTTCACAGCCGATGCTTGTAAGGAAATTAAGAGTGTTTACCATTTTATCGGAAACGATAATATCAAAGCAATTCTCCCAGGAAGAGAAAATGTGAGAAATTTCTCTGTATTCCTTTATCATAAGCGCATCTGTCTCGGGATTGTCCTCCTCAATTTCAATATCGGGGAAATATTCCTCCGTATAGCCTATGCTTATATCCTCGTCATAGAAATAATAATTACCGTTATTGTTGCTGTAGCCCATATCGCAAGTGAATCTCAAAAAGCCGTACTGAGTATTGAGAGCACTTATATATTCCTCGTAAGACATCGACAACAGGTCTTTTTCTATTGCCGCTTTAAGCTCTTTGAACTGTTCTTCAGACAAATTCAGTCTATAACCCTCGTTGAGATTCGGGCTTACTGCGGTGACGCTTGAATACTCGTAAGTAAGCTCAGGAAGTCCCTGAACACCGCCTGAGAGCTTTTCCTCGGTGAAAATGCTGTCCGTTCTGGCTTTTGCCGCATCGCTGTTCATACAGGAAATAAGAAGCTCTATTGTTTTTTCATCGGCAATCTGATATTTTCTTGACTTCGTTGTGCCGTTTTTCATTTCATACACAAAGTAAACCCAGCTGCTGTCAAGCTTTTTATCGGACTTGCTTTCTTCAATAAGCTTATCGTGAAGCGTGAGCACCATATCGATATCCTTTTCGCTTGTCATTTCGGGCAGCATAACAGGATAATAGCTCTCGCCCATTGTTATGTAATTTATAGAAAGCTGGTCAATTGATGCTCCCCTGAGAGTATTTAATGTTGACGGGGTAATGATCGTGGAAATCTTAACGCTTTCAACCTCGTCCTTTTCAGGTCTGAAGGATGCATAATAGTCATTTGAAAGGTAAAAACCGCCTATAACAAGAGCTACAACAAGAAGATGTACGGGCAGCTTTACAAGTCCCTTGAAAAGCTGCTTGAATCTGCGTTTTAAGAGGAAATCTGCAACAAGATAGCCTATAACAGCAAATATCACACCTGTAACACAGGGAGTTACAATATCCCCTGAATAGGAATAATAATTCATATAGAAGCCTAAAAGGAAGCAGGTGAAAACAACTATACTCAATGTAAGATTGCTGAGCACCTTGTTTGAATCAAGGAAACCGCAGGTTTCGCTCTTGCGGTGCTTGAAAAGTAATCCTGCAAGCACGCTTACGGCAACAAATGCAAAGAACCATCCGAAGATAGAAAGGAAATCGGGAGAAGTCCATGCCGCGTCACCGAGCATAAGCTTATCTTCCGAGATACTGCAGCTTGAATACACGGCATAATCATCTGCAAAAAATGCAAGAGGATTCATTTTTGTAATAAAGGAGCCGATTGATTCGGAAAAGGACAGCCACTCACCGTCTATATCAATATAGAAATTTGAATAAAGTGAAAGTGTTGAGTTTGTAAGGAAAATGCTTGCAAACATACCGATAAAGGTTGTCATTACGGCAGGGGTAGCGGCTAACACACCCGAGAACAGAACACCCTCAAACACCGTTCCCACAGCCGAAAATACGGCAAGGGACAAAGCGAAGGAGAAAAGAGCCGTAAGCGAAAAACCGATATAGAAATGAAACAGCGAGAGGCTTAACTGAACAGACGGCCCCACATATGCAACATTGACAAGATATGTTGCAATAACGGGCAATGCAGTTGCGGCACATAAAAGAAGTGCACCCGCAAAGAACTTTGAAGCAAAAAGAGTTACTCTTTTTATGCCGAGGCTGTAGTACACATTAACTGTTTTCTTATCGGCGGCAAAGGAGAAAAGTCTTATTGCCATAAAAATTCCTATAACCACAACACCGCACATAATAAGGCTTATGTACTCATTTATATACAGCGATTCACCGATACCTATTATATACCGTATGGTGTCGCTCAATTTTTCGTTTTCCTTGAGGTTATCTTCTCTTGACATAAGCTCGGAAAGTGCCACGGCAAAGGTTATACCGCCGACAAAAAGAAGCTGTAATAATGCCGGTACGATACCGGTAACAAGACCTGAAAAGAAGGCATATGCCCTGCCCTTTTTCTTAGCCAAAGATTTTTGAAAAATCATAGTCTATACCCTCCACTTCTTCCATAAATATTTCTTCCATAGTAAGGGGGAATTTTTCAATATAAACAGGCTTTTTAGCGCGTATTTTTGCTTCTGCTTCTGCAATATCTCCCTTACAGGTGAGAATGATAAGTCTGCCGTCAAAGGTAATTTTCTTGACATCAAGGTCAGAGAAATTCTCCTCGGTGGCAGTCACACCCTCGTCAAAGGCAAGGCGGAACTTAACGAAATCCTCACCTAAATCCTTCATATCGTGGTCAAGCACCAATTTTTTACCGTTGATAAGACCGAAGCGGTCACACATTCCTCCGAGGTCGTGAAGATTGTGTGAGGAAATGATAACGGATGCGCCTCTGTCGTTTACATACTCCGTTACAAGATTTTTTATAATCTGCCTTTTCTGAGGATCAAGTCCGTCAAAGGATTCGTCGAGAAGCAGAAAATCGGGGTTTGTTGCCATTGCCAGCACAAGCTCTGCCTGTCGCTGCATACCCTTTGAAAAACCGTTCAGACTCTTTTTCGTATCAAGTGAAAAAACCTGAGCAAGGTTTCTCATTGTTTTATAATCAAATCTCGGATAATATCCGTTATAGAAGTCCGCCATTTTCTCCATATTTGCATAGGACTGAAAATACAGATCATCAGGCACATAGAAAAGACGGGCCTTGGCTTTTGCATTATCGTACACATTTTCACCGTCATAGCACACACTTCCGCCGTTTGACTTATACACACCTGCGGCAGTTTTGAGAAGCGTGGTTTTTCCCGCACCGTTATATCCTATAAGACCGTATATACAGCCCTCGGGAACACAAAAGGAAATATCCTCGATAGCAGTATATTTGCCGTATTTTTTCGTGAGATTTTTAACTTCAATCATAAAAAGCCCTCCTTTGGTTCAGATTGATATTTAAAGTATAGCAAATACAACTTCAACTTTCAACCGTCTTAATAATTTCTTAATAAGGACATAAAAATTTTAACATTTATTTTCTTAAGAAAACTTAAATTTTTTGAAGATTTTATTAAAATCATTGATTTGTTGTGTCAATTGAATTATATTAAAGAAAAAATGCAGAAAAGGACGAAAAATGAAAGGCTTTATTAAAAAACATAAAAAAATATTACTTATTTCTTTTATCATATATCTGTCGCTGGTTGCGATAATCACCGCAGTTCTGTGGGGGACAAGTGAATATATGAAAAAGACAACTGCAGACAGAATAATCTCAGTTGAAGCAGCAGCTGACTTGACGGACATTGACTGTATTCTCATTCCCGGCTGTTTTATGAGAGCAGACGGCTCACCCGGCTCCTTTCTTGAGGACAGACTGAAAAAGGGTATTGAGCTTTATGGTTTATCTGTTTCTCCCAAGCTTTTAATGAGCGGTGACCACGAATATTCGGACTACAATGAGCCGGGGGCTATGAAGGCATACGCTCTGAACGAGGGCGTTGCTTCAGAGGATATTTTCCTCGACCACGCAGGTCTTTCAACATATGAAAGCATATACCGTGCAAAGGAAATTTTCGGGGCAGACAAAATAATTATTGTTTCTCAGGAGATGTATCTCTACAGAAGCTTATACATAGCCGAAAAATTAGGCGTTGAAGCTTACGGCGTTGCAACAGAGTATCACGAGTATTCGGGCAAAGTAGCCCGCGACGCGAGAGAGGTGCTTGCAAGGGTAAAGGATGTTTTATACACACTTATAAAGCCCGAGGCTGAATATATGGGCGAAACCATTGACCTTTCGGGAGACGGTAATATAACAGAGGGATAAAAAATGCCGAAAGAAATATTTTATATAGTTATTCTCATCATTGCAATAACGCTTCTGAGCAACAAAACATTCTTTTATCGGAAATATGAAATAAGTGAAGATAAAATAATCTTCATTCCCCGATTTTCATTTTTTATAAAACAGACAGATTGCGTTGCCGTGTTTTTTACATTAAAAACCGAAAAGCAATTGAAAAAAGAGTTAAGCCTGCATCAGAATGATTTCTCGATTGAAAATAAAAAGCTTTACAGAAAAATATATCTGAATACAGGAAAAGAGGATGCATAAATTTTGCATCCTCTTAAAATTTATTCTATCAGTAAATTTATTATATCCGAATAATATTCTGCGGGAAAATTTCGTTTAACAAAGCGGTGCAGACCGTTTTCGTTTTCTCTGAAAAAGTTACTGCCGTCTGCTTCGTCAACCCGAGCGGTACCTTTGACAACGCTGTATCCTGCCTTTTCGGGCTCACCCGCCAAGGCGAGAGCTGCTGTCATAGGATCCCATGAGCTTCTGCCGTTTTCACTGCGGTGGTCTGTGAGCACATCCTTTAATACACCGTCGGAAAGATGCTGACCGCTGATAACATCAACACCGATTTCAAAGCCTAAAAATGTTACCCGGGCGGGACATTTTTCACAGAAAATCCTTGCAGCCTTCCGTGAACGGTGATTGTTGCAGAAATTATGCTCCTTGCCGCCGTTTTCATCCCATTTGCCTGCCATAACCCATATATGAGACACCTTTTCTTTTACAAGCTCAATACCGCTTTTTTCACTTATTAAGTCGGGCTCACTTTCGAGCAGAGAAGCGAAAACATTAAGAAAACCGACCTCAATTATTTCGACCTTTTCTGCGGCAGAAGCCAGTATTTTTCTATAGAGCCTTACGGCATTTTCGGCATCCTCATTCTTTTTATAACGGACGGCATACTGAGAAAGTCTTTTCTGATACGGCCCCACACCCGAAAAATCGGTTGCTTCAAGGTCAATTCCTATCGGCAC
Source organism: Clostridia bacterium (assembly GCA_017517135.1). Taxonomy (GTDB): domain Bacteria; phylum Bacillota; class Clostridia; order Oscillospirales; family Acutalibacteraceae; genus RUG806. The sequence continues at coordinate 5,471 of JAFXAK010000006.1, forward strand.
AGAGTTTATGCCTTCCTTTGCAAGAAAGCCGTCAACGGAGGCAACAGAATATTCCATACACGCATTTATAGCTATACCCGCCAGCGTGATTTCGCCTTTTTTGTGTGCATTACAAAGGATTTTCAATGCAACGGCATCATCACAGTCGCTCCACCAATCAGTACCGAAAATAAATGTACGCATACGCTATCCTCTGAAAATATTACTTATAATAAAGCTTTTTGGTCTGAGTTTTCGGCTCGTTTGTCATATTGACACCGAGCTTCTTGAAGGTCTGCTTATCAACAGACGCGAGCATAACCGTTGAATGAGCCTCAAGTCCTTTGAGAAGCGGAAGCTGATCTATCGCCTTTTGTGCCATCGGGTTTGTTGCGGCACAGATTGAAAGTGCAATAAGCACCTCGTCAACATGCAGATGTGGGTTATGATTGCCCATATGCTCTGTTTTCAGCTTCTGTATAGGCTCAATTACCGAGGGGGACAAAAGCGGAATTTCGTCGGGGATATTTGCAAGCTTTTTAAGCACATTTATAATCATTGCAGAGGATGCACCCAAAAGAACAGAGGTTTTGCCCGTGATAACAGTACCGTCATGAAGCTCCATAGCCGCCGCGGGAGCGTTTGTTTCCTCTGCTTTTTTATTTGCAGCCTGAACACAGGCTCTGTCTGTTACGGAAATACCGAGCTGATTCATCAGAAGCTCTATTCTGTGTACGGTGCTGCCCTCTTCAAGACCTTGCTTTACAAGGCAAGCGGCATCATAATAACGGCGGATAACCTCCTGCTTTGAGGCTTCACATACTGCCGCATCGTCAAAAATGCAGTTGCCCGCCATATTTACACCCATATCCGTAGGAGATTTATATATACATTCTCCCGAAATCTTGGTGAGCATTGCATTGAGCACGGGGAAAATCTCAACATCTCTGTTGTAGTTTACCGTAGTTTCACCGTATGCTTCAAGGTGGAAGGGATCTATCATATTAACATCGTTAAGGTCTGCGGTTGCCGCTTCATAGGCAACATTTACGGGATGCTTGAGGGGTAAATTCCATATCGGGAAGGTCTCAAACTTTGCATAGCCCGCCTTTGAGTTTCTCTTATACTCATGGTAAAGCTGTGAAAGACACACAGCCATTTTTCCGCTTCCGGGTCCCGGAGCCGTCACAACAACGAGGGAACGCTCGGTTTCGATAAATTCATTCTTGCCGTAGCCGTCATCACTTACTATAAGGGGAATATTTGTGGGGTAATCGGGGATTTTATAGTGTCTGTAAACCTTCATACCGAGACTTTCAAGTCTTTTCTGAAACTGAATTGCGGCAGGCTGTTCTGAGAACTGTGTAATACACACGCTACCTACGAAAAGGCCTATTTCTCTGAAAGCGTCAATAAGTCTGAGACAATCCGCATCATAGGTGATACCGAGATCTCCTCTGCGCTTATTCTTCTCTATTGCATCTGCGCTGATAACAATAACCATTTCGGCATCGTCACGCAGCTCATATAACATTCTTACCTTACTGTCAGGCTGAAAGCCCGGCAGAACACGGGAAGCGTGAAAATCGTCAAAAAGCTTGCCGCCGAACTCAAGATAGAGCTTGCCGCCGAACTGTGCGATTCTGTCCTTGATGCACTTTGATTGAAGAAGCAAATATTTCTGATTGTCAAATCCTGCCTTAGCCATTTCAGATAATCCCTCGACTTTACAATTTAAAGTATAGACATATCAACAAGAAAAAAAACAGGGAGAAGTGCCCAAGGACCTTCTCCCTGCAATTAATTATACCAAAATATAATTATCTGATAACACCCTTATGTACAACGGTGCCGTTTGATTCCCAGTAGGGAGCAAGAACATCATATTCTGCATCTGCTTCAACTGAAGCCAAGCCTGCATAAACATACTTTTCTGCAGTTGTGTCATCACCGAGAGCAGCAACTTCAGTTGAACGGGTAACACCTGCTTTGAAAACGAGCTTTACAAGCTGATTTGCCTTTTTAGCCCATTTCTTGCCCTTTTTCCAATTTTCTCTGCCGCCGAACTTTTCATTGAAGGCTTCACCGATACCGATTGTATCTGCAAGGGCTGCCCACTGATTGAAAACAGCTTCTTTCTTATTAAGCTTGTTGTTTGCAACAGCCCACAAGGGCTCATACATTTCACCGAAAGCTTCTGCATTTTCTGCAATACCGCAAACAATAACATCTGCAGCCTTAGGAGCCTTTTCTTTTACCTGTGTGCCGCCTTTCTTAAAGAAGAAGAAATAAGCGAAAACAGCACCTGCACCGATAAGTGCGGAAATGATAGCCGCCCAGATTACATTATAGTTGAAGATATAAAATAAAACCATATCTTTTTACCCCCGTTTTCTTAGTTTGTGTGCCGAAATATACCCTCGGCAACATAACTAATAATTATTATAAATAATATAAAGGACTTTGTCAATATTTATTGCAAAAAAGGTGGAACAAAAAAAACAGGAGAACACCCAATACAAATAACTTAAGGATTTTCGCTGCAAAATCGAGGTTGCGAATGGTAGGGGACGCTCCGCATGAGGGAAATTCTAACTTTTTTACGACCGATTTATTTATACAAACAAATAAAAGTGTACAACGGAAATTACCCTTCCCAAAAACAGGACTTGTTGTTGATATAACAAAAAAGAAATAACCGCCCCACTCCGCAAAAGTTAGGCGATTATTTTTTCTAACATTTCGGACAAACCGTCTATACGGTATGCCTTATTCTGTTTTTATTATAGTACAAATTTCAGTTTTTGTCAAGCATAATCAATATGAGTATAACTTAACTTAAATTAATAACTGATAAAGAAAAAACAGGTTGCAAGCTCAGAGCGAGCCTGCAACCGTATTTTTAATCAATCAGACTGTTTTTATCAGCCGTTTATCAGTACTTGAAGTTGTAGAACTTACAGTAGTTGTACATATGACCGCTCTTGTTGTCGATGTTGATACCGATAACCTTGATGTGACCGAGAATAATGTCTACATCAGCATTGTGCTCGAGAGCAACGAACTTTCCGTCGGGAGTCATTTCAGCAGTGATTGTGAAGTGCTTGTAGTTAACATGGATATCACTGAACTCAGAAAGAATCTTTGTAACTGTGGGGTCAGATGTAAGAGTTGTTTCAATGTCTTCCCAGTAGAGGAGAGCACCTGTAACCTGACCGAGTGTGCTACCGGTCTTCTTGGGTGTATCTTCGTCAACCATTACGATAGTAATCTTGTAGTTGCCGTTAGCGAGAACTTCACACTTAGCGGAAGCAACCTTTGAAAGGTCTGTAAGAGTCCAACCGAATGAGCGTCTCTTAGCATCGTCTGAGCCCTTGGCGTTAACCTGCTCTTCAGCATCTGCTTCAACTGTCATGAAGGAGCCGAGAACACCCTTGATAGCACCGTTTACAAGAGGATTGATGTTGATTTCGTCAACAACCTGCCATTCCTTCTTTGTGTAGCCTGCAGCGCCGTTGTTCTTGAGGTCGTTAGCAGCCTTAGCATAGAAGTTTACGATATCCTGCTTTGATGAGGGAGCATTTGAAGTTGCGGGAGCATTTGTGGGTGCTTCTGTAGGAGCATTTGTGGGAGCTTCTGTGGGTGTGTCAACAGGAGCATTTGTGGGAGCTTCTGTGGGTGTGTCAACAGGAGCATTTGTGGGAGCTTCTGTGGGTGTGTCAACAGGAGCATTTG
>JAFXAK010000034.1 GCA_017517135.1 Clostridia bacterium
CTACACAAGCACCACCTATAACGGCAATGTAAGAGCTCCCTCGGTGACTGTAACAAATGCAAACGGAGCAAAGCTTACCAAGGATACTCACTACACCGTAACATACGCCTCGGGAAGAAAGAATGTAGGTACATACAATGTTACCGTTAAACTGAAAGGCAACTACACAGGCACTAAGACTCTTTCTTTCACAATCAAGCCTATGGATATTTCAAAGTGTACCGTAAAGCTTTCCTACACAAGCACCACCTATAACGGCAATGTAAGAGCTCCGTCGGTGACTGTAACAAATGCAAACGGAGCAAAGCTTACCAAGGATACACACTACACCGTAACATACGCTTCGGGCAGAAAGAATGTAGGTACCTATAATGTTACCGTAACAATGAAAGGTAACTACACAGGCACAAAGACACTTTCTTTCACAATCAAGCCGATTAATATTTCAACTTGTACAGTAAAGCTTTCAACCACAAGCTACACATATAACGGATATGTAAAAACTCCTACCGTTACCGTAACAAATTCCTACGGAACAAAGCTTACAAAGGATACACACTACACAGTAAGCTATGCGACAGGCAGAAAGAATGTAGGTACCTATAAGGTTACCGTAACAATGAAAGGTAACTACACAGGCACAAAGACACTTACATTCAAGATTAATCCCCCGAAAACTACTGTCGCTTCACTTACTGCCGGAACAAAGAGTATAACCGTTGCAGTTACAAAGAAAACAACACAGACAACGGGCTATCAGATTCAGTATTCCACATCAAAGGATTTCACAAATGCAAAGACCAAGACTATAACAAGCAACACCACAACCAAAGCAACCTTAAGCAGTCTTACTTCTGCAAAAACATATTATGTCAGAGTAAGAACATATAAGACTGTAAATGATGTGAAGTACTATTCCGGATGGTCTGAATATAAGTATGTAAAAACTAAATAAAATCATAACAAAAAAGAGGTACTTCGTATTGAAGCACCTCTTTATTGTTATAAGAAGCTATAATTATTTAACAGCGTCTTTGAGAGCCTGGCCTGCTTTGAAAGCGGGAACCTTGGAAGCAGCTACTTCGATAACTTCACCTGTTCTGGGGTTACGAGCCTGCTTTGCAGCTCTGTCCTTAACCTCGAATGTACCGAAGCCAACGAGCTGTACCTTTTCACCCTTTGCGAGAGCTTCTGTAACAGCGTCAACAACTGCCTTTGTAGCAGCTTCAGCGTCCTTCTTTGAAAGACCTGCCTTAGCAGCAACTGCAGCAACGAGTTCTGTCTTGTTCATTTGATTGTCCTCCTGATTTTTTTTTATTCAAAAGCAAAAATGCTAATGTATTACTTCATTTCTTTTTTTACTTCGTCCCAAAGCTTGTCGAGTTCTTCGAGAGAAGAAGATTTCATATCCAAACCCATCTCGGCAGCCTTCTTTTCAACGAGTGAAAAGCGGTTTAAGAATTTATCGGTAGCGGCGGTGAGTGCTTCCTCTGCATCAACCTTGGCAAAGCGGGTTACATTCACAACGGCAAAGAGCAGATCGCCTAATTCCTCGCTTATATCTTCCTTTATGCCGTTTTTAAGGGCATCACGGACTTCCTTTGTTTCCTCGTCAACCTTTTCGAGGGCACCGTCTATATTATCCCAGTCAAAGCCCACCTTTGCCGCCTTGCTCTGGATTTTTGTGCTTCTCATAAGTGCGGGAAGCTCTCTGGGGACACTCAGCATACTCTCGGTAGTGGTTTTCTGATGCTTGGTCTGTCTTTTTATGTTATCCCAGTTAGTCAGCACCTCGTCGGTTGTGTCTGCCTTGACATCCCCGAAAACATGGGGGTGACGGATAATGAGCTTCTGTGAAATACCGTTGCACACATCGTCAAAATCAAAGGTATTTATTTCCTTTTCCATTTCGGTGTGCAAAGCTACCTGTAAAAGCAAATCACCGAGCTCTTCCAAAAGCAATTCCTTATCCTGCTTGTTTATAGCCTCGATTACCTCATAGGTTTCCTCTATGAGGTCTTTTTTTATGCTTTCGTGTGTCTGCTCGGCATCCCACGGACAGCCGCCGGGGGCACGCAGTATCTTTACAATTTCGAGCAGATCCTCGCAGTTATATTTTTCCTTAAAAATGAAATTATCTACCAAAGAAAAAACTTCCTTTTCACCTGTGTCCGATTCATTTTACCCCAAAAGTCTATATTTTTCAAGTACTTTTGCGATTTTTTCTCCCTTCGGAAGCATAATTATATCATCTTTTGAGAGAGCGCGCGTTGCAAACAGGGAAACTGCATACACAATTACCATAGTGACACCTGCTGCAGCTACCGAAATATTGTTTACATTCAGGAAGCTTAAAATACCTGTAAGTCCCTCTTCGGGGAGGAATTTTTCAAGAATACCGTTTACGGCAAAGCCCGCAATACCTGAAAGCACGGCACAAAAGGCGGGCTTTATAAAGGTGACGGACATATTGAATTTAAGCCCTGTTTCCTTTTTAAGCACCAAAAGACCGCACACAACCATAATTATGTTGCAAAGGAATGTACCGATAACCGCACCCTGAATGTTTATTGACGGTATGCTTACGAGTATAAAGTTTGCAATAATTTTTATTGCCGCACCCACGCCCATTGTTTTTATCGGGACATCGGTTCTGTCTATAGCCTGAAGCATATTGGTGACGGGCTGTGCGAGAGCCAAGAAAATAACCGACACACCGTACATCATAAGTATGGGAGCTATATAGGGGATAGCGGGAGCGTTTATTTCGGACGAGCCGTATAAAAGATACAAAAGGTCGTCTGCCAGAGCTACTAAAGCCGCACCTGCGGGGAGAGCTAAAAGGAGAGTGAGCCTTACAACGGACTGCACACTGCGGCACATTGAAGCCTTATCCTTGTTAGTCCACGCACGGCTTAAAACGGGAATTGCACTCAGTCCTAAAGTTATTGTAAAGGTAGGGACAATATTTTTTATTTCGAGTACGGTATCATATGCACCGTAGAGATAGTTTTTGAATTCGTTTGCGGTTTGGGCGGTAAAGCCTCTTGCCGAGACAATGCCGGGGTACATAGCCGCAACCGTTTCAAAGCCCGTTTCGAGCACCTCTTTGAGTCTGTTCTGAATAGTCCAGTTGTCAATAAGTGTGGTTACATTGAAAACGAGTGAGCTTACGGCAATCGGAACAGCAAAGGCAAAAAGCTGACGGCGCAGAGCCTTTTTACTTTCGCTCTCGGGGGAGTTTTCGAGCATTTCTTTTGTGATACCGTCAGAGCCGAGCTTATAGCGGAGCACAAGGAACAGTAAAGCCAGCCCCGAGCCTATTGTTACGCCCGATATGGCTGCAGCAGCAGCATATGCTTCGCTTGTATTTGTTACGATATCGCGCAGCACGGGGATTTTGTCTGCAAAGGCAACACCCGTACCGAAAAGGATGTTGATAAGAAGCCAGCCGAAAATCAGCTTGCCGAAGGCTTCAATTGACTGTGAGGCTGCCGACGGCTTCATATTCTGCAAGCCTTGGAAATATCCTCTGTAGCCCGACATCACACAGCAGAAGAACAGCGACGGAGTTATTGCAAGAATTGCGGGAATTGAATCGAAGCTGTCTATTGTGTACACATAAGGGTAGGTGATAAGCAGAATAATCACCGTACCTGCAAGTCCCGTCAGGGCAAACAGCGACCTTGATACGCTGAAAAGGTTTTTGACATCTCTGTATCTGCCCTGAGCCGCTTTTGAAGCTACCATTTTTGCAACTGCGGTGGGAAGACCTGCTAAGGCTATAGCGTATATGGGTGTATATATATTGTATGCGGTGGCATAGTAGCCCTTACCGTCATAGCCTATTTTAAGTGTTACATAAAGCTTGAAGAAAACACCTATAAGCTTTACCGCTATAACAGCTAAAGAAAGAATCAATGCTCCGTTGAGGAGATTTTGTTTAGTATTCTTAGCCATCTGTGCCTCCGTAAAATTCAAGGATATCCTTTTTTCTTGTGATTAATTCATCGAAACGGCTTATGTATTCATAGGGGTATTTGAAGTTATATACTCTTGATATTTTTCCCGTCTGCTGATTTTTTAATCTGGTTACAGCCCCTGCACCCACGGCAAAAACGGAGTGTATCTCCTCCATCATATATATATTGTATAAACAATCGTAATTTTCCTTGCACCAGCCCACATTTTCAAGGTTGCCCAGAGACTTGCTCTGGCGGTACATATAATAAGGTATGTAGCCGGCTTCACTTAAAGCCTTGTTGGCGTATTTCACCATTTTTTCGGTGTCAAGGCTTAGTTTATCGGTCTGCCGGTTGGTCACAAGGTCCGAAGCACTCTTGAGTGCGAGAGTGTGTACCGTTATGTTCTCTGCACCTAAGGCTATTGCCTTGTCAACGGAAAGCGAGAAGCCGTCAACGCTGTCGCCCGAAAGACCTGCAATAAGGTCGGTGTTTATGTTATCAAAGCCTGAAGACCTTGCAAGGGAGAATTTGTTGTATATATCCTCTGCGGTGTGTTTCCTTCCGATATTTTTGAGCACCTCATCGGAAAAGCTCTGCGGATTTATGCTGATTCTTGTAACACCGGCTTGCTTTAATACTCTGAGTTTTTCTTCGGTTATTGTGTCAGGTCTGCCCGCCTCAACGGTAAATTCTCTGACTGAAGCCATATCGAAATTCTCCTTGAGTGCATTGCAGATTTTTTCAAGGTCTGTATGTTCAAGGCTTGTGGGTGTGCCGCCGCCTATGTATACGGTTTCAAGAGTTAAATTAAGCTCCTTTGCCACCTTGGCGGTTTCCTTTATTTCCTTGCACAGCAGGCTTACATAATCGGGAATAAGCTTTTTTGCCTGAGCTATTGAGTGTGATACGAATGAGCAGTAGGAGCAGCGTGTGGGACAAAAGGGGATTGAGACATAAAGCGAGAAGGATTTTTCTTTTGAGAGCGAAACAGCTCTTTCTTCAATCTTTGCCACCTTGTAGGCAAGGGCAGTTTTTTCGCGGGACACAAGAAGCTCATTTTCAAAAAGCTTTTGCGCCTTTTCGTCTCCGAAAAGAGAAATGTATGTCCTCATAAGCTTTGTAGGTCTCACGCCCGTGAGTATGCCCCAAGGGGGAGTGATGCCCGTGATTTCACTGAGCACCTTTACTATTGCCTTTGCAAGCTCCTTTTCCTCGTCTGCATCGTCAGCAGACAGGTCGCTTACAAAAGAATATGCGTTTTCCTTGCCGTCTATAACCGCCTTGCAGGAAAAACGGTAATTTTCACCGTCTTTTTCTATCTCTGTATACACATTTCTGCCGTCATCCGGCACTTCCTCTCCGTTTTCGGCAAAAATGATTTTCTCCGCAGGAAAAAATATCCTGCAGATTTTTTCACATTCGTATCTGAAATTGTGTCCTTTTAATTCAAGCTTCATCTTGCTCTTAAATACCTGTTGTTTTTCTTTTCAAATGTTAAATCGGTGTATTCACCGTGACCGGGAAATACGGTATACTCACCCTCGGTCTTACCTAAGCGTTCAAGGGACTTAAAAAGTGCCTTTGTGCTTCCCGTGGGGAGGTCTGTTCTGCCCATAGACAGATAAAAGAGAGTGTCACCGCTGAAAATATATCCGTCTGTTTTATAGCAGACACAGCCCGAGGTATGTCCGGGAGTATGTAAGACCTCAATTCTGTTTTCTCCGAGAGTAAGAACATCTCCCTCGTCAACAAGTAAGTCGGGAGAAACGGGATACTGTGTTGTATATCCCGAATGGTCGTTTATGCTCTTTTCGCTGTTTGTCAGACATTCGGCATCATTTGCGTGTATACATATCGTTGCCCCCGTTTTGTCCTTGAGAGGCTTTACACCGCAGATGTGGTCAAAATGTCCGTGGGTGAGAAGAATGTATTTGAGCTTTTTTATGTTGAGAGAATCGAAAAATGCCTCATATCGGCTGTCAAAAACAGCGCAGTCTATAGCCGCCGCCTCACCCGAGGCTTCGTCAAGCAGAATGTAGCAGTTTGTATGATAGTCACCTGTCACGCAGTTAAAAACCTTCATTTTTTACTCCATATGTCTGTGTCAAGAATAATGGTTACGGGGCCGTCATTCACAAGGCTTACCTTCATATCCGCACCGAAAATACCCTTTTCTACTTTCTTTATGCCCTCTTTTTTTAAGCATTCGCAGAAATATTCATAAAGGGAATTTGCAATATCGGGAGCGGCAGATGAGGTAAAGGACGGACGGTTGCCCTTTTTTACATCTGCACATAATGTAAACTGAGAAATGCACAGCACCTCCCCGTCAACATCAAGTGCCGACAGATTCATTTTCTCGTTTTCGTCCTCGAAAACACGAAGCTTAGCAACCTTTGAAGCGAGCAGCTCTGCTTCTTTTACGGTGTCACCCTCGCAAACGCCCAAAAGCAGCATATAGCCCTTGCCGATTTCACCGACAGTTGCCCCGTTTACCGTAACTGACGAGGACAAAACTCTTTGTACAACAGCTCTCATATCAGCCGTTTACATCTGTATAGGGGGTGTAGCCGTCACCCGAGTTGTTTTCGGGAGCCTCGGGGATAACGAGAGCACAAACGATGTAAGCGAGCACACCTGTTCCTGCCCAGAGCACAAAGAAAGCAAAGAGCAGACGGACGATTGTTGCATCAATGCCGAAATACTCAGCAAAGCCCGCACATACACCTGCAAGCTTCTTGTCATTTCTTGAACGGTAAATTTTCTTTTTCATAATATTTTCTCCTTTTATAGGTTAATTTTTTTTGCAAAGTACAGTAAAGCTGTAGGGAACGATGCCCACATCGTTCCGAATAAAGGAAAAGTAACTTCCCTTTGCACACATTTATTTTCTGCAAACAATGAGTCGGTTATTAAAGAATGAATTTGCTTTGGAGCGGAACGATGTGGGCATCGTTCCCTACCATGACGAAGACATTTATTTTCTGCAAACAATAAACATATAATCAAGACGCAACGCGTCTTCCTTACTTCTTAACTATTCCCTATTACTTATTCCCTTAAAAAATCTCCGATTTTTTATATATCCGCTCCCGAGCGGTCAACGCTCAATATTCCCGGCACCTTCTGCAATCTCACCATAACGGATTTGAGATGCTCAACGGAGTTGGCGTTTATTGTGAGATTGACGAGCGTTCTGCCGTCCTTTGTTCCTCTGGTGTTGATGCTCTGAACGGTTATGTGCAACAGATTGAGAGATGTGAAGATGTCATTCATAAGAGTTTTTGTTGAAAGACAGGTAAGAAGCAATGAAGCATAGAAATCGGTTGCATCGCCGTTGTTCCAGGAAACCTTTATCCAGCGTTCAGGCTCGGCTGAGTTTTTTGTATTTACGGGGACATTCGTACAGTCCCTTTTATGAACGGAAACACCGTGGCCTCTTGTGATAAAGCCTATAATATCGTCTCCGGGAATGGGGTTACAGCAACGGGAAAGCTTGATAAGACAGTTATCAATACCCTCAACCACAACGCCCTCCTGGCTTACGCTTCTCTTTGAAGCTTTAAGCTTTGGTGTACTTTCGGTGTTTGCCCTTACTATCTTGTTGTATTCGTCCTTTATAGTGGGCATTATCTTTGAAAGGACAATACCGCCGTAGCCGAGAGCGGCAAAGAAATCGTCGTGGGTAGACATCTTCTGCTTTTCGCAGAGAGTATTGAGCAGCTGCCCGTGCTGTTCATCTGTAAGATGAATATTGTTTCTTCTGAGCTGGCTTTCGTATTCGCTCTTGCCCTCTTCGATATTTTCTTCCCTGCGTTCCTTTTTGAACCAGGTACGGATTTTGGTTTTGGCTTCACTTGTTGTTACAATCTTGAGCCAGTCTCTTGACGGGCCTTTGCCGGGCTGAGACGAGGTGAGGACCTCAATAATCTCACCTGTTTTTACCGTGTAGTCAAGAGGAACAATTCTCTTGTCCACCTTAGCGCCCGTCATTTTGTTGCCTACAGCGGAGTGTATGGCATACGCGAAGTCAATAACCGTAGCACCCATAGGCAGAGCGATAACATCACCCTTGGGGGTGAAAACGAATACCTCGTCACTTACGAAGTCATTTTTTATGGTATTTACAATATCGGAAACCTCGCCCGATTCACTCTGTGTTTCGAGCAGATGGCTTACCCAGCCGATACCCTTTTCAATCTTGTTGTTGCCGTCCTTATAGCCGAGCTTGTATTTCCAATGAGCCGCAATACCGTATTCAGCGGTGCGGTGCATTTCGTGAGTTCTTATCTGTACCTCAAAGGGAATACCCTCCTTGCCGATAAGCGTTGTGTGCAGAGACTGATACATATTAGGCTTCGGGGTTGAAATATAGTCCTTGAATCTACCCTGAATGGGCTTATACATATCGTGAATAACACCAAGACAGTTATAGCAGTCGCCTACGGTGTCAACAATTATTCTGACAGCATAGATATCATAAATTTCCTCAAAGTTCTTGCCCTGCATATACATCTTTCTGTATATACCGTGAACGGACTTGATTCGTCCCTCGATTTTCGGATTGTTTACAACCGTTGCGGCACGGACAGCTATTTTTTCCTTTATCTTTGCAAGAAACTCCTTTCTCAATGGCTCCTGCTCGGCAAGTGCCGTTTCAATTTCGGCATATGCTATAGGATCAAGAAAGCTTATTGCAAGGTCCTCAAGCTCCTCCTTTACGGGACGGATACCGAGGCGGTGCGCAATGGGAGCATATATTTCAATAGTCTCCCTTGCGGTGTCGCGTCTTTTCTGCTCGGGAACATATTTGAGCGTTCTCATATTGTGAAGCCTGTCGGCAAGCTTGATGATGATAACCCTGATATCCTCATTCATTGCGAGTAAGAGCTTTCTCAGGTTTTCCGCCTGCTGTTCCTCCTTGCTTGCAAGCGGAATTTTACCGAGCTTTGTAACACCGTCAACCAAAAGCATAACCTGCTCACCGAAAAGCTTTTTGACATCCAAGGCGGTAACGGGAGTGTCCTCAACAACATCGTGAAGCAGAGCGGACACAACGGACTGATAATCCATTCCGAATTCAATAAGAATTTTAGCAACCGCCACGGGATGTATGATATAGTCCTCGCCCGATTTTCTCTTCTGTCCGTCGTGCGACACAAAGGCAAAGTAAAACGCCTTTTCAATTATCTCAGCCTCATTTGGCTCAAACGCCTTTTTTACGGCTTCTTCAATTTTACTGTAGTGTTCATAACCCGGTTTTGACATTTATTTCACCTCTGGGGGAAGTAGTTTTGTTTTTAATGAATGATGAATAATGAATAATTGCGGAATACGCTTTCGCGTCTTGAATTATAAAATTATAAAATTGCCAACCGCAGGTTCCAAAATTATTCATTATTCATTAAAATTATGTAATTAATGTTGATAAATCCTCACACAAATTTCTTCAATGTCGGACTTTGTGTTAAATCTGCTTTTACGGACAACCTCGCATCATAATACGCACCGTCTCTGATTTCCAGCACACCCACATCGCTGAGAGCGTCAAGGGCCACCTTTATTGCTCCCGCCACGGAATAATCCTCACCTAATCTCATACACAGTATTTCTGCATCGTCCGAAGAGTGTTCTGCTTCTCTTATGTATTTATATACCCTTGCAAGTAACTCTCTTGACGGGTTGAGGGGGTGTGCAACAGGATAGGTTACACTTTTTGTGAAGTCCTCATATGCTCTGAGTGAGCGGAAAAGCTCTTTGTCGTTTTCGTCTGCGGGACGCATATCCTTTATCTGTATACTGACCTTGGTTTGTCCCATATATTCATTTTTTTCGAGCCTTACTGCGGCATCAACCGTATCGCCCTCTTTGTAGGGGAAGCTGTCCGCCGTCTGCCCGAACCAAATGGCAGTTATATTCTGATTTGCCTTTGAAAGGCTTATTCTGATGTGCTTGTTTGAGCCTATGCTCTTTATACCCGTAACGGTCATACCGAAAAGTCCGAAAAGCGGAACGGGATTGAAGGCACCGAAGGGCTCCAATAAGTCAAGGGACGAAAATATGTCCGAGCATATTGCCGCGGGATTGAGGCGGCAGTCTATAGTAAGAGAGGGGAAAACATCCTCCTGTGTCTGAGCAAAGAGGTTTATTTTCTCTCTGAGGGCTTCTATATTTTCACTTCGTACCGAAAAGCCGGCTGCCTGAGTGTGTCCGCCGAACTGCTCTAAAGTGTCCCGACAGTAAGACAGAGCCTCATACAGCGAAAAGCCCTCTATGCTTCTGCCCGAGCCCTTTGCCGTGCCGTTTTCGTCTATGGAAATTACAAGGGCGGGCTTGCCGTATTTTTCAACAAGTCGGGATGCCACAATTCCGATAACACCCGGATGCCAGCCCTTACCCGCCGCGATAAGCACTCTGTCAAGCAGTCTTCCGGGCTCTCTCTCAAAAATAGCCTGTGCTTCACTCAGAATATCCGTTTCAACGCTCTGTCTGTCAGAATTTGCGGAATTTATTTCCTCAACAAGACGGACGGCCTCGGCTTCATCCTCGCACAGTAAAAGCTCAATAGCGGCTTTTGCTGAGTCCATTCTGCCTGCCGCATTTATTCTCGGTGCAAGACCGAAGGCAACAGAGGTTGACGAAAGCTCTCTTTTGCCCGAAAAAGCTGAATCCATAAGACATTTAAGTCCCACTCTGTCGCAGTTTTTCATGTTTTCAAGTCCGCGGCATACAATGGTGCGGTTTTCTCCCGTGAGAGGTACAATATCCGCAATAGTACCCAGACACACAAGGTCTGAGAAGGCTTCGTATATATAGGAATAATCTCCGCCCTCAAGTGCCGCCGCAAGCTTCATAGCAACACCAACGCCCGCAAGGTCCTTGTAGGGAGACATATCATCCTTTCTGTGCGGATCGATAACAGCAACAGCTTGGGGAATAGTGTCACCCACCTGATGATGGTCGGTTACAATAAGGTCAATCCCGTTGGCTTTGAAAAATTCAGCCTCTTCGAAAGCGGAAATACCGTTGTCAACGGTAATAACAAGCTGTATGTTTTTATCCTTTATCATTTGTGCCGCTTCAAGCGAAAGACCGTAGCCCTCATTTAAGCGGGACGGTATGTAGTAATGCACATCGGCACCCACAAAGGTAAAATAAGAATACAAAAGTGCGGTAGCGGTAACACCGTCTGCATCGTAGTCACCGTAAATCAGTATCTTCTCACCGTTTTCAAGTGCCGTAAAAATTCTTTCGGTGGCTTTTTCCATATCCTTTAACAGGAACGGAGAGGAAAGCTGAGTTTCTGCGGCACATAAAAAGTCGGAGATTTTTTCAGTTGTATCAAAACCCCTTGCCGTTAAAAGCAGAACAGCAAAATCATCGGCTTCACACTCTCTTGCAAGACGAGCCGCTTTCTGCTTGTCGTAAGGGATAACATTCCAAATCTTGCGTCCCAAATCGTTTCTCCTGATATATAAAATCAACAAATTATAATTAATCACTATATTTTAACATATATATATTTATATTTCAACATATTATAGAGGTGATTTTCTTTATTTATAAAAAAACAAGCCTTATGCAGTGCAAAGACTTGCTTTTGTGCTGTATGCTGATGCGAAGCGATGTTATTAATATTTTTCAGATTCAATATATTTCATAGTATCATCCTTTCTGTTTCATTGCTATTCGTTTCTATTGCTTTCTATTGCATTATATTGTTTTTTGTCAATAGAATAGACAGACATATTTTCTGTTTTTTTAATTATTTACGAAGAAGACAAATCTTACACAGGCAAGTAATACAAAAAACCGTCTGCAAAACAGACGGCTTTTTCTATGCACCTGCGGTGATTACATACAGCCTGACGGCTGATTACATACAACGATAGCTGCACTATCGTTGATTACATACCGTTGCAAAGCAACGGATGGAACAAAAAAAACAGACAAGCAATTGCTTGTCTGCATTTTTTGTTCCGGCGACGACCTATTTTCCCGGGCAGCTTCCCGCCAAGTATCTTCGGCACAGTTGAGCTTAACTACCGTGTTCGGGATGGGAACGGGTGGGACCTCAATGTTATAGACACCGAATCTGTCAAAGGCTATTGCCCTCGAACAGGCGATATAATAACACAAGAAAACACGGTTGTCAAGCATTTTTTTAATAAATCTGATTATTTTTTCAGAATAGCGGTAATTTCACCGATATACATTCTGTGCTTATCCCCTGAGGAATAGAAGGTATCCTTTATTGCGGAGTCGGTGAAAGAAGTGTGCTCAAGGTCACTTGCACATCTTTTTCTGCAGATAAATACTGTCTCGGCTTCGTTGCAGTAGGTAACACCGTTAAAATCTGCGGTTGTCAGTCCCGATTCAGCATATTTATCACAGTCTCTGCCGCTTTTTTTGCCGAAAACGGTCATTTTGGGATGAAGCTCCTGATTCATAAGAGAGAGGGAAAAGTATTCGCCCTTTTCCATAAATTCATAGGTGTATCTCTGGGGACGGACAAAAACAAACACGGAGGGCTTGTTCCATATAACCCCTACTCCGCCCCAGCTTACGGTCATAGAGTTGAATTTCCCGTCAGCCTGACCTGTGAGAAGTCCCCAGTTATCCCCGATTTCCTTAAAGGGAGCAAAGTCAAAAGAATTGATGTCAACAGATTTCAAAATAATTTCTCCTTTCAGTGAGACATAATACATATATATTACCACACCGAAAGGAAAAATACAAACTTAATTTAATGAATAATGAATGATGAATAATGAATAATGAATAATTGAGGGACCTGCGGTCGGCAATTTATTTAATCGGGTGCGGGTGTCCCGCCGTACATTATTCATTAATATTACAACATCCTCACAGTCCGATTTTTACTGCAACGAAGCCTAAGATAATCGTGAGTATACTCTGTATTATATACAGAAATATATTCCCGTTGAATTTATCTCTTTTTTCGATTTTCTCACGGATGTACTGCAAATCGCGTTGGATGAGGGCGAAATTTGTGGTGCCGTCGGCAAGTCTTTTTTCGTGGTCGTCAACTGTTTTCTGCAGATGCCTTACTGCTTCGCACGGGCAGGAGCTTTCCATATGTGTATCAGAGCTCATCGGCAGATGTGGGGTTGTTTACAATACCGAAGGCGGCAAGCACCGTGCCGACGGAAGTGACAATAGCATTCCATTCCTCGGAATCGAGACCGATTTTTTCAAAAAGACCTGTTGACTGACATATAAGACCTAAAAGACCTAAGAGGGCTACCCACAGTGCCCATGATTTAAGTCTGTTCTGAGTGTTTGTTGTTTCCATAAATACGCTCCTTTTTACTTGGCTGATTTTTTGAGTATTTCCGCGGCATCCTCGGGGGTGATTTTTCCGTCATTGTTTACATCGGCGGACATATCCTTTTTTTCGTGTCCGACAGCCATTTTAAGGGCGAGCAGAGCATCCTTTTCCGTAAGCTTACCGTCGCCGTCTGCATCACCTCTGACAGCCTCGGGGGATACAAATTCCTTTGAGTGGGCTTCCATAATACCCTTTGCTATGGCGAGAGCAATTTCGTCGAATTTCTCGTCGAACACCCTGTTGTCCTTTTCGTTGTTTATGAAGCCGACCTCAAGAAGAGCAGAAGCCATTGTTGTGCCTGAGTTTACACCGAAATTGTCGTAAGAGGGTGCACCGAGCTTCACTCCGCGGTTTTTAAGAGAGTCCGTTTTGCACAGAGAAGCAAGAATAACGCTTGCCTTGTACTGTGTTTTCTCGTTTGCCTTTCTCACAACCCAGATTTCGTTGCCCGAGGCTGAGCCTGCCTTGTTGGCGGCATTTCTGTGTATGCTTAAAAAGTAATTAGCTCCCCACTTGTTTGCCTGAGAGCAGCGTTTTGTGATTGAGGGGTTCGTGTCGGTTTCTCTTGAAAGACGCACCTCAACTCCCTTTTGTGTTCCGAGCAATTCTTTTACCTTGAGAGCAAGACGAAGAGTGTCGTCCTGCTCCTTTCTTCCCTTGTAGGAGGCTCCCACCGAGGAGCCGCCGTGACCGGGATCAATAAATATTTTCATTTCCTTCACCTCTTACTTTTTCTTGTATGCGTTGATTATTGTCTGCTTGCCCTCTTGAGTTAACTGACCGTAGGCTATCTGCTTGTCAAGATATTTCTTAAGCCCCGTCATTCCGCCCGACGAATATGCGCTCTGTGCACCGTTTTGTATGTTTACGCTGATTTTTTCTGTTTCCTCGGGAGCTGTAAAGCCCATTTCTTCAAGCAGAGAATAGTCACCGAGCTTCGCAAAGGACAAAGCCAGGTCGAGCTTTTCCTCGGCTTTCTTGTCTGAAAGGTCAATACCTAAGCTTTCGAGAGCGGAATAGTCTCCGTACTCGGCTAATGCTTTTGCGTTTTCGAGCACTTGAGCGTATGTCAGAGCCGTGATATCAATGCCGAGCTTTTCAAGGTCGGAATAATCTCCGAGGTCTGCTTTTTTCAATGCAAGGTCGAATGCATTTTCGTTTTCAATTAAGGAAACATCAACACCGAGCTCTTTCAATGCGGAATAGTCGCCGTACTGTGCAAGCTGTTTTGCAGTCGAAAGAGCATCCTTATACACAAGCGAATCCGTGTTGATGCCGAGGGCCTGCAAGCCCGAATAGTCGCCTGCCTCAGCTTTTTTGAGGGCAAGGTTCAATTCTTCCTCATACTGTGTTGAGGATACATCAATACCGAGCTTCCTTAAGCCCGAATAGTCACCGTACTGTGCGAGAGCCTGAGCAATTTTAAGTGAATTTTCATATTCAACCGCTTCGGTATCATAGCCTAAGGCATTCAATTCGGTATAGTCTCCGAACTGAGCCTTCTGCAAAGCCTGAGAGAGCCGCTCCTTCTCCTTTGCAGACGACATATTGATCCCGAGAGCCTCAAGTCCCGAATAGTCGCCAAGCTCATAAAGCTGCTTTGCAATCGAAAGTGCTTTTTCGTATTCAACAGCCGAGGTGTTGTAGCCTAAGAGATTAAGGAGAGAATAGTCCCCGAGCTGAGCACTCTGTAAAGCTGTTTCAAGAGCTTTTTCGTTGAGAAGGGCTGAGGTGTCAAAGCCTAAGTCTTCAAGCCCCGAGTAGTCACCGTACTGAGCCTTCTGCAAAGCAAGGGAGAGCACTTCCTTGTCTTTTATTGCAGACACATCAATGCCTAAGCCTTCAAGAGCCGAATAGTCACCGTACTGTGCGAGAGTCTGAGCGATTTTAAGTGCATTTTCATATTCAGCCCCTGTGGTGTCGTAGCCTAAAGCATTCAGAGCGGAGTAATCTCCGAGCTGAGCCTTTTGCAGAGCCTCAGAGAGAGCAGACTGATTTTTTATAGCAGACACATCAATTCCGAGAGCCTCAAGCCCCGAATAATCTCCGTACTCAGAGAGTGTTTTCGCAATGGAGAGTGCTTTTTCGTATTCAAGCTGACTTGTGTCATAACCCAGAAGCTTAAGGTAGGAGTAATCTCCGAGCTCGGCTTGCTGAAGAGCTTTTTCCAGAGCCTCGCGGTTAAGTATGACGGAGGTGTCGATTCCCAGAGCCTCAAGTCCCGAGTAATCTCCGTACTGTGCGAGAGCCTGTGCTGTTTCGAGGGAGTTTTTGTATTCAACAGAGGATGTGTCCACCCCAAGCTCACGCAGAGCGGAGTAGTCCCCGAGCTGTGCTTTCTTGAGTGCGGCATCAAAGGCACGCTCTGATTGTATTGACGAGGAATCAATCCCGAGAGAGGACAGCAGGGAATAGTCTCCCATTTCGGCGGCCTTGAAGGCGAGCGAAATCTCATCGCTTTTAAGGTCGGCTGCAAACTTTTCTTTCTGCAAAGCCTGATTTTCCTTTGAGAGGGCAAGGTCCTCGTTTTTGTAGTAATCGGAAACGCTGTCACGGTACTTTTGATAATCGCTTTCAAGCATAGTGTTTACGGTCTGCAGATTTTCTCTGGCAGCCGCATTTTTGTCCTTGTATCTCTCGTAGGCTCTCTCTTCAAGCTCGGCAGCCTTATCGGATAGCTGTGACATATATTCCCCGTAGGCAGCCGCAGCCGCACTTGATGCATATGAATTCCCGTAGCCGCCGGTAAGAGAGGTGTTAAGCCCGTATATATGCTCGGCAGCCTTTTTACCCTCTGTGGTATACATATCCTTATACTGATTATAAAGAGCGTCGCTGTTCATATCGTAGGAAAAGTCCTTCGTGTTCAGCACGGAATCGAGAAGAGATTGGGAGAGAGCCTTATACTGTCCGTTTTCGCTGTATTCGGGCATATCGGCAGAGGAAGCCTTTATATCCTCAAGAGCCTCAAGTGAAAGCTCGTCCTTTTTCTTTGTTGCCAGTTTAACCACCCTTTCTCAGAAGCTGTTTTATAGTGTAAAGCTCGTTTTCGAGCAGTCTTATTTTTCTTTCGGCAATAACCAGCAGAGAATAGATTTTATCGAGACTTGCCTTGTCTGTCTGTGAAGCGACCTTTTGTTTATTATCTGCCATTCTTGTTTACCTCACTTGTTATTTCGTATTTCTTGCTGAGTGCATAAAGCATACACTTACCCTCACCCGAAAATCTCAGACGGTAGAAATCACATCTCGGAGTGCTTACGGGTATACAGTAGGACGCGGTTTTTTCACTCTGAATATTGCACAGAGTATGCCATTCGTCCTCGCCGTTACAGGAAATCTCCGCCTTGAAGAAGGAATTTTCCGAAAGACACAGTCTGAAGGTCAGCGCACGGATAATTGAAGTGCCGTGTATGTCTCCTAATAAGCCTGTCTGAGCATACCAGCCGATTGCCCCCTCTTCTTCCTTGTATGCATAGGTATACGACGGATTTTGGACACCCGTGAAGAAGCTTATTGCTGTATCGGCAAGCGAGGCTTTGTGGATAAAGATGCAGTAGGGATTTTCCTCGCATTCGTATGGGCTTACATATTTTTCTATCGGTCTGCACAGCATATAAAGAGCGTTGCCGTTTTTAAGAAAGCTCTGAATAAACTGAGAGCCTTCCTTGTGCCACAGTCCGAGAGCCGTATCGTATACAAACAGCGACTGCCTGCCCGACAAATCCTCCATTGCGACGAAGTATTTACCGTCGGCAGTGCCGCCTGCGGCATTTTTATACACGGTGTCCGAAAGAGCGTCGGAGATGATATAGGGGAAAGCACCGTCATAAACCGCAATACCCGTATGACTTTTATAGAACAGTCTTTCGTTGAGGTTCACAATGCTCAGATGTGAGCCTTTTTCAACGCCTCTTGCGGGGATAATTGTGTATGAAAAGCTTGAGGGGTCCGAGCCGCTTATTCTGATGATGCAGTTTTCCTTGAAGAAGAGAACATCGCCCGACAAAACTGCAGCACCCGTAAATTCCCCCGTAACACCGAGAGAGGCAGACCAGGAGTCGGTAGAGATACCGTCAAAATCGTACCATTTCAGGGGATTGCCGAGAGAACTCGCATATATTTCATTGACGAATTCACCGCTACGGTTAAGACCGTATCTGCAGCCGAAAACTCTGTTGTTTGATTCAACGGCAAAATCGAGCTTCGGGAAAAGCCTTTCAACTGTTACGGGAGTTGTCTGAATAAGAGTGTGCGCGGACGGCACTCTGTCAACGACAAGATAATCCTCGCTTACTTTTATAACCGTGGTTTCGGTGTTGAGCTTTTCATCCGAGAAGCCCGACAGCAGAATTCTGTCACCTGCGGATATGTTCTGTGTTATCGGAGAAGCCGATATTTTTGTGTACACACGGTACTTTTCTTCCCATTTCAAGGTGCTGTCATTGTAAAAATACAGATACATCTCTTCCCCCGAGATTTTTACCCAGCTGTAGCCCGTCAGAGGCTCACTCGGAGTTGTGTCGGAAAAGTATGAGGGAGTTATCTGTGAGCCTGTTTCATCGCAAAGCAGGGCGGCTATATTTGCACAGGCGGAGATGTTTGTCTGATTGGCAAACCTTACATAAAAATTGCCGTCCTTTTCGCTTATAAAAATCCCGTCGGGGGAGATGTAGAAATCCTTGCCCAGAGGGACTATTGTTCTGACACCGTCTGTTTTTTTGAGTGTGATGCTGCCGACCTTTCTGCCCTGAACAAAAACCGAATCTCCCGAGCAGCAAACAAATTTTCCGTTTACCGTACAGGCAGCGGAAATACCGCCCGTAGGTACCGAAAAAGTGCTGTGAGAAGAGTCCGCATTGTCGGTGGCGGTTAAAATGCCCCTTTTCTGACGGACAGACAGAAGCGGAAACTTGGAGCCGGAAAGATTTTCCATATCCGAAAAATCGGGAATTTCACAGGCTTCTCTGCAGTCAAGACCGCCGAAGGCCTTTTGTATTTCTGTTTTTTCGTCAAGAGCATAAAGGGCAGGAAGCTGCATTTTTGTCACCCCCGAAACTGATACGGTTTTTTTCTTTGTATATATGGGTACGGTTGTACTCGCTTGCAAAGGAATTAAAGGCAGAGTTGAAAAGCATTGCGGAGTTGTTGAAGCGTTTGATGTCCGAATTTATAAGGTCTGTTTTAAGACACATAAATTTTATGTATATATCGTCATTCGGAAAGGGTACGAGCAGCTCGGTTGAATCGCTTGTTGACGAGGTATAGCCCTTAAAAACGGTGGGAGCATTTTCGTAGAGGGAAATGACCTCACCGAATATTCTGCCGTCAAGCTCTGAAAGCCAGCTGAGCTTCTCGCCGTGTGTAAAGGCATTCGGATACAGCGTATCAAAACGCGCGATAGCTTCTTTTATTTTCATAAGGCTTCACCTTAATTGTCTGAAACGGAGCTGATAAATTTTTCAGCCTGCTGTTCGGCAATAAATGAATTTCTGATAACCTCTGCAAAGGGTGCAGGCAGAGAAACAGTCTCGCCCTTTTTAACAAGTATTCTTCTGCCGTTCACGGCAACAAACAACGAATCGTCGTGCTTGTCTTTTTTGGGGATAAAAACAGTTTCGAGTGCTTCGGTGGTTTTCTTTGCTGTTACATTTTGCTTTTTCATAATGTTCTCCTTTGTATGTTGTTTAATGAATAATGAATAATGAATGATGAATAATGAATAATTTATGGGCCTGCGGCCGGCAATTTTATTTGATGAATAATAAAGGCGGGTGCGGGTGTCCCGCCAATAATTATTCATTCTTCATTATTCATCAGCGAAGCGATTTCATTATTCATTTTTATTATTCAGTTGCTTACTGCCGTCGCTGAGAACTCCGATCCTGATTCAACTCTGAGGATGTATTCTTCAAGCAGTCTCTTTGCGACCTTCGTTGCCTTCCAGCCTACGGAGCTTCTCTGGTTGAGGGGATCGTTGCCGTAGCCGCGCTGCTTTACGATATGCTCAAGACCGCCGCCTTCAATATCTGTAACACCGTAGGCATTTTCACCGAGGAAGAGAGTGCAGAAAACATTACTGCCGTCCTTACCTGCTCCCTGACCTGTGATAACACTGCCTGCAGGGATGCTCATTTTGCTTTCAAGCTCAAGAACTGTGACTCTGCCGTTGTTTGCAAGGGCCTGTTCGCTTGAGGTGTCAACAAAAACTCTCATAACCTTGTGAGCCTCGCCGTTTATATATATGTCAACGGGTGTGGCGGGAGTGTAGTTGCCTTCACAGTAGTCTGTAATCTTGATATACTTGTCATCGCTTGTGTCGGCAATTGTGACGGCACGGTTAACGCCGGGGATGATTTCAGCGGGAGAGAAGATTTTTGCTTCTGTTGACTCAACAAAACGCACACCGCCGAGAGTGCCGATTTCACCCTTGAGGATTTTTTCGGGATCGGCATACTTCTGAATACCGATCCACTGCTCCTTTGCATCCTGCATAAGGTCGTATGCAACATAGGGGTGAATAATTGCAACATATGAGCCGTTGATTTTGGGAGCGTTCACAGCCTTGAGCTGAGCGGCTGCCTTGAATACATCCTTTACTCTCAGACGGCTTTCGGGAGTGATATCGCTTCTTGAAAGAATTTCCGTTTCGCTGCCGTTTTCGTCAACCTTGGGTACATACATAACATTAGTACCGCCCACAAGCTCGTTTCTGACAACTGTGTCAAGAGTAAGACCTGCCTGAGCTGCAAGCTCCTTTGTTGCTTCAACGATTGTGTTGTCAACAGAGGTAAGCTCAAGCATATCTGTCTGCTCGATATAGTCACCGTACTGGTCAACGGTACAGCTCACAGCGGACACATTGAGCTTGTTGCCCGCGGGAGTAACGCCCTCGGTGATGGGAGTGAGAGCCTTGGGAAGACGGGAAAATTTTCTGAACTCTATAGTCTTACCGCCGTTTTTGGGGATAGGACGCTTCTGTCCGAACTGCTCGTGGATAAGAGAAGCTCCCGCAAGAGTGATGAGTGTTTTATCGTAAAAGGTTTTCATTTCCGCAGAAAGTGCGTCGGGATTGCTGACAGCACCTTCTTCAAGCGTACCGCCTGTGGTGTTGATTACATCGCCTGCGGAAAAGAATGTAAGGTCTCTGATTTCGTAATTCATAAATTTCTCCTTTTGATTTTTGCTTTTTCGGATTCTTATCGTTATCGGTTAAAAGGATATTTTTGTGCCCCTTTTAACCTCTTCGAGGATATTAAGAATATCCTTTTCGGTAAGCAGATTTACATTTGTGCTTTTTTTACTTGCTGCACGGTCAAGTACGCTGTTTTCCTGCACTCTGGCAGAGCTTGTGCGGATACTCTGCGCGGCTTTTCTGCCCACGGTCGCGGCGGCGTAGTGCATAGCTGAGCCTAAAATACCTTCAATGTTTGCCGCTTCATATGCTCTTCTTACGCTCACACCGGCTCTCAGCAGTTGCGCAAAATCCTCGTTGAGAACCTCCTTCGACAAGCTGAAATCGGGATAAATTTCTTTAAGTGCCTGAGCCTGCTTTTCCCAATCGGCAATAATTCTCTGCTTTTCGGCAGCTGCTCTCTTGCTTTCAAGCTGAGCTTTCATCTCCCTTAATCTGCTAAGGTCGGGCAAAGTTCTTGTCTTTTCGGGTGTTGACTTTACTCCCTGAACAGCCTTTATAAGAGAGGGGATGCTGTGGGAGTCAGCATCGGGATGCAGTTTTCTGATTTCCTCCAACAGGGGCTGTAAGTCCCTTAACTGCTGTTCGTCATTTTTTGCCTTTGCAAAACGGCGGTCAATGATGCTCTGTGTACGGCGGGCAAACTCCTTTGAGAATTTTCCCTTTATAAGAGCCTCAAATTCCTCTTCTGCAGTCAGCTGAGTTCTTTCTTCTTCTACTTCTTCTTTGCTCTCAGCTTCAGTCTGAGCTGCCTGAGTATCGGTGTCTGCAGCTGTGTCAGCCCCCTGAGCATTACTTTCCCCGACAGCCTCAGCAAAAAGCTGTAAAGAAATTTCCTGTGTCATTTTGTTCTCCTTTGTAAAAAATTCATCGTCTTTCCGAAGTGTCTTTGTGTATCACCGTCTTTCCGGTGTGTCACACTAACTATACAAATCCTGAGAACATTTTTCTCCCCGAAAAGGGGGAATTTTGAAATTTTCAAATTTCCCTGCAAACATTTCCGTCTTCGTCAGGTAGGGAACGATGCCCACATCGTTCCGGATTGGGGAGAGTAACCTTCCGTTGTAAACAGTGGATTTTGCGGGACGGCAAATGGGTTCATATGAAGTTAGAATTTGCTTATTGCGGAACGATGTGGGCATCGTTCCCTACCATTCGTAGCCGCAGATTTGCAGTAAAATCCTTAAGTTGCTTGCGTTGGGCATCGTTCCCTACCTGACGAAGACGAAAAAATTTTTCAATTTTCCCCCATTTCAGGGAGACAAAATTTTGCTTTTTCTCTACAATCAAAAAAAAGATAAAAAGGAGTTAAAGTAAAATGGCACCCACAACATACATCAAGCTCGACCGTGGTATTATTCATTGGGCATGGTACACGGATGCAGATACATTCCGTGTTTTTATACATCTTCTCATAAAAGCAAATATAGAGGACTTTCCGTTTTGTAATGTGATTATAAGGCGGGGTAGTCTTGCAACCTCAAACGGTTCTGTTGCCGAGGAGCTGAGAATATCTGTGGGCAGAGTGCGAAAGGCTATGGGACATCTCAAAGAAACGGGAGAGATAAAAACAAAGATATATAATAAATTTCAGGTTGTAACTATTGTGAATTATGACTTCTATCAGAATTTCCGCTACGGCTTCGGACATCAGACAACGGCAAAAAAGGATATATCAACCAACACACAACCGACAGGCAATCAACAAGCAACCGACAGTCAACCGACAACAATCAAAGAAATTAATAAATTAAGAAATCAAGAAATTAATAAATTAAGTGTGTGCGATATAAAAAAAGAAGCTTCCTTTTCATATACTGAAAAAGAAGACTCTCAAAAAAAAGATAACGCCCCCGCGCGAAAACGGGGGAAGTTCAATAATGTAATTTTAACGGACGGGGAATACGCTCTCCTCAAGGACGAAAGTGAGAATTACGAATATTACATAAACAAGCTCTCGTCCCATATGCAAAGCACGGGGAGAAGATATGTGAGCCACTATGCAACGCTGTGCTCTTGGATTATGGACGATATAAGAAAGGGATACAAAATCCCCGTTCAGATAGTGAACGGGGAAGTGAAGTCAAAGGCTTCGTATGATATTGAGCTTGCTATGAAGAAAGCGAAAACACAGGTTCCCGAGTTTAAGAAAAGGGAAAGGCGGTGATAGAAAAAAGAAGAATGAATAATGAATAATGAATAATGAATAATTTTGGTATCCCCTTCGGGGATGATTGAAAAAAAGGCTTCGCCGTCCCCGTCGATGCGCAAGGCTAAGGGAAGGCGCTTGTCCATCGCTCTCCCTCATCCGGCATCTGCCTCGCGTGAGATCGGCAGATGCCACCTGTCCGCCTTGCGGTGCCCGAAAAACCGTTCGGGCTTCGCTGTTCCTCCGTTTTTTCGACCGCTGCGGAAATTGCGCCCTCGCTTCTTCTGCCACCGGCAGCGCGAGGCCGCAATCCCCCCGCTGGGGGAAGGACCCGCTGGGCGGCCCGCCGTCTCCATCCGTTTACTACGGACTACGAACTACGAACTACGAACTACGAACTATTTCTCGTGGACCCGCTTTCCGCTGATATGTTCGGGGATCAGGGCAAAGCAGAGGACACTGGCACCGGATTTCTCGATCTCATACTCAATATAGTCTTTGTCGTCGGTGAAACGGCAGGAAAGCTTGCGGCTGATCTCCAGGGCCCGGTTGTGATCGCGGACGAGCTCCAGGCGGCCAAAGACGATCACGCTGTTGAAATACCAGGACCAGCTGTCCTCGGAAAGCTCCGCCTGCTGCAGGACACAGAAGCTGGCCTTCGGGTCCCGGACCATGGCGTCGATTTTGTGCCCCGTGGGACCGCTGTGGAAATAGATCCTGCCGTCCTCCGGATCGTACCAATGATTGATCGGCACCGCGTAGGGATAATCGTTGTCCCCTGTAACAGAAAGTACGCCACGCTTTTCCGCCTGGAGGATGCGGATGCATTCGGCCTGCGAAAGCGCCTGTCTGCTGCGGGCCAGAGGACGAAAGACAGGGGAGGGCCGGCCCAGCTCCTCGGCCAGGATGGAG
>JAFXAK010000035.1 GCA_017517135.1 Clostridia bacterium
AACAACTGTTGTGTCAGCAAGCTGTTCTTCAGTTGCTTCAACATATGTTGTTTCGTCAACCTGTTCGCAATAATCGAACCAAGCCTGAATATCAGTATCAAGCAACAAGTCTGCAGCAACTAAGTAATCCTTGAAGTCGCCAAGGAGATTTGTGATAAGCTCGATAACCATATTAAGGATATCGTTGGAGTATACATTGTCGTTGAGCATTGCATCAACAAATGCTGCAAGTGATTCAGCGTCAATGAGTCCGGGAAGGAGATCCTGAAGAATTGTGCTGAGAAGCTCATAAATTTCTTCGGAAGCTTCTGCATCCCAGTTTGTGTTGTATGCAAGGTAGGGATTCTTGAATTCGGGAGCGATAACTGTGTTGTTTGCAGCAGCTGCCTGGAGTTTTGCAAGAGCTTCAGCTGCATTTGTTACCTTACCGTTTTCATCCTTAACCTCATACATATAATCCCAGTTCATTTCGGTGTATGTGATGTCAACACCCTTAATGAGCTTGATGATTGTTTTGATCATTCCTTCGTATTCGTCACCGAGGAGACCTGCAAGGAAGTCGGGGTTAGCAACAGCGAGGTCAAGAACGAAGGAAACGAGAGTTGTAAGAGTATCCTTATTGTAATTGAATTCACCGTTCGCATCTGTGCCCATTGTAACAACTCTGTAAGCTGTTTCGCCGTTAGCAGATGTGAAGGATGTGATCTTATAATCGTGATAGAAATACTTGAAGATGTTAAGCATTGTATCGGGAATTACAAGATCTGCGAGAATGTCCATATTGAATACGAATTCAAGAAGGGCATCTGTTGTAAGATTTGTGATGTCAAGACCGTCAACAAGGTTTGTGAGGTCGAAATCAACACCGAATGCGGTGAGAGATGTGAGAAGTGAGCTTACGGGAGCAATGAGGTTGTTGACAACCGCAACGAAACCGTCTGCATTGAGGAAGTAGAAGAGGTTGGGAAGAAGCTCAAATACTTCGTTTACAGGATCAGCAGAAACTTCGTCAACAAATGCGAGAAGTGCTCTGAGGATACTGCCGATAGCTTCACTTGTGCGGTAGATACCCTTTTCTGCATCATAGCAGTCTGCTGCTGTGAAGAGAGTGGACTTACCGTCTTCTACACAACCGAGAAGCATTTCAAGGAGAGGAACGATAGCTTCTTCGTAGCCGTTGCCGCCGTTAAGAGTGATAAGAATATCGTAAATGGGATCACCATTTGCATCTGTACCAACTACTTCAGCACCGTTGAAGAGAGTGATGTCCTTGCCGAAGAAGAGCCATGCAAGAAGACCGTCTGCGGGAGCAAGAAGATCAACAACTGCATCAATAAATATCTTCTGATTGTCGTCGATATCCATATCGCCGTCGCCGTCAGCATCAGTTGTGTTGAAGCCCCAGTCTGCGAGGTCTTCCTTAACAGCCCAAACTGTTTCTGTTTCAGCAACATATGTGCCGTCTGCAGCTACTGTATAAGTGTCTACGCCTTCAACAGTTTCCTTGCTGTACTTAACAATTGTATCGTCTGCAAGCTGCTCTGCAGTTGCTTCGGAGTATGTTGTTTCTTCAACCTGTTCACAGTATCTGAACCAAGCGTCGATATCTGTGCCGAGGAGAGCATCAGCAAGAGATAAGTAATCCTTAAAGTCACCGAGGAGATTTGTGATAAGCTCGAGAACCATATTAAGGATATCGTTGGAGTATACATTGTCGTTGAGCATTGCATCTACGAAAGCTGCAAGTGATTCAGCGTCAATGAGTCCGGGAAGGAGATCCTGAAGAATTGTGCTGAGAAGCTCATAAATTTCTTCGGAAGCTTCTGCATCCCAGTTTGTGTTGTATGCAAGATAGGGATTTTCGAAGGAAGGAACAATAGCAGTGTTGCCTGCAACTGTGTTTGTAAGCTGCTGCTTAGCTGCTTCGTCGTTTGTTACATTGCCTTCTTCATCCTTAGTTTCATACATATATTCCCAGTTGATATCAACATAGTTGATTTCCATACCGGAAATGATAGCTATGATTGCATCATACATCTTGTATGCATCTTCACCGCCACCGAGAAGACCTGCAACGAAGTCTCTGTTTTCGGGAGCTGAAGCAAGATCAAGAACGAGTGAAAGGAGAATTGTGATTACATGGTATTCACAACCTGTAACATCAAGCCTGTATGATGTCCACTGTTCTGTATCTTTAATCCAGTAAGCAGCTGAATCATCGATAACAGAAAGCTTACCTACATAGAGGCTGAGAATAATCTTTTCGATTTCTTCAGAGATAACAAGAGGTAATTCGCCGCCGAGGAATCCGGGAAGCATTTCAAGAATCTTAGCAAGTGTAAGATTAATGTGACCTGCATTGGGATGTCCTTCAGGATAAGTTACCTGGATATCATAGCCGGTAAGCATTGAAATGAGACCGTTGATTGAGAAATCATCTTCAACAAATGCATCTACGATATCAAGATATCCGAGCACGGGTGCAAGGAGATTTTCAACTGAAGAACCGATACCGTTTGCATTGAGGAAGTAAATAAGGTTAGCTACGATGTCAAATACAACACCCATAGGATCTGCATCTGCTCTGTTTACAAGGTCAATAGCAGATTCAAAGATACTGCAGATTGCAACTGTTGCATCATATGTACCTGTTTCAGCATCATAGCATTCTGCTTCTGTAGCAAGATTTCTGAAGCCGAGAGCTTCGAGAATCGGAACAAGGCCCATTGTGTAGCCGTGACCGCCGGAAAGAACAAGCACATCGCCTGCTTCCTTATAAACGATTTCGCCGTTTTCAGCGTATTCGCCTTCGGAAGCTGTGAAGAATCTGTAGTCATCACCGAAGAAGAGCCATTCAAAGATGCTGTTCAGAGGTCTGATGATGTCAGATGCACCTGCAAGGAAAGCAGCCTGCTTTTCTTCAATAGTATCAGCTTCATCAATGCCCCAATCCTTTGTTACGGTAATGGTAGCCTTGGGAATCTTTTCACCGTCATCATCAAGCTTAAAGCTGCCGTCTTCGTTTGTTTCATAAACATATTCGGAAACAACAACATACTTTGTTACTGACGGATTAGCAATATCTTCTTCTGAAGCTTCTTCATAAACATATCCGCCAAGGTCATCATCGAAATATGATGTGTATCTTGTTAAATATTTGTCGGTGTGACTTGTTGCCTTTTCATACTGAACATTACCGTCTGCATCGAGAACGGGTGCATATTCATATCTGATATCAACAAAATCAATAATGTCAACAACAGATGTGCCGAGAATAACATCAACAACACCGAGGAGACCTTCAACCTGTGAGAGAAGATCGCAAAGCATAATTGCGATTGAATCCATCATTTCATCGGAATAAAGGTTATCAAGAAGAAGGTTGTTGACAACATCTGCAATAGATGAACCCATATCACCGAGAAGGTCGGGAAGGAACTGATTGAGAACATTCTTGAGGGCATTGTAAACACCCTGAGCTGTGGATTCAGTCCAGTCTGTCTGATATGCAAGATATCCGATAGAGGGAACGGGATCAAATGTGCCGTTCTGAACAGCATCAAGAATACCCTGTGTATCATCGCTCATATAAGTCCAATCGGGTTCGGTATAAACAACCTCAATACCGTCAAGAACTTCTGCGATTACGGGATAGATATCAGCGAGTTCGGGCATTTCAAGCATTGAAGCAAGTGTGCCGAAGAGAACATCGCCATTTGTTTTTGTTGTATCCTGTGCAGGATATGACAGACAGTCAAGAATACCTGTGATAAGAAGAGTGATTGTGTCAGCAGCGGTAACAGGTGTTCTGTAGCCTACGCCTGATACTGAGAAGTATTCTTCTGTATCTGCGAACAGACCCTTGATGGTCATACCAACAAGACCGCTGTCAGTAAGGTTGGTGCCCATAAACTGGTCAACAGCCTTAATGATGTTTGAAAGAGTGAGATGCTTGATATCAAGATTTACAGCCTTATATTCAATATCAAACATGGCATTAGCATTAATACCTGAGCCTAAATACTGAAGGATTGAGTTAAGATCAAAGCTGTAGCCGTTGAGAAGGTCGGAAACGATAAGTGAAATAAGTCCGTTGATATTTACATCAATCAGAGGTCTTACTGTGTCAACAATAACCCATACGGGCATAAGGAGATTCATAAGGAATACAGAGAGACCGTCACTTTCGATCCAGTAAAGGAGATCGGGAATCATTTCGAGAACATCCTTGATGATGTGCTCTGAATTAAGAAGCTCGTCAATTCTGTCTGCAAGAGCATGAAGCATCTTACGCAAGCCTCTGTTTACAGACTCACCTTCTGTGCTGAAGTCAGCCTGTGTGGGAAGATTCTTAACACCGAGCATTTCAAGAAGAACACCGAGAGTTGTTGCATAGGAATCATAACCCTGGAGCTCGAGAAGGTTACCGAATACGGAAATATTCTGACCGCCGAACAGGAAGCCTACAACGATTTCCGCATAGTCAAGAAGGTCACATATGATATCGATAAACATATCCATATCACCGTCTACAAGAGCTTCGCCCTTATAAGACCATGTGATAGTGCCGTCACCGTTTGCTGTACCGGTTACATTGCTGAAGTGGTTTACATAAGCACTGTTATCGGGAGCAATGACAACTGCATCATCCTTCCATGTATCAACAGAATAGAGATAACCGAAGGATTCAAACCATACACAGATATCAACACCGAGCTGGTTTGTGAGAATTTCATCCATAACAGCACTGGGAGAGTCGCCGAAGCCGCCGAGAAGCTCAACAAGTGTTGTTATAGTTTCGTTTGTGAATACACCGCCGAGAGCATCACCGATCATTTCGCTGATTACGATAGGCTCTGAGCCGGTCAATGTCATAATCTCGTTAAAGATCTGGTCAATGTTGTCAACAAGATAGTTAGCATCTGCCTCAGACCAGTCATTGCCGTACTTGAGGTAAACGATATCTGTGCTTGTTGCACCGTCAACATTGGAATAGCTCCAATCGCTTTGTGCCCAATTCATTTCAAGAAGCTCATATTCGGGATTACCGAGAGCATCCTTGTTGGGCATAAGAAGCTCGAAAATAGCAGCAATAATGTCATCGGGATGAGCTACTGCATTAGCTGCGACTGAATTTATAAGCTGAATAATAGCAGGATCATCAATAGAATCGCCTAAAAGACCGTCAATGAAGCCTTCCTGCTTGAGAGCAAGGATAACATAGTCAAGCAGAGCATAGAGAACGTCGCCCTTTCTTGCTTCAAGGTCAACTCTCTGCTGACCGTTAGCGGAGGTCTTATAAGTCCATTTTGAAGAGAACATAATCTTGGTCTGATCAAAATAGGGAAGAGCCATTGAATCGCCGACAAGTGAATTGATGATATCGCCAAGGTCGGTAAGGTTGAAGTCAAGCATTGAATCAAGGTCAAGCAATTCACCGAGGTTAAGGTCAAGGTCGAAGGAGATAGCACCTGCCAAAGCACCTTCAGCCACACTAAGTATATCAGCTACAGCACCTGATAAATCAGTTTTAATGTCAACCTCTGTAACTTCAAGAGTAAGGGTAATTATAGCCTGCTTAAGAATATCCGAAACTGAATCCATTGACAGGAAGTAAATCAGATTGGGAAGCATCTCAAGCACAGTTGAAAGAGGTGCATTAGCAATCTTTACAAGAAGAGCCTTTATAGGGTTGAAGAGTGCATTAGCAACATCTGAACCGCTGAAGTAGCCTGAAAGAGTAGAAATGCTTTCGGAAGGCACACCAAGTGTTTCAAATAACGGAATAAGAACCTTATTGAAAAGACCAACCTGCTCGATTTTAAGACCAAGATCACCTACTGCAGCAAGACCGCCGCCTGCTGCGAGATTGACATCCTTGGAGTACAGGAATGCAACATCATTTGCTTCATCTGAGAAATTAACATCACCAAGGGCTGTCTGGAGCAAGGGGACAATTGCTTCAAGAACAAGACCTATAACATCTGTGAAGGACTCAAAGTCAGAAACACCCCATACAAGGTCAAGTGCTTTGCTTTCATCCTCTTCTGTTTCGGGATCGTCTTTAGCAACAAGCTTTGACCAATCTCTACCTGCACCCTTAAGAGTTTTATAGAAATCGGTGTTGGGTCCGAAGGAAACAGGATCAAGGTCAGCCATACAATCCGCGAAGGTACTGGGATAAACATAAAGACCTAAATCTGCAAAAACTTCAGGGAACTGACGCTGTAAACGATACATACCGTCTGAGCCGGAGGTTGTACCTGTCTGACGATAATTACCGTCATGGTCATGCCAATCTTCGTCAACGAAAATGTTAAGAGTACCTGTAATTGAAAGAATTGATACATCGAGATCAAGCGCATATGCACCTGATGCACTACCCCATTGAGTCTGAGGCTCACCGAGATCCTTAAGAACATCCTTAAGTGTTACATCAAGAAGATTTGCAAGCATCGGGAAAATTAAGCCAACAAGCATATTGACGATTCCATCTGAGAAAGCTTCGTCAAAGAGCACATTAACAAACGATGCAAGGTCATCAATTGTTTCCAATTCTTTCTCATCAATCTCCGTACCGAGGGTATCACCGAGTGAGCCTGCAATATCCTTAAGACCGATAAGTGCAGCGAAGTCACGGCTGGTAACGGCATTGTCTATCTTTGCAACAAGACCGTCAACCTCTTCGCCGGTAACAGTATAGTTATCATCCTCGCCGTCTCTTGCGATATCATTGGGATAACCTAACTGTACTTCATATTCTTCACCGTCTTCGGGATCAATTTCAGTTATAATCTGGCTGCCTGCGTGACGGACAGCATAGTTACCTCTGATATCAGCGAAGGTAAAGCTATGATTGAAAGCAGAGTAACCGTCTGTATCAACAAACTTCTGCCAGGAGTCGAGAAGAGAAGACTGAGTGTTATAGATAGTAACCTGCGCATTTGTTACCCAATTATCTTTTGTGAGAGATCTTTCTTCTTCATTTCCGTCCTTATCGGTTGCTGTCCATGTTACGTTTGTAGCAAGACAGTACTGATAGAAATCTTCATCGAAATGAACAAGAACTGATTTGAGCTGAGCATAGTTTGTGAAGTCTACTGTGAGACCTGTGGGATATGCTGCAATAGCATTGAGCTGAGCAGCATTACGCTCTTTCATATAGAGCTCAAGAGCAGAGTTGCTCTGAGTATAGGTTTCAGAAAGAACATCCTGAAGAAGTCTTGTTTCACCGTTGTATTCAATGGAGAAGAGCTCATCTGTCCATTCCTTGCCGTATTCAGCAACAAACTCATTATAAACTTCAAGAAAGTCATTATATTCATATGTAGCATTCTTATGGAGGTCCATAAGCTCTTCATTTGAAAGACTTGTGAAATCCTGTGTTACATAAGGAAGGAAGTATTCAAAATATGACTTATAAAGAACTTCGTCATCTCTTGTTGCAAGCTTTGCTTCAAGATTAGTAATGAAGGTGTTCCATTTTGCCATGGTAATTTCTTCGTCACCTTCAGCAACATCTGCATTGATTTCTGCGAGCATTGCATTGATTTCTGCAGTAGTGAAGTTATATTCACCGTTGAGGATGCTATTAAGAGCATTTGCCTTGTCGAGAACAGCTGCAACCTGTGTTGTATCTATATCGTCAAGGGTATTGATAGCTTCTTCATCCTTAACATATTCCCAG
Organism: Clostridia bacterium; assembly: GCA_017517135.1. Classification (GTDB taxonomy): domain Bacteria; phylum Bacillota; class Clostridia; order Oscillospirales; family Acutalibacteraceae; genus RUG806. The sequence continues at coordinate 7,688 of JAFXAK010000035.1, forward strand.
TTAGCATCATATGTGCTCTCAATTGTCTGCAAGGTTTCACGCAGACGCTGGAGGCGCATTGTGTCATAGAGCTCCTGAATGTATGCATCAACTGCAGCATCCATAGCAGCAACAGAGTTGTACTTATCCACATATTCGGGGAAATTAGTTACAACATAGGTAAGAGCTGCCTTATAGTCTGCATTTGTCTGGAGGGTATCGAAAACATCCTTTGCTGCAGCAAGCTCAGCGTGAAGTGCGAGCATTTCTGCATAAGACCAATCCGAATAGTCCGTATCCGGAATCTTTGTTATAAGACTATCGATACTTTCTCTTACAAGAGCAATATTGTATGCATCCCAAAGATTATCAATGTAATCAAGAACCTGCTGGTAGGTGTAGCCTGCATCGTTCTGTTCGAAGTGATTGATAACAGAAGTGTTGCTGATAAATTCTGTTGTGGAATTATTCTTACCGTCAGCCACAAGATACAAGTTGTAAAGATCTGCAGCGGACATTTCGACCATCTGATCGAATGTAAGAGTCATAACCTCATCATTGAAATAGTCAACAAACTTCTGAAGAAGTCTGGCACTCTGTGAATCTCTACCTGAAATTCTGGCAGAAACACTTCTGTAGTAGTTCCAGTAGTAAGCAACATACTTGTTTGTATAAGCGTTAGTGAACTTACCACCCTGTGTAGCGTATGCATATCTTTCACGGCCATACTTATAAGAAAAGCTTACCTTTGTGACAAACTTTCTGGGGATGTCGTGAGCAGAATCAAAAGTGAGCAGGTAAGCTGTAATAGCTTCGGGGCTGAGCTCAATTGATACGCTCTTCTGAACTGAGCTTACACAACTGTCAAGGTTTTCATCAGAGTCAGTTTCCCACTTAACTTTTGAATGGTTGGTAATTTCGTCTCCTTCGTCTACATTATCTGTAGTCAGCCAGGAGCCGCTATGCCAAGCATACTTACTTGAATCGGTTGAACCGGTGGGGAGAGAACCAAGATAGCTGAAAAGGTCTGTACCGGTAGGATCCAGAATAGCATAAATAAGAGACTGCTGAGTTGAGTCTGTTATGCCAAGGCTGGAAATCAATGCCGGCGCAAGAGTTTCACCTGTGTTGTTGGAAACTCTGCCACCAAAACTTGATACTAAGTTGGTAAATGCATAGGATACAATCGCATCTGCAGCATACAGCATGCTGTATTCACCCGAATAAATCAAAATGTTATCGGAGTTCTGCTTCAGCGAATTTGCATTGTACTCAGTAGCTGCCGTAGCAAGCAAAGCCTTTACTTCTGCTGCGGTATAAGAGCCACTGTCTTTAAGCAAGGGGGCATACCCTGCTACAGCCGAGGCTTCCGGAGCAAGATTAGGCAAAGCAATACTGAAGCAACTGAATGCCATGAGTACCGAGAGGAACAAACTAAGTATCTTAGTTGGCATGTTCGCTCTTGTTTCCATAAAAAACACTCCTTTTTGTTTTTATATGTTTTTCATTTAATACAAAATACGCACCCGATTCCCCACTACACCTAAAATGGGGGCACTGATGGGTATACTATATCGTTTTCATTATAAACAAAATTTTGGCAAGTGTCAACCGGATATAGGAAATTTCCTGACAAAAATGTAAAGTAATTTATATGCCATTTGCACAAAAGATTTTTGCCCGTTTTTTAAAATGTTCAAAACAAAGTTGAAAAGTGGTTGAAAGCGTGTTTATTGCGTGTTTACAGCTGCAGAGAGGGGTATATAGAATGTAATAAAAATTTATAATTATTAAAAACATTATATTTAAATATTTTTACAGAAATTGTCACGGCATTTTTTTGAGTGTCGGACAACAATTATTCTCAAAAAGAAAAATAAATACCCTGAAAATCGGCCGATTTTTACCATAAAACGGTAATTTAAAAGCTTTAAAAGTAAAGTATTTTACCTTTACTTTTTTCTTTGCCAATTTTTCAAAAAAGAAAGCTGTTTTCTTTACACCGGTTTTCACCAAAACAAAAAAACACCACCTGTTGTGGTCGGACTTCTCCAAAACACAACAGGTGATGTAATTTTTTCAATACAATAAAATATACAGATTATGGGAGATATGTATATTTCTGAACTTTTATTACCAAAAGACATAATCAGATTTTATAAAAAATATAAAAAGCCGGAAAACTTTAATTTTTCCGAAAAAAAAGAGGCGTTTTTCTCGCCCCTTGAAGAATTATTTTGCTTTTTCATTAAGAAAAACTCTGAACAATGGCAGGCAGGAGGTGAAAAATTGCTTATATGCCCTGCAATAATCCTCACTTAACTGTGTTCTCTTACAGCCGCCCGCACGGCAAAGGGGGTAAACATTGCATTTTTTGCATCTTTCGGGGATTTTCAGGCTCTCCCTGATGAAATTCTTTGCTTTTTCGCCGGTTGCCATTGAAAAGAAGGTATCGGTCTTTATATTTCCCAATAAATACTCATCCGTACAGTAAAAATCGCAGGGATATATATTTCCGTTGGCTTCCGAAACAAACTGATGTGTACAATGCCCCATAATACCGCATTGCTCGGTGGGCTGGTGTAAAAATGACCGCACCCAGTTATCAAACTGCCTTATACTTACATAATTGCCCCTTACATAGTCTTTTACATAGAGATTAAATACCTTAATAAGAAAACCCGCATACTGCTCAGCGGTCATATACAGCTCGCTTTGTTCGGTGCTGTCAAAGGGGCGTAAGCAGGGTATAAACTGCAGATATCTGTAGCCCCGGGAACGGAAAAACTTATATATTTCCTCCCCGTTTTCGGCACAGTAGCCCGTAAGAACGGTCAGAATATTGAAATCTGCATTATGCCTTTTCAGAATTTCGGCAGCAGAGGTGATTTTATAGTATGAATTCTGCCCGTCAGGCTTTTTTCTGAATTTATTGTCCTTGTAGCTGCCGTCAAGACTTAAGCCCACAAGAAACTTATTTTCGGCGAAAAACCGTGCCCATTGATTATCTATAAGCGTTCCGTTGGTCTGTATACTGTAAAAAATAGTGCTGTTTTTCGTGTTGAGCTTCTTTGCCGTTTCAACGAAAAAACGGAAGAAATCAAGTCCTGCAAGGGTTGGTTCACCGCCCTGAAAGGCAAAGGCAACGCTCTCCCCCGAAGCGAATTCAAGTGCTTTTTCAATGAGAATCCGGGCAGTTTCCCTGTCCATTTTTCCGAAGCCCAAGTGCTCACGGTGCTCGGAAACATCCTTATAAAAGCAATATTCACAAGAGAGATTACAAAGAGACGAAGCCGGTTTTATCATCAGAGAAACGGGCGGCAAGATAATCAGTCCTTTATATCAGTTTTCAATAATACCGCGTCTGTTTTCCTTGAAATTACTCTGAATTTCATCAAGCTTTTCGTGGAATTCGTCTGCGATTTCGGGATATACTGTTGTACGGTTATAGTTTTCTCCCACATCATCGGTGAGAATATGAAGCCAGTTCTTTCTGTTTTTATCCCAGAAAGCAGAGTTGTCATTCTGGATTTTGTCAAAATACTTAAAGGTAATATATTCGTTGGAATTGAGAACATCATAGGTATAATCGGGGTATTTTTCTTTAATATCTTCAGTTGAAACAGTATACTGAATTGCCTTTATATCCTCACGCTTCATATGAAGAATAGGATGCTCTTTTGTGTGTATAACATCGTCATTTTCGAGCACGGGCACCATTGAAACACCGTCAATAACACGGTCAGAGGGCAGAGAATTTTCTTTGCCGTCTACTGTTATATTGCAAAGCTCAATAAGTGTGGGGAACAAGTCAACAAGGGTTGCGGACTGCTTTCTTTGAGTACCCGTCTCCCCTAACGCACCGTCTGCATTGTCCCAGCGGATCATAAAGGGCACCTTCTGTCCGCCCTCGTATGCAAGATACTTACCGCCTCTGAGCTCCGCAACAGAGCCTTCGAGTGCAGGGCCGTTATCGCTTGTAAACACAATAAGAGTGTCCTCAAGCACCCCTAAATCCTCAAGCGTTGCAAACAATTCTCCGAGATAATGGTCAAATTCCGTCACACAGTCAACATATGTACCCATACCGCTTGTGCCGTCAAAATCGTCCCCTGCGTAAACGGGAGCGTGCGGCCAGGGTGACGCGTAATAAGCAAAGAAAGTCTCCCCTGCTTCAACTGTATCTGTTATCCAGTCTGTTATTTCATCGTGAATCCATTTTGTTGCCTGTGACTGGTCCTTGAGGTCCTTTGTGGAATGTACAATCTCCCACTCTCCGTCTGTTTCTGTCACATGGTAAAACGGTGTCATATCGTTTACATGATGACTGCCGTAGAAATAGTCAAAGCCCTGATTTGTAGGCAGATATTCGCCGTAATCACCCAGATGCCACTTGCCGAAGGCACCCGTTGCATAGCCTGCATTATTGAAAACCTCAGCTATTGTGATTTCGTCACCGAGCATACCGTCTGCATTGGCACCCATTTCTATTGAATTGAAAATTCTTGTCTGTGCAAAGGGTGAAATAGTGTCAACAGTGGGGTAAATTACATTATCCGCATAGCCTCTGTAGGGGTATCTGCCCGTAAGAGCCGCAAAACGCGCGGGCGAGCATACGGAATATGAAGAATAGAAATTTTCAAAATTAAGTCCGTTTTCACCTATGGAATCTATATTCGGCGTATCATAAATAGCTCCGTTGAGGGATACGTCTCCGTAGCCTAAGTCGTCCATCATAATAATAAGCACATTGGGGCTGTTTTCTGAGGCGGTGTCTACCTTGCCGAGATAATCGTCGTGTCCGTCCCAAAGTCTTTGGGTATTGGGCTTTGAACGCATATTCATTGTAAGCACATAAACAACGCTCGTTGCAACAAGACAGAAAGTAAGCATTCCCGAAAGGAGCTTTTTTGCTATATCTCTCTTAAAGCTCTTTTTTGCAACAAAGAAAAGTCCCCACAAAGAAAGTGCACTCGGCAATACAAGCAGAATATTACCTAAAATTTTTGTAAACAGATTTCCCTCGCCCGTAAGAAGCGGATGCTCAGCGGAGGAAAATCCGACAAGTCCCGATGTAAATGCACCGAAGCCCGCATCTGCACCCCATATAACATAATATAAAACTATACCGAGACTTGCTGCCGCGTAGCCGAAAATCATCGGAGCGTATACTTTTTTCTTTACAATAAGACTGATTGCAATAACGGCAGACATAATACAGCAGAATGCCACCGCCACAACACACATAAAATTCAGTCTTGCAATGAGCGTTGCCGCCATAATACCGATTCCGAGAAGCATAAAAATCGAAGGTACAACCTTTTTAGAGCAGTCAAGCTCAATTTTCTTTTTCATAAAATACCGCCTCCTTCTTTATATAATTACATTATAATACAGTGAAAAAAAATGTCAATGTTTTAAGGTGTACACTAAAAAACTCTTGCCTTTTTTTCTTATATAGGTTATTATTATAGTGTATATTTGTATCTTCGGAGGTATAAAAAATGAAACTCAGAAAATCACTCTCCGTTATTCTTTGTGCGATTATTGTCCTTTCAATGCTCACTCTCTGTGCATCTGCGGCAATAACAGGAAACGGAACAAAAGCTTCTCCCTATAAAATCACATCCGCGGCGGATTTAGCACAGCTTGCAGATAATGTAAATGCGGGCGAAAGCTATTCGGGTAAATATTTTACCGTTACCGCAAACATAACCCTCTCCGATGACCATACACCCATCGGAACAAAAGAGGCTCCTTTCAGCGGTATTTTTGACGGTGCAAACAAAACAATCTCTGCACTTACCGTTGATAACAGCAATTATGCAGCTCTTTTCGGTTATATAAAAAATGCCACCGTTTCCAATGTAAAAATCAAAAACGGAGACATTTACACAACCTCTTATGCCGGCGGTATTGCAGCCTATGCAGTCAATTCCGTAATAGAAAACTGTCAGTTCTCGGGCGATGTATACGGTGACAACTATGTCGGCGGTATCGTAGGCTGGATTGAAAGCGGAGCTGTCAAAAACTGCAGCACCGATTCAAACTCCTTCGTTATCGGCTACACAAAAAATACAGGCGGTATTGCAGGCACATCAGGTGCGGCTGTTTCAGATTGCACAAACAACGCATCCGTAGAGGGCAAAACCGTTGTAGGCGGTATCGTGGGTGAAGCAAAGGCTTCAACTGTTTCATCCTGCGTAAACAACGGTACGGTTGATGCAACATCAACAAACTGCGGCGGTATTGCAGGTACAACAAAAGCAGACATCACCCTTTGCGTAAACAAGGGCAAGATTTCAGGCAACGGCAACTGCGGCGGTATCGCAGGTACAAACTCCGCAGCAGACATTTCTTTCTCATACAATGCAGCCGCTGTCAGCAACGGTAAAAACAGCTACTGTGCAGGTATCGTAGGCTACACAACAAACGGCTCCGTTGCAAACTGCTATAACGAGGGTAAGGTTACTTCAAAGGGCAGCTACCTTGCAGGTATTTTCGGCTACTCTATGAAAACAACCGTTTCCTGCTGCTACAACGCAGGCTCCTCAACAGGTGCGGGCATCGGCGGATATTCCGCAGGTACAAACACCAATGTATACTGGCTTTCAACCTCTGCAACAAAGGCTTTCTCTTCCTCGGCAGGCACAAATACAAACTGCAAATCTCTCACAGCCGCAAAAATGAAGGACAAAGCTAACTTTACAGGCTTTGATTTTTCAAAGAATTGGGAAATCACAGGATATCATTCAGATTACCCCACTCTCAAGGCTATAGAATACCACAGCTTCACTTATCTCAGCTCAACTGCTCCCACCTGTACAAACATGGGTTATGACACATACATCTGCCTTGAATGTCAGTATACATATAATGTTGACACTCTTGATAAAGTCCCTCACACACTCACTCAGCAGTCTCTTCTCCCCGCAACCTGTACTGAAACAGGCACAAAGACTCTAGGCTGTACAGCATGCTCATACACAGAAACCCAGACACTTGAAGCCCTGGGCCATGTAGACGAAAACAGAGACGGCACCTGTGACGACTGCCTTGAAAAAGTATCCCTCTTCCCGAGCTTAGGCACAGACACAACCCTTTCCTTCTGGGAGAAAGTAGTTCAGTTTTTTGAAAAAATCTTCAACTGGATCGAGAATCTGTTTAATTTCAACAAGTAAAATAACCCAAAATCTATCTCAGCCGTGTGTCCTTTTTTCGGACACACGGCAGTTTTATTCACCTTAGGGTGACGGTAATATTTTTTTATGATTTGCATAGCGATATTACTATAGGTCAGCTATTAACAAAAAATCACTGAAGCCTACAGGCTTCAATATCACTAAAAATGCAAACAAAGAACAGAGCATAAAAGTATTTTTTGAAAAGTTTGTGTCATTGATGGCATAAACTTGATTTTTTAAAGAGTTTGTGCTATACTATATCCGTAAAGGAGGTTTTTTATGATTTCTTCCCGTAAATTAAAAAAGCGTGATCTTTATCTGAATAAATTGATAGCTTTTCAGGACACAGAGCCGGTAAAGGTTATTACCGGCATCCGCCGCTGCGGAAAATCAAGTCTCCTAAAGCTTATGGTGGAACACCTGTTGGAAACAAATATTCTTCCCGAACAGATTATTGAAATGAATTTTGAATCCTTTGAATTCAAAAAGATGTCAGCAGAGGATTTGTACAACTATGTAAAAAAACGAATCCTGCCTGAAGGCAGAATGTATATGTTTTTTGATGAAATACAGAGAATCCCCGACTGGGAAGATACCGTTAATTCCTTTCGTGTGGATTTTGATTGCGATATCTATATCACAGGCTCCAACGCATATCTGTTATCATCGGAATATGCCACATATCTGTCAGGTCGGTGTATAGAAATCAAAATGTTACCGCTGTCCTTTGCAGAATTTTTAGAATTTAATAATTTTGAATTAAAAACAAGCAAAAGTGCATTGGGTACAACACGCAGCTATGTCTATGATAACTCCGGCGAACGCTATGAATTAAAAGAAGTGTTTGATGCATATATGCGTTTTGGCGGTATGCCCGGAATTGCTGATGTTGGTTTAGAACAGGAAAAAGCCCTGATATTACTGGACGGTATATATTCAACCGTAATCATACGGGACATTCTGGAACGCGAAAAGCGTCGGGGACAGCGACAGCTTACCGATGCCGTGCTTCTCAGAAAAATTATTCTGTTTTTAGCAGATAATATCGGAAGTACAATTTCTGTATCTTCAATAGGAAAAATTCTTGTCAATGAGGGACTTTTAGAAAACTCCAAAAGAGTCGGCATTCCCGGCACACACACCATTCAGGCATATGTATCTGCTCTTATGGAATCTTATTTCTTCTATGATATCAAGCGCTTTGATATCAAGGGAAAGGAATATTTACGGACAATGGGCAAATATTATATTGTCGATATCGGACTTCGCAACTATCTTCTCGGCTTCCGCGATCGCGACCGGGGACACGCTATTGAAAATGTGGTCTTCTTCGAGCTGCTGCGCAGAGGCTACGATGTTGCCGTCGGTAAAATCGGTAATGCAGAAATTGATTTTATTGCAACAAAAGCTGACGACAAGCTGTATATTCAGGTAACAGAATCCATGAACAGCGAAACAGTACGCGAACGCGAATTGACACCGCTCACCAAAATCAACGATAATTATGAGAAGCTTGTACTGTCATTAAATCCCGGAATGGATAAATCCTATGAAGGAATTAAATCCCTGAATCTGATTGAGTGGTTGTTAGAGATATAATTATAATCGTTGAATTTTTCTCTGTTTCCATATTACGGAAAATAGCACAAAGGCAATAACAAAAAAATTAAAGCTGTCTCAGTTGAGGCAGCTTTTTTGATAGCGAGAAAAAATTATTCATTATCCATCTGCGAAGCGGCTTCATTATTCATTAAAAAATCCGTTCTGCAATCAACGAATAATGAACAATAAAATCAATGCGTAGCAATGGATAAAAAAATCCAAGTCGCAAGACTTGGATTTTTTGGTGGGAACAACAGGGCTCGAACCTGTGACCCCCTGCTTGTAAGGCAGGTGCTCTCCCAGCTGAGCTATACTCCCTGGTGAAGATAGGTGGACTTGAACCACCGACCCCTTGCATGTCAAGCAAGTACTCTAACCAACTGAGCTATACCTTCATATTAAAAGGACTGTTTTCACAGTCCTTTTTTTGGAGCGGATGACGAGGCTCGAACTCGCTACCTCCACCTTGGCAAGGTGGCGCTCTACCAGATGAGCTACATCCGCATACTTATTGAGAACGAAAGATATTATACATAATGCTGCCGTTCTTGTCAAGCACATTTTTGTAATATTGAAAAATTTTACGAAAATTTTATGCTTTTTTTTGCTCATCAATACTTAAAATTTTATTGTTTAAACAAAAAGTGTTGATTATTCATCACATGTCTGATAAAATACATGTGTATGAAAAACAAAGAGGTGGCATTATGGCAGACAAAAAAGTTCAGAATTCTCAGGACAGACGAGTTAAACGCACAAAAAAAATTCTCCGCGAAAAGCTTTTTGAATTACTCGAGGAGAAAAGCCTTGAAAATATTTCCGTAAAGGAGCTTGCCCAAGCGGCAGATATAAACCGTTCAACCTTTTATTTCTATTATAATGACATAAATGATATGCTTCTGCAGATACAGGATGAAATATATTCTGTTTTTGTTGAGGAGGTTTTATCTCCCGAAGCAAATTTTGTTACATTGGAGGACTTTGTTGCATACTGCACCCGTTTTCTTGTTTTCTGCAAAAAGAACGAGGCTATATGCAAATTTGTTGTCAGTAACGATCCTAACAACTCTCTCGCAAACAGAATTAAAAATGACTTACTGCTGCATATTCCCGACTCAAAAAAGGTTTTCAGCGAAACAAATCCGAAATGCTATCTCACCTGCTTTGCCGTTTCGGGAATATGGCAGACAATTCTCAAATGGATGTATGACGGCATGAAAATTGCCCCCGAAGAAATGGCATTGTTTTTAAGCAATGTGTATTTCTACGGAGGCAGAACAGTATTTTCTATGGGGTAACAGTAACAATTATTTGAAATACATATAAACCTGGCATTTTATCATACCGTTATAGAGCTTTCTTCTCTTATCGGCTTTTCTGCCGAAGGCTTTCTCAAAATCCTCATCGGCGGTGATGATATAATATGCCTTTCCCTTACCCGGGACAAAAAGTGAGCCTAAGTCCTTGTAGATTTTTCTTGCGTCCTCAGTATCGAGCAGTCTTTCTCCGTAGGGAGGGTTTACAATGACCGTGTATTTTTCCTCCTCGGGAGCAAAGCTTCTGACATCCTTCTGAGTAAAGGTCACAAATTCCTCAACACCCGCCCTTCTTGCATTTTCTTTTGCAATACTGAGTGCTTCAGTGTCTATATCAGAGCCGTATGCCTTAAAAGGGATATCTCTCTTTTCGAGAGCCCTTGCAGCGGCTCTTTCTTCTTCCCATACATTTTTGGGAGCCTGCTTCCACTCCTCGGCAGTAAAGCGTCTGCTGACACCGGGTGCGATATTACAAGCCATAAGTGCCGCTTCAATAGCAATGGTACCCGAGCCGCACATAGGATCGTATACGGTGTGATAAGGTCTTACTCTTGCAAGTGCACAAAGCGAGGCCGCAAGAGTTTCTTTAAGAGGTGCGGCATTTGATGCGGGACGGTAGCCTCTTTTGTGCAGTCCCTTGCCCGAAGAATCAATATACAAGGTCACCTGATTTTTCATAATGGAGAACTGTATCTGATACAAGGCACCCGTTTCTTCAAACCACGGAATTTTATATTTCATTTTAAGCCGTTCAACAACGGCTTTTTTTATTATTGACTGGCAGTCACTCACGCTGAACAAATCTGAATTGAGCGAATATCCCTTTACGGGGAAACGGTCTGTTTTGCCAACCCAGTTTTCCCAGGGGAGCTTCTTTGTGCCCTGAAAAAGGTCTTCAAAGGAATGTGCCTCAAAAGAACCCAGCACAACAAGTATTCTTTCTGCAAATCTTGAACGGATGTTTGCTCTTGCAAGAGTATATTCATCACCCGAAAAAAGCACTCTGCCGTTTTCGGCATTGACATTTCGGGCACCCATCTCTCTCAATTCATCTGCAATAAGTCCCTCAAGCCCTAAAAGACAGGGAACACAAAAATTCATATCCATAAAATTTCTCCGTTTTTTCGCATTAATCCGAACCGTATTTCTTATCGGATGATTTCCGCCCCTATATTATCATAACTTTGCACAAAAATAAAGGGTATAATTCAACGATTTGTCAAAATTTAATAAAAAGATTGCAATACATTTAAATTTAGTGTAAAATGTTATTTATATATAAACTTTTAAAGAGGGATTTTATGCAAATTATCAACAAAGCAAAAGATTTTATCTCAGATGCAGTTGTTTATTGGAAAAAGCCGCCCGTAGGTAACTACATAAATTACCGCAGCATTTTCGGTTACTCTGTCGGCGGTATCGGTGTTTACGCGATTATTTACTTATACACCACAATAACCGTAACCGGCACAAATGTTATTATATCAAACGCTACCGGCATTGCTCCCGAACAGCTTCTTGTGATGTATTATGTCACTTTCTTTATGTCTATCTTCCTTACCGGTATCAGAGCCAAAATGATAGACTCGGTGAGAAACCGCAAGGGTAAATACCGTCCGTACATACTCAGTATGGGTATTCCCACCGCAGTTCTTGCCGTTCTCATTGTGTGGGTGCCTTACGGCAGAATTGAAAGCTATGCTCTTAAATGGATAATTGTTTTTATCTTAAACCTTGGCTTACAGTTCACATACGGCTTTTTGTACGATGCTTACGAAAACCTCATTTTCGTAATGTCGCCCAACACTCAGGAGCGTTCAAATGTTGTTTCCATTAAGTCGGTTGTGTATTCATTTGCACCCACCGTTCTTAATCCTCTTATTCCGCTTCTGCAAAAGCTTCTCCATGCAGAAGATATGTATGACATCACAATTTACCGCACATTATACCCCATAACTGCAATAATCGGTGCGGTTCTCACGGTTCTGGTTTACGCCTGGACTCAGGAAAACATTGTGCAGGCAAAAACCCATGTTGTTCAGATCCGTTTCCTTGATGCTTTAAGAGCAGTTGCAAAAAACAAATACTTCTGGATAATCTCTCTTGCCGGCTGGATTGGTTTCCTTGAAAGCACACAGGGTTATGTTTTAGGCTGGCTTTATAACTACGGTCAGTTATGCACTCCCGAACAGTATTCCATTATCACAATTATCACTGGCAATGCCTCACTGTGGGGTATGATTGCCGCCCCCTTTGCCATTAAAAGGTGGGGCAAGAAAAAGGTGCTGATAGTGACAAATGCATTCAATATACTGTTTATCGCACTTATGTATCCGTCAATAAAATTTGCAGGTTCAATATGGCTTGTTATGATTTGCCTTTATATGAACGCTGTTGTAGGCTCTTTTGCACACATTCTCACACCGAGTATCAATGCAGATATCCGAGATTATCAGCACTATATTTCGGGCGAAAGAATAGACGGTATGTTTGCCGCAGTCGGTCTTATCGGCAGCTTTGTAACGCTGATTACAGGCACAGTTACTCCTCTTATCTTCAGTGCATACGGCATTAACGACAATAACGGCTACGAAAACGCTTATGATATACTGAAGTACGACAGCGAAACCCTCTACAGCCTTATTTATCTTCTTATAATTCTCTCCATTATCGGTGCAACACTCAATGTTATTCCGTTCTTCTTCTACGACCTTTCCGAGGTTAAACAGAAAGCGATGATAAGAATACTCAAAATCCGTGCTCTGTTTGAAGACTACGGCAACAATGCCGTTAATGACGGTGAATTGGTTGAAGCGGTTGACCTTGTAAGAAAAGTAAGAGAAAATGTAGCGGCTGAACCTAAGTCTATAGACAAATCTTTGATTGCTGATGCCAAGGCACACGGGAAAGAAGAGCTTAAGGCGGCGAAAAAAGAGCTTCGTGCAAGAAAAGAGTTCAACGAAGAAATTGAAATTGCTCTTATGGTACAAAACGAACTCAATAAGTTCTCCACCCGTCCCGTTCAGATTCAGCTTCAGAAAGCAAAAGAAACTTATGCCTTAGGTCTTCAGGGAGCATTCAGCTTCTCCGATACACTTCTTAAAGAAGCAAAAGCACTTCCCAAAACAACCGAAGAAGAAAAACTTGTACGCTCTAATGCAATTTCTCTTGCAAAAGATGCAAGAATAGCAAAGCGCTGTGCTAAAAAGAACTTCCCCAACGGCATTACCGAATACGATTCGGGTATTTTCTCCGTTCTCTTTGATAAGGCGGACGAAATAGATGCAACGCTTGAAAATCTTTATAAAGAAAAATATATAGCAAAAGATGCTAAGGACAAAGAAAGACTCAAAGCGGTTGAAGAAAAGATAAAAGCTGTTAAAGAAGAAAAGAAGCTCAACGAAAAGGCAATCAAGGAAGAAACAACCAAGAATGCCATTTTCAACAGAGCAGCAAAGCCTTATATGGATGCGAAAAAACTTATCGCACAGGAAGAAAACTACAATCACCTTGCCGATATAGAAGCTCTTTATGACGAAGCAAAAGCAAGATACGAAGAAAAATGCCGCATAGAAGCCGAAGAAGCTGCAAGACTTGATGAAGCAAGAAAAGCAGAAAAGGAAGCTATGAAGGCAGCAAAGAGAAAATAAAATTTCTTTAAATTAACAATCCCCTTAAAGCATTATGATGTGCTTTAAGGGGATTGTTTTGTGTTACAGCCTCAGATCGTCTTCTTTTCTCTGTTTTCTGTCGTTGATAAACCACGGTACACCGAAGCCTATACTGCCGCCTGTTATAAGACCTATGAGAATAAACAGCCACCACAGAGGATTTTTGTTTTCATCTTCTTTATTTGTCAATTCGGATATCTGTTCGACCTTTTCTTCAATTACGGTACTGACTTCTACTGTCTCTTTATAGACCTTTCCGTAGTCGTCCTCATAGCTTATGGTGATTTTACCCGTAACCTCACCGAGAATATTGCTGTCAACACGCAGATTAGCAGAGCCTTGTGCATTTGTTGCAGGCTCAATATTACCCACAAACACGCTGCCGCCTGACTGCATACCCTCGATATTAAAATCAAGAGTACAGTTGTAAATTCTGCTCTTGCCCGTGTTCATCAGGTCAACGGTGACGGTCTGTGTGTCACCCTGAATTACCTTTTTCGGCAACATCGCACCGCTGTAAGAGAGCTTCACACTCTGCCGCACATCAATCCTCAGAATGTCGCTCGAAGAATACGAGCTGTAATTTTTGTCCTCATATTCTGCCGTAATCTGCAAATCGTGCTGACCGATTGAAGCGGTATTGACGGCTTTCAGCTCAATTTCCCACACATAAGTACTGCCTGCATAAACAGCATTTACATACTTTGTGGGCATCCCCGTTGCGATAATCTCACCGCTCGGATCGGCAAGGCTTAATTTTATGTTATAAATTGCTTTTTTTGAGCTGTAGTTTTTGAAAGTAACCTTCAGAACGGCTGTTTTTTCGGGCGAAAGACTTTCTTCGCTCAGCGCATACTCCGTCACCATAAGCCTCGGTGCGGAAAAATCTGTATTTTCTTCCGCAAAAGCAAGTGAGGGAGACAGCATAAACAGAAAGCAGAAAATAAATATTATAATTTTTTTCATTGTGTTACCTCTTTTTACAGCTCTCTGATGTTTTCAACTATGCTGTGCTTCATTTCCTGTTTGATTTTGAAATAAAGATTTATACTGCAGATAAAACACAGCAGTATACAAATCACCAGCGACGGCCATATAAGATAAGGCATTGCATAGGATTTTCCGAAACAAAGCTTCAGAATTATGTGAATTACCGTATAACCGCCAAGTCCTGCAGACATACCCCAGATAAACATAGAAACAAGCTGTCTGACATATATACCTGTCAGCTCCTTAACTGATGCACCGACCGCTCTGAGAGTGCCGATTTCCTTTTTACTTTCACGGATTTTTGCTGTCAGAGCATTGTTCACTATGCTTGCACATATTGAGAACATAAGAATTACAACACTCAGAAGTGAAATTATAAAAATCCTTGCAAGGTACATATCATCCTGTATTTCTTTATATCCCGAAAGAGATTTGAAATAGCTGCCTGCAAAAATACCGTTAAGATATTCGGTTGCGGCTGTATCTGAAAAATCATCAATCTCACCGTCAAAAGATATATTGAGGTTTTCATAGCCGTGATTTTGTCCTGTTACAATATCAAGACCGTTTGCGGTAGTTACAATGCTCATAGGTGTGCTGCAGGACATACTGTCCGAAAAATCAAACGGCTTGATAATTGCCCCCACCTTCACCTCTTTGTCACAGAAGCTCAGATGCTCTCTTTCAATATAATTTTCAGTACCCCAATCACATTCAAAAACATCCGAATATACGGAGTGAAGCTTTATTGTGTCGCCTGCTTTGATATCAAGCTGTGCCGTTGTTACAACAGTCTGATCCTTGGTCTTTTCTTTTTGTGTGTCGTAAATACCAAAAGATTGTATGCTGCCGTCATCATACCAACTGATTACAAAATCTGCACTTTCATATGCAACAAGCAATATTTCCTCACCGGATTCGAGCTTGTCTATATCTATTTTACCGTCAATAACCTCAAAACGGTCAATACAATTCTCTATCATAACTGCATCATAGCCGTTTATCACAGTTGCTCTCATTTGCGCTGAAGCTTCCGTGTTTTGTTTAAGCTTATTATAAAATTGGTGCTCACCGCCGCAGCATAATTCAAAAAGCTTGTTAACATCTGTAATTGCTGCTGTATTTTCAGGTGTCAGCAAATCGCTGTTAAGCTTATAGCGTAATGAATAAAACAAATCGAATTCCAGAAGCTTCATATAATCCGAATATTCATCCGTAACGATAAATGACGCTGCCTCCTTGTAGCCGTAAACAGACTTAAATTCGGGATAAGCCAAAATATCACTTATATTATTAAGACTGATTTTCTTGTCTATATTGGGCATATTCAGAAAATGCGAGGTATCTGCATAAGTGCTTCTTCTAACAACATAATCGCCTGTATAATATGTGTACCAGGAGGTATCAATAAGCTCTGCTTTGAGAATTGCCAGACCGAAGCTTGAAGCAAAGATTGTGATGATAAGAATAAGCGTAACTCCTATCTGCCTTGCTCTGTGAAGCTTCATACTGCGCCTTGCAATAAGCACAGGCACCTTGAAAAAGCTTTGTGTTTTTATTTTTTTGTTTTTCATTTTGCGGTTGAGCTCAACATTTCTTATAGCCTGCATGGGTGAAATTTTTGCAGCCGAAATCAAAGGAACGAGAGCCGCGAGCATAACACATACAACACTCACCGCCGCAGTAATAATAAGCACCGTAAAATCGGGGACAAAAATAAAGCTGTCACCCATAAGCAAGGCATAGATTTTTACGGCAAAATAAGAAACAAGCACACTCACGGGAGCGCAGATAAGAGATATTAAAAATGCTTCTCTTCCGAAGATATTTATTATCTGTCTTTTTGTTGCACCTACTGCACGGAGCATCCCTATCTGCTTTTTGCGTTCCTTCAAGTTTGATGAAAAAGCATTTACAATACCGATACACGAAGCCAACATCAGCACAACTGCAAGTGTTATACTCAGAATTGACGAATTTGAAACATCTGCATTTGTGTCATAAGAAAAGCTGTGTATATCTCTGAGCAGATTTGAATAGTTGTAGTTATCTGCATAAAGAGACTCTATTTTATCATAAATACCGTTGACAAAATAAGACTCAAAGGCAGACGAATAGGCTGTGCCGGCAGGAGTTTGTGTGGCAACTTTTTCATTCAGGGATTTTTCGGTAGGATTCAGGTACAGACACAGAATTTCTTTTCCGCCTGCCGTTATCTCCTCATCCTCGAATACAAAAGCGGCCGCAAAAGACGGTGTCCACATCGTGTTCAGATATTTTTCAATATTTTTTCTCTTATCTGCCAATATGCCGACTATTGTATAAGTTTTTTCAACACAGTCAGAAAAATAGTCCGTTGAGTTTGCCGTCTGCATTGAAAGGGTTATTTGCTCACCTATTTCGGGATTTATGCCGAGCCTTAAAGCCGCTTCCTTTTCAATAGCTATTTCACCCTTGGCTTCGGGATATCTTCCCTCTTCAAAATACGGATAATAAAGCTCCTTTGCAGTTTCATCAAGCCACGCTACGGGAGTTCCTTGTTCAACTCCTTTTTCCTGTGTATAGGCATAGCCTAAAATATGTGCATAGCCGTATTCTTCAACATAACCGTCTCTGACACCCTTTTCAACATCAACAATACCGTCATCCGCAAACAGATAAAAATAAAAATTACCCATAGTACGGCGTTTGAATTCTTCATTAGAGGATTTTGTGCAGGAAATAAAGAAAATTGTTGCGGAAGAAAACACCATAGCAAGCACGATACCGATAATAAGCACGGCATATTGCTTTTTGCGTTTTTTCAGGTTACCCAACGCAAGGGTATTGATCGTAAGCTTCTTTTTCATTGCTTTTTACCTCACAAAATCAAACGGAGGCTGCAGGCCTGGTGTCTTTGACTATCTTTCCGTCTTCTATTGTGAGTATTCTCTCTGCCTGCTCCGCAACATGGAGGTCGTGGGTTACGAGGATAAGTGTAACGCCAAGCTGCTTACTCACATATTTGAGAAGCGACAGCACCTCTCTGCCGCTCTTGCCGTCAAGATTACCCGTAGGCTCGTCTGCGAAAAGAATTGCAGGTCTGTTTGACAAGGCTCTTGCTATAGCAATTCTCTGCTGCTGACCGCCCGAAAGTGCCGAGGGGAGATGTCCTAATCTGTCACGGATGCCGAGCATATCAATAACCTTGTTAAGATATTCTTCATCGGGCTTTTTATTATCAAGCATAACAGGAAGAAGTATATTCTCATACCCCGTCAGCTCCTGTACAAGGTTATATGCCTGAAAAACAAATCCGAACCGACGGCGGCGCAGAATTGACAGCTGATTGTCGTTATATGATGAAAGTGACTTTTCCCCATAATAAACATTTCCGCTTGTGGGGTTTTCGAGTGAGGACAGCACATGGAGAAATGTCGATTTACCCGAGCCCGACGGCCCCGTGATAGCACAGAACTCCCCTTGCCGGAAGCTGACAGTTACATCATCAACAGCTTTAACAACATTTTCACCGCTTAAATATTCCTTTGTGAGATTTTTACATTCTATAATGTTCATAATAACACTCCTTTTGATGTTGTAACTCTATGATATACCATCAACCTTACGATCAGGTGACTTTTACCTTAATATTTCGTAAGATTAGGAATTTTACAAATATTGACAAAATTTTCAGTTGTGATATAATACCCTCGTAATCAAGAGGCGACATAAGGCGGTTGGCACGCTCTTCCGAAAGGAGGTGCTGTGTATGCCTGTAATCATTACTGTACATATATTTAAGTATACTGTTACTATAAGGATTAAAAGCAACAACCGCCACTCGGCAAAGTGACGGTTGTTTTAATATTAAATCGTTATCTTAGCTAACCGCTTTGAACGGTTACCTCTTGATTACATTATACTGCACTTGACTAACGGTGTCAAGTGCTTTCTTTTTTGCTTAGGGTAATACGCCGTCACCCTAAAGCTTCAGGTTAGCATCGATTATGGGAAAGCACATAGATACACGAAGTCCTTTTTCGCCATTCTCAGCTGTGATTGTGCCGTGGTGCTTTTCCACTATTGCCTTTGTAATAGCCAGTCCCACACCTGCGCTGTCGGGGGAAGCGTTCTGAGAGCGGTGAAATCTTCTGAAAAGCATAGTAAGCTCATTTTCGGGAACTCCGCCGCCGTTGTCTTCTATTATAATGCTGACGGATTTTTCCGCCTGTTCAACTGTAATATCAACTCTGCCGTCTGCTTTTGTATGCTCGCAGGCGTTTTTTATTACATTACCCAAAGCCTCACGAAACCAGGACTTGTCTGTACGAAAACAACCCTCGCCTTTTACCGTGATATCCTTATCGGGGAAAAGAGCAGAAAACTCTGCTCTGAGGTCAGACAAAAGGTCAGCAACTTCTGTTTCTTCAAAGCTCATCACATAGGTATCGCTGCGGATTTTTTCGAGCCTGAGCACATTATGGATAAGCTTTTCCATTTTGCCGATTAAAGCAAGCTCCTTTTCGGTATGGCTGTCCGGTGAAGCATTATGCGCCATTTCACAGTAAAGACGAAGCCCTGCAAGAGGAGTTTTCAGCTGATGCGAAATATCGGAAATAAACTCGATATTGTTTTTGGCTTCTGTCTTTGTGTATTCACGCTCCTGAATAAGTCTTGCTTCAAGCTCACAGACGATACTTTGCAGGTGAGCTAAATCTCCGTCAGAGGTAGCAAAATCGGTCAGAGTACCGTCTTTTATAAATGTATCTATGCTCTGTGTCAATGTACGGATTTTCTTTTTATTTATGATATGAAGCACAAGTAAAGCCACACATAACAGCGTCACAACAACAAGTGCGATAATGAGAAAAATATCTTTCATCTTATTCCTCCCATCTGTAGCCCGTGCCGCGAACGGTTGTGATATGCTTTGCACCTATCTTGTCACGAAGACGGCTGATGTGTACCGACAAGGTATTATCATCAATAAAATTACCGTCGCTGTCCCATATACGCTGTAAAAGTGCCGTTCTTGTTACAATAACACCGTTATTCTGAATAAGGACAGAGAGAATCTGAAATTCAGTAGGAGTAAGAAAGAGAGTTTCCCCATCTTTCTTAACGGTCATATTTGAAATATCAACCGAAATATTTCCGGACTGATATGTTGCGCTTACAGTCTTTCTGCGAAGAAGAGCACGAACGCGGGAAAGAAGCTCAAGAAGCCTGAACGGCTTGGTTACATAATCATCCGCACCCGCATCAAGTCCTCTCACAATCTGAAATTCCTCATCACAGGCAGTAAGGAAAAGTATGGGCACATCAGAGCCTGAAGAGCGGATAAAAGTGCAAAGGTCAATACCGTTACCGTCGGGCAGCATAACATCAAGCATCACAAGATCAAAGCTGTCTTCGGTGAAAAGTTTTCTGCCTTCCTTACAGTTGCACGCTGAAACAGGCTCGTAGTCTTCTTTCAGAAGAAGCTCACACAAGCCTTCACGGAGATATACATCATCTTCAACGAGAAGTATTTTTGCTTTCATCTTTTCACCGCCCTTTTCTTGTACTGATTATATTATACAGATTCGGTGCGGTAATTTCAATGCGGGGAATATTAAGATTTCGTAAGATTATAGGGATGAAAAAACTTCCGTTTTCACATCCCCTGAGTTATTATTTATTATTTTTTGCCTTCAATTTATCAAGCTCTCTCTTGTACTTGTCTCTCTGTGTCATTGCTTTTTCGGCATCCTCGAGATAATCTGCAATTTCATTCTTGTATTTCTCTGCAAGAGCAGTACTCTTTTTTGCTTCGTCTGCAAAATCCAGAGCGGCAAGGATAAGTCCCTGTGTGAGAGATACTCCCGTACCGTTCATAATTGCATTGAGCTTTTCGTTAAGCTCATTTGAAAGAGCAATTACATTTTCGGGTGGCTCGCTTGATATTATAGTGTAGCTCTGATTTCTTACACTTATTTCAACCCTTGATTTTTCCATTTTTTCGCTCCTCCCTATCAGTTTTTCTTGAACTGCTGCTTCATACGCTGTTCTTTTGAAAGTATCATTTTACGAAGTCTCAGAGATTCGGGTGTTACCTCTAAAAGCTCGTCATCGCTTAAAAATTCCATACTCTGCTCGAGGCTCAATACCGAATGGGGAACAAGTCTCAAAGCATCATCAGAGCCTGCAGCACGGGTGTTTGTAAGCTGCTTTTTCTTACATACATTACAAACAATATCCTCTGCCTTTGAGCATTCACCTACTATCATACCCTCGTACACGGGAACACCGGGGCCTATGAACAGACGGCCTCTGTCCTGAGTATTGAAAAGTCCGTAGCCTGTGCTCTCGCCTGCCTCGTGTGCAACAATAGAGCCTCTTGCTCTTGTGGAAATATCACCCTTATAAGGCTCGTAGCCGGCAAAGAGATTATTCATAATACCGTAGCCGTTTGTGTCGGTTAAAAACTCCGAGCGGTAGCCGATAAGTCCTCTTGCGGGAATCTTGAACTCAAGATGTGTTGTACCGCCGTCACGGGTACCCATATTTTCAAGCTCACCCTTACGGGAGCCTATCTTTTCCATAACTGCACCTACATAATCCGTGGGAACCTCAACAATAAGAAGCTCCATAGGCTCATGAAGCACTCCGTCAATAGTCTTATAAATTACCTTGGGACGGGATACCTGGAATTCATAGCCCTGTCTTCTCATTGTTTCAATAAGAATGGAAAGGTGCAATTCACCTCTGCCCGAAACCTTGAAGATATCGGTATTCTCGGTTTCCTCAACCTTCATACTTACATTCGTTTCAACTTCCTTGAAAAGTCTTGCACGGATATTTCTTGAGGTTACAAACTTACCCTCTTTACCTGCAAAGGGAGAGTTGTTTACATGGAAGGTCATTGAAAGGGTGGGCTCATCTATCTTTACAAAGGGAAGCGGCTCAACGCAGTTAAGGTCACATATTGTTTCACCGATATTAAGTCCGTCAATACCCGAAACTGCAACAATGTCACCCATTTCGGCTGCATCTGTTTCTGTTCTGCCAAGTCCCGTGAAGTGATAGAGTCTTGAAACCTTAACCTGCTTTCTTTCACCCTCACCCGTGCAGAGAATTACCTGCTGACCTGCTTTGATTCTGCCTCTTTCAATTCTGCCGACACCTATTCTGCCTACATAATCGTCATAATCAAGGCTGGAGAAAAGAAGCTGCAAGCCGCCATCTGCATCTCCCTCGGGAGCAGGGATATTCTCAATAATAGCATCAAGCAGAGGACGCATATCTCCGCTTCTCTGCGAGGAATCAAGAGTAGCATATCCCTCACGGGCAGATGCAAAAATCACGGGGAATTCTATCTGTTCCTCATCTGCACCAAGCTCAATGAACAAATCGAGAACCTCGTCTATTACCTCTTCAGGTCTGGCTCCAGGTCTGTCTATTTTATTAATTACAACAAGCGGCTTTTTCTTGAGCGCAAGAGCCTTTGAAAGAACAAATCTTGTCTGAGGCATACAGCCCTCAAAGGCATCAACTAAAAGCAGAACACCGTCTACCATCATCATAATACGCTCAACCTCACCGCCGAAGTCTGCGTGACCGGGAGTGTCTACTATATTAATTTTCACACCGTTATAATTAACAGAGGTATTCTTTGAAAGAATTGTTATGCCTCTTTCTCTTTCAAGGTCGTTTGAGTCCATTACTCTGTCTGCAACAACCTCATTTTCTCTGAAAGTACCGCTCTGCTTGAGAAGCTTATCAACAATAGTTGTTTTTCCGTGATCAACATGTGCTATAATAGCAATATTTCTTATATCCTCACGCTTTTTCAAAACTTCACCTTCATTTTAATACAATTATTTTTCTATAACAATATATAATACTGCAAAATCCCCCGAATTGCAATACTGACTTGACATTTATCGCTGTTTTTGTGCAATTAAAATTTGAATAAACTGCTTGTCTGATGCTGTATATTATGATAAAATAATATTATTATTTTATGAAGAGGTGTTTCTTATGGCATTTGACGGCTTTAAAGCAGACGAGCTGCTTCTCGGCTTTGATGTTTATCCCAAGGTTTTTGTAAAAAACAAGGAAACTGAAATACATATCTGCCCCACAGGCGGCAATGATAACAGACTTACCCCCAACACTGAATATACACTCGTTATATGCGCTCTTGAGGGCGGCAATCCCAAGCTTTATCCCGCTTCAGGCGATTTCAGAGAAAAAAAGGTTGCAACAGACGAAAACTGTGCCGTATGCTTTACCCATACCTTTGACAAGGAGCAGGAATATTTCCTGAGATTTATTGACTGTGACGGCAAGAGAGTGGTTCAGTTCCCCGTATACTGTGTTGACGAGGACCTTGCGGGCAGATATCCCCTTATGGGAGACCTGCATATGCACACCCGCCGTTCAGACGGTCATCAGGACCCCGCGCTGGTAGCCGCAAACTATCACGCTCACGGCTACGACTTTTTTGCAATAACAGACCACCACAGATACTACCCCGCACTCGAAGCTATCGCAGCTTACAAGGATGTTCCCACCGAGTTCAACATTGTTCCCGGTGAAGAGGTACATCTTCCCGATACGGTAAACGGTCACAGACTTGAAGCTCACATAGTAAATTTCGGCGGTGAATACAGCATCAATGCTCTTGTTGAGGATCCCGAGGACTGGGAAGACGAGATTATGGCAAGAGAAACAAAGTCAATGCGCTCCATTATTGAGGATTGCCCCGATGTTATGACTCTCGAAGAGTTCTCCGAAAAAATGGAAGCTCTCGCCCAAGAAATAACCGTTCCCGAGGGTGTTGACAAAATCAATGCCGCTATAGCTAAATGGATTTATGATGAAATCAGAAAAGCAGGGGGGCTCGGCATATTCCCCCACCCCACATGGATTTCAAATGTTTTCCATGTGCCCGAGGCTTTCAATAGCTATCTCTTCGACAACAGAATTTTTGATGCATTCGAGGTTCTCGGCGGTGAAAATTATTATGAACACAACGGCTTCCAGACACACCGTTATTATGACGAATGCGCAAAGGGCAACCGTGTTCCCGTAGTAGGCTCAACCGACAGCCATTCCTCTTATCACACAAACAGAAACGGCTTTATCTGCAAAACTCTTGTTTTCTCTCCCGAAAACGAAAGAAAGGCTCTTATAAAGTCTATAAAGGACTACTACAGCGTTGCTATTGATACAATCAACGAGGATTTCCGTATCGTGGGCGAAACCCGTCTTGCAAGATACACCTGCTTCTTACTTAAAAATTTCTTCCCTCTTCACGATGCACTCTGCTTTGAGGAAGGCAGACTTATGAAGCAGTATGTTTACGGCACAAGTCAGGAAAAAGAAGAAGCAAAAATGCTCCTTAATGCAATACACGGCCGTATTCAGAGACAAAGAGAAAAGTATTTTGCTTTCTAAAAAATTTATCGGGGGATTTTCCCCCGATTTTTTAAAAGGATAATTATATATGAACATTCAAGGCTTACAAAAATTAACATTGCTCGATTATCCGGGAAAAACTGCCTGCACAATATTTACGGGCGGTTGTAATCTGCGCTGTCCTTTCTGCCATAATGCAGTGCTTGTGCTGTGTCCCGATGCAGAAGAGGGATACAAGGAAGAAGAAGTTTTTGACCTTTTAAGAAAACGCAAGGGTATTCTTGACGGCATTGCAATAACAGGCGGTGAGCCTTTACTGCAAAAGGACATCTTATCCTTTATGAAGCGTTTAAAGGATGAGGGTGTTTCGGTAAAGTTAGACACAAACGGAGCATACCCCGAAAAGCTCAGAGAAGCAATCGATAAGGGCTTGGTTGACTTTGTTGCAATGGATATAAAAAATTCAAAGGAAAAGTATGCTCTCACAACGGGCATACAGAATATAGATATTACCCCCTTTGAGGAGAGTGTTAAAATTCTTCTTGAGGGCAGAGTTGACTATGAATTCCGCACAACCGTTGTCAACGGCTTCCACACAACACAAGATATAGAAAGCATCGCAAAATGGATAAAAGGTGCCAAAGCCTACCATTTACAGGCATTCAAGGATAACTTTCTGTTAGGAGATATACACAACGGAGAAGTCTCTGAAAGCGATATGAATAAAATGGCTGAAATAGCAAGACAA
This sequence comes from Clostridia bacterium, assembly GCA_017517135.1. Lineage (GTDB taxonomy): Bacteria > Bacillota > Clostridia > Oscillospirales > Acutalibacteraceae > RUG806. Next base: position 32,565 of record JAFXAK010000035.1, read on the forward strand.
TATTTGTCGAATGTGACGATACGCGGAATTTGACAGAGAAAAAATTATCAACATATTGTTCATTTTTACGAAAATTTTATTTTTCCACCACAACATATTGACAGAGTGATTTTCATATGCTATTATATAGTCCGTTACGAAAGATATGGAAAATAAGAATCATTCTAAAAAGTAAAGGAGAACAATATGGCTTATCAGGTAATTAAAAGAGACGGAAAAATTGCTGATTTTGATATCGCAAAGATTTCCAAGGCAATAACTCTGGCTTTTGAAGCACAGAACAAGCAGTATCATCCCGGTGTTATAGATTTCCTTGCACTCAAGGTAACAGCAGACTTTGAACCCAAAATCAAGGATAATCTTATTCAGGTTGAAGATGTACAGGACTCTGTTGAATCCGTACTCGTTCAGGCAGGCTATGCTGATATCGCAAAGGCATACATTCTTTACAGAAAGAACCGTGAAAAAATCCGTAATATGCGTTCAACAATTCTTGACTATAAGGAAATTGTTGATAACTATGTTAAGGTAAACGACTGGAGAGTTAAGGAAAACTCAACCGTAACATATTCTGTCGGCGGACTTATTCTCAGCAACTCCGGTGCTATCACAGCTAACTACTGGCTTTCAGAAATATACGATGAAGAGGTTGCAAACGCTCACAGAAATGCAGACATTCATCTTCACGACCTCTCAATGCTCACAGGCTACTGTGCAGGCTGGTCTTTAAGACAGCTTATTGAAGAGGGACTGGGCGGTGTTCCCGGAAAAATCACCTCCTCTCCTGCAAGCCATCTTGCAACACTTTGCAACCAGATGGTAAACTTCCTCGGCATTATGCAGAACGAATGGGCAGGCGCTCAGGCATTCTCCTCATTTGACACATATCTTGCTCCCTTTGTAAAGATTGACAATCTCACATACAAAGAGGTTAAAAAGTGCATTGAGTCCTTTATTTTCGGTGTAAACACACCCAGCCGTTGGGGTACACAGGCTCCCTTCTCAAACATCACTCTTGACTGGACTGTTCCTGCAGACCTTGCTTGCAAGCCCGCTATCGTAGGCGGTAAGCCTCAGGACTTCACCTACGGTGACTGTAAGAAGGAAATGGATATGGTCAACAAGGCATTCATTGAAACAATGATTGAGGGCGATGCTAACGGCAGAGGCTTCCAGTATCCCATTCCCACCTATTCCATTACAAGAGATTTTGACTGGTCCGAAACAGAAAACAACCGTCTCCTGTTTGAAATGACCTCAAAATACGGTACTCCCTATTTCTCAAACTATGTAAACTCCGATATGGAGCCCAGCGATGTCCGTTCAATGTGCTGCCGTCTGAGACTTGACCTCAGAGAGCTTCGCAAGAAGTCAGGCGGTTTCTTCGGAAGCGGTGAAAGCACAGGTTCTATAGGTGTTGTTACAATAAATATGCCCAGAATTGCATACCTTGCAAACAACGAAGAGGAATTCTATGCAAGACTTGACAAAATGATGGATATTTCCGCCCGGTCTCTCAAGGTTAAGCGTGATATCATCACAAAGCTTCTTGATGAAGGTCTTTATCCCTACACAAAGAGATACCTCGGCACCTTCAACAACCATTTCTCAACTATCGGTCTTATCGGTATGAACGAAGCAGGCCTCAACGCAAAGTGGCTGAGAAAGGATCTCACACACAAGGAAACACAGGAATTCACAAAGAATGTTCTCAATCATATGCGTGAACGCCTTTCCGACTATCAGGAGATGTACGGTGACCTTTACAACCTTGAAGCAACTCCCGCAGAGTCCACAACCTACCGTTTTGCAAAGCACGACAAGCAGAAATTCCCCGAAATCATCACAGCAAACGAGAACGGCACTCCCTACTACACCAACTCCTCACACCTTCCCGTCGGCTTTACATCAGACATCTTTGATGCTCTTGATGTTCAGGACGAATTACAGACTCTTTACACCTCAGGTACTGTTTTCCACGCATTCCTCGGTGAAAAGCTGCCCACCTGGAAGGTAACGGCAGAGCTTGTAAAGAAGATTGCAGACAACTACCGTCTTCCCTACTACTCAATTTCTCCCACATATTCCGTATGTAAGAATCACGGATATCTTACAGGCGAACAGAAGACTTGTCCCGACTGCGGTGAAACAACAGAAGTATATTCCCGTATCACAGGTTACTACCGTCCCGTACAGAACTGGAATGACGGTAAAACTCAGGAATATGCAGACAGACAGCTTTACAATATCGGCACATCAGTTCTCAAGAAGAGCCACGCTGTTGAAAAGGAAGCATGTGAGCAGTCCGAAATCGCAACAGACAACTCAACATCTGTTATTCTCTTTGCAACCGAAACCTGTCCTAACTGCAAGTTAGCAGCCTCCTGGCTTGAAAAAGCCGGCATCGGTTATGAAAAATATTTCGTATCCGAGCACGAAGCACTTGCAAAATCCCTTGACCTCAGGCAGGCTCCCACCCTTGTTATCACTCAGGACGGAGAAACTGTAAAATATGCAGGTATTGCTGAAATCAAGAAATTTATAGATATAAATAAATAAGTTTAATGCCGTTTCCTTTTTTTCGGGAAACGGCATTATTTTATGGTTTTTTTAACCTTTTTGTGTTATTATTGGATTATGAATGTACAAAGGAGGCTTATTTATGAACTATTCCGATTGGGCAATGAAAGAATTAGCAGATTTACCTAACACCAAGGAAGCGTATCTCTACAAGCAGAAGGTTATAGACAGTATGACAAAAAAAGCAAATGAGCTGGTGTCAACAGGTCTTTCGGACAACGATGTTCTCAACGAGCTTGTTATTGATGAGTTCAGAAACATCAAAAAAGGCTTCTATAGCTCACAAAGCACAAAAAAGCAGATGAAGAGAAAGGCAAGAAACTTTAATCTCACTATTCTCGGCTCTGCCGCATATGTATTGATTCTTCTTTCGGCTTTCCTTTTTATAAGCTTTTCAACATCGGCTTGGGCAAAAACATGGCTCATTTTAGTTGCGGGTATTCTTCTTCCCGTTGCGGGACTTATGTTCACAGGTGCCGCAAAAATAATAAAAAGAAGCATTATTGCTTCCGTTTTATCCCGTGCAATGATTATCGGCTCGGTAATGCTTGTCTGTGTTACTGCTTTTCTCCTTGTAATGCTTCTGACCGATATTCCCAAAGCGTGGATTATTCTGATTGCGGCAATACCTTTAAGTCTTATTGTTGATATGGCTGTTTCATTCCTCTCAAAGCAGAAAACCGCTGTTTTGTTCAGCACGCTGTATATCCCCGTAATTGCAGCTTTTATTTACCTCATCGGCGGACTTACCGCACTCTTCCCATGGCATCCGTCCTGGATTATCATTATTGCTTCATTTGCAGTTGATTTTCTGCTTGTATTTTTCGCTGTTATAAAAAAATCGGGTAAAAAGGAGATTGAAGCACCGTGGGAAGAAAATTAAACGCTGAATTATGGGATAAAATGCACTACCTTTTCCGCGATTTCAATGACAGAATGGTGCATCTCGAGCTGCATTATGACTTTGAAATTGATGTAGATGCTCTTAAAACCGTGCTTATCTGCTTTCTTGAAAAGGCCCCCGTGCTTCATTCGAGATTTGTTGATAACCATGTAAGCCCCTACTGGGAGGTTATGCCCTATAAGATTGACGATGTTATAAAGGTATATCATCCTGAAAATGTGCGTGAAGAAACAGATAATTTCCTCACTCAGTACATACCGCCCGAAAGTCCTCTGCAGATACAGGTCGGTGTTTTCTTCTACGAGGGCAAAACTGCGCTTTGTATGGTAGAAAACCATATGTGTATGGACGGCGGAGATTTCAAGTATTTTCTTAATGAATTCTGCAATGCATACTCAAAACTGGTAACAGAAAAAAAGGCACCCGTTTCTTTGCGCGAGGGTACCCGTTCATATGACAGCGTATATTCCGATTTTTCAAAAACTCAGGAAAAGATGGCGAGAAATCTTTATAAAAATGTATGTGCAAAGGATACTCACCGCTTCCCCTTAACAAAGCCTGACAATAAAGACAAATCCTTTATAGCAAGAAGAAAGCTCACCGAGGACACCTTTACAAAGCTTAAAGAGGCAGGAAAAAACAGAGGGGCAACGATAAACGACTTGTTGCTTACCGCATATTTCTTCTCTTTGTATGAGCTTGCAGATTACAGGAAAAATGAGAGTGTAACCATTTCCTGTGCTATAGATTTAAGACGGCATATGAAAGACAATTCCGACCAGGGAATAACAAACCACACGGCATTTATGCAGTGCAACATTCCGCAGAGAGGCGAGGATATTTTTGAAACCCTGAGATATGTTGTAAACAGCTCCAACAAATATAAAAAGGATAAATTTATGGGGCTTTACGGCTTACCTCTGTTGAAGCTCGGCTACAGACTTCTCCCTCACTCGGCAAGTGAAGAAATCATTAAAATCGGCTATTCAAACCCTCTGCTTGCAATGAGCAACATAGGCATACTTGATCACAAGGCTCTCTCTCTTTGCGAAAATGAGCCCATAGACGGATATATGACAGGTGCTGTAAAATACAAGCCCTATGTGCTTTTATCGGCAACCTCAATGAGAAAAGAAATCACAATGTCTATGTGTGTTAAAGGAAACGAAGAAGACAAGAAAACAGTTGAACGCTTCTTCGATTTGTTTGAAGAAAACATAGAAAAGCTCACCAAATAATATAGGGGTTGTAAAAAAAGTGCAGACCGCATAAAACAAGTTTTATGCTATAAGCAAACCTCGCCCTCGGCGTACCTTTGTACGCTGTCGGGGAAACCAAAAACAACACAAATGTGTTGTTTTTGCTCGGTTTACTCATTCTGC
>JAFXAK010000036.1 GCA_017517135.1 Clostridia bacterium
CGGCCATACCGCAACAATCAGAACAGGCGACACAATCGTTATGGAATACACAATGCCCGAATTTGCATATTGGGTAATTAAAGACGGCAACGGCAAAACAGTTGAGCTCGACGGTATTGATGTGAACGAAAAGAAAATCACCTTCACAATGCCCGATTACGACCTCAAGTTCTCCGTAAAAACTCCCGCACAGCTTGAGCAGGAAGAAGCAGAAGCTAACTGTGACCACTTCTGCCACTCCGACAACCAGTTCCTGCAGATATTCTGGAACATCATCAGCTTCTTTATGCGCCTGTTCGGCACCGAGCAGTATTGCGAATGCGGAGCAGCACATTACGATGCACCTATTTTCGGTTAATTTTTAATTAATATTACTAAGGGGATGTAAAATCTGTTCTTTACATCCCCTTGGTTTTTTTTGTCAGGGATTTTTTCTTGTTAATAGGGTGTAGATATATACAGCTATTATAATACTATCACTATATACAATAATTGTCAAATAATATAACATCATTTCATAGCTGTATTTTTATTAAACATACAGCTATAATTACATACGGTGGTGATAGAAATGATGTTAGATGAAGTGTACGGTGAAATTACATTACGCCTTAATGAAATGATTGAAAAGAGCGGTCTCAGTAAAAACAAGGTTGCTTTCAAGGCTGAAATTCAAAGAACTCAGTTAAATAATTATTGTAAAGGAAAAATTCAAAGAATTGATCTTGATGTTCTTGCAAGGCTTTGCTATGTTTTAGGCTGCACCCCCGGCGAGCTTCTTGAATATAATCCCCCTGAAAGCAATTAACTGTTCTTTATAAAATATAACCACAAAAAAAAGACCAATCAATGCTGCTGCAAAGATTGGTCTTTTGTCATATAAACTTATTATTTAATTATTTAATTGTAATATCGCCCGTAACCTCAGTTTTAACATCGCGTTTGCCGTTTTCGTCGGTGGTGATTGAAACCGTGATTTCGCCCCATTTTGTTTTCATTGAGCCTTTAACATTTCTGAGCTTACTGATATTTGCAGGCTTGATTTCAATTTCCGTGTAGCCTGCATTATCGTTAAATCTTTTTATTCCGAGAATACCCGAAAAGAAATATTCAACTATCGCACCGAACATAGGGTGACAGCGTGAGTCACAGCCGTCCCAGTTTTCCCACAGAGTGGTGGCACCGTTCTTTTTCATATTGTAGAAGGATGTTACCTCTTCGTTTGTCAGAAGCGTAAACGCAAGGTCTCCGCAGCCCTTTTGGAAGAGTACTCGTATGAGAAGGTCAGTACCGAAAATACCCGTATCAAATGTTTTGATTTCGGAATATTTTGTTATGATATTTTCCCATGTTTTTTCGTTGCCGAGCCCTATATCAACAGCATAAGCGTCCGCACCCTGATAGCCGTTACAAAAGCTTGCGGTTTTTTCGTCATAAAAGTGCTTTATTATGGCTTTTTTGCTGTCTGCCTCAACTTTTTGGAAGAAAGCAATGTCCTGAGTTTTGCCTAAAATTTCGGCAGTTTCGGCACATTGCATAGCAGTCTTAGCGAGGAAATATGTGTTTACAAAGCTTTCGGGAATAAGAATTTTATTGCCTATAGGACACCAATCCCCGAGACACCAGCCCTTAGGCTCTTCTCTTGTAACAATACCGTCCTCGGTGTGGTCAAGCATATATTCAATGTATGCCTTCATTGAATTATAGCTGTCTTTAAGAACAGAAATGTCACCCGTGAATTTATAATAGCGGTAGGGGACTATAACTGCCGCACCGCCCCAGCCTCCGGGACCGCCGCCTCCGCCGTAAAACGGAGCCGTGTGCTGAACATGGCCGTTTGCGATATCCTGACAGTCTCTGATATCGAGCATCCACTTTTTATACATTTCCCGTGCATCAAAGCAGGTCATAACCGCACCGCAGGTAAGCTGACCGTCACCCGTGTAGCCCAAGCGCTCTCTGTGCGGACAGTCGGACGGGATGCAGCCGTGAATGTTCGTAAGCTGTGTTTTTATATAAGTGTCATAAATCCAGTTGAGTGTTTCGTTGTCACTCTCAAAGGACGAGGTGACTTCAATATCCGAGTAAGCAACCCTGTATTCACTTATATACGCTCTGCCCGTAAGCTCAATATATCTGCCTGCGTGCCAGGTGAAAAGAGGAATAAACTCTTTATCCTTACAGCTTTCGTGCAGAATGAAATAATCCTTCTGCATACGGTTATTTCCGCCCACATAATGGAACTGCAGAGAGCCGTCTTCATTCAGCTCGTCGGCATATCTCAAAAATGCGCTGTCATTTGTTCTTGCTTCCTCGTTGAACTTAACAACCGCAAAGCCTGCCGCCTCTTCTCCGATGTCATAAATCTTGGTGTCCCCGAAGCTGTAAATCACTTTGGGTGAAAGCACACGGCAGACCTTATCGGCATTGAATGTCTGGAGATTAAACATATTGAGTGCTTTTTTAGCAATTGTTGCTCTGTTCCAGTCCGAATCATCAAAATCGCTTGTTTCCCAGTCAGGTGCAAAATAGACCATATCGTGATATTCGCCGAAATAGATGTTTGTTTCCTTAACAAAGCTTTCTTTCCAACGGGTATTTTCCGTATCGGAGCAGATAGTTTTCATTGTGCCGTCAGAGAATGTCAATGTAAGCTTGAAAATCAGCTTATTGTCTCCCCAATAGGGCATACCCTCGTTGAGGCTTCTGTTCTGACCGTACCAGCCCGCACCGATATGGGTTGCAAGCACATTTTTACCGTTTCTGATAAGAGGAGTTACATCAACGGTTTTATAATATACTCTGTGAGAGAGTGTGTCATTGATAGGATAGTATACCGTTGACAAATCTCTGTGCTCATAGTCGCTTTTTGCGGGGAAATATAAATCCTCCGAAACGGGCTTTCCGTTGAAATATGCATAGAAATATCCCAATGCGGTTATGGAAAGTTCTGCCTTTACAACATTTTCAAAGAAAAATGTGCTTCTTGTGAGAACAGCGGGGAGCTTTTCTTTGAATGTGAGCCATTCACAGCCGTCAAAAACAAAATCCTTCTGCATATTGACATACTTTGTGCCGTTTTGGTTAAAGCTTACACCGTTTACGCAAAAGCCGAGCTCTTCGTATTCGGGGATGTCGGCAAAAGGAATCTGCAGGCAAAGGGATTTTTCACCCTTTTCCTTTGCATCTTCAATTTTTTTTGTAATATCAGTTGTGTTCATATTATTTTACCTTAGGAATCATTGTAAAGCTCAGCGAATAGCCCTTTGAAGCATCAAGTCTGTATTCTTCTCTTGTGTCGGGACCGCAGCTTGAGGTACCGATACCTCTCAATGCACCGTCAAGAGTAAGGAAGGTTGTATTCATATCGGAAACATCCTCCTGATGCTGTGCCTTATGAACAGCGGTCTGTGTGAAATGATGTACGCTGAATGCAAGAGTTGAATCTGCATAAACAGTAAGAGTATCACCGTCATTATCAGACAGCTCTATCCATTTTGTGTCGCAATGCATACCGCTCTCCTGAGGATATACATACATTTCATACATATCGTCAACCTTAGCACGATATATACCCATTGGAGCCTGACACTTGAAGTCGGGCATATTTTCGCTGTCACCTCTGCCGTAGTAGGTAACAGAATCGAAATCACGGTTGATTTCAAGAGTAAGACCGAAGCGGGGAATATCCCTGACAGCCTCGTCGCTTATTGTTTTAAGCTCTGCCTTTACTTCCATAGCACCGAGAGAAGTGATAATATAGGAAATTGAAGCTTCATACAAAGCCTTTCTCTTTGCCTTGAGAGCATAAACGGAATTGATGAGAACTTCACCGTCATCAAGGTGAACATCAAAGGAAACGAGTGCCTTTTTAAGTGCATCAAGTCCGCCGTTTTCCCAGTTTTCTTTCTGTTTTGCATCGTTATCAATAAGTGCTCTGAAAAGGTTGGGGGTGAAGCCCCTGTTTTCTGCGGGAGAAGCATTCAGAATTTCCTTGCCGTTTACCATGTAAGAGGTAAGCTCACCTGTTTTTCCGTCAAACACAGCCTTACCGTTTTCAAAGAGAACACTCACAATGCCGTTTTCTGTTTCAGCCGCAATTTTGCTTCCGATTTCAATATCGTATTCAAAATTCACATCGTTGATTGTTAACTGCTCAACTGCAAGTTCCGCACCTGTTTCCTTGTCGGTGTAAATAAAGTTGATATGGCAGTCCTTGCTCTCGTCAAAATCCTTGTGGTCAATGGTGAAGCATTCAGACTGCATAGGAGCGAGATTTACATCAATTTCGCCTCTCTGGATTTCCGTTCCGTTTTCAAGAAGCACCCATTCGGTTTTTATGTAGTCACTTGCTCTGAAGCGGTTTGTATTTTCGAAGCAGAACAGCTTTTTGCCTGCAAGAGCTGCTCTTACGGGACGGTAAACAACCTTCATTTCCTTAGCACCCGTGTGCAGATTTCTGTCTGCATAAACAAGGCCGTCAACACAGAAATGACCGTCGTGATACTTTTCACCGTGGTCGCCGCCGTAGGTATACTTATATTTATATTTCTTATCGTTTTCGGGATGATATACCGCATGGTCAGCCCATTCCCAGATACATCCGCCCATTGAGTTATCCCACTCATAGAACAGATCCCAGTATTCCTCGAGATTGCCGGGGCCTACACCCATTGCGTGACAGTATTCGCACAGATAGAACGGATATTTTGAATATTCCTTGCACACCGATTTGCTTTCGCCCCAGGATGTTCTCACGCGCTTGTTTTTCATCATCTGTTCGATTTCTTCCGTGCTTGTATACATTTCGGAAATAACATCATAATGGAAGCGCTTTGTTCTGACAACACCCTCATAATGAACGGGGATATCCGTTCCTGTTGCTTTAAGGAACTGATAGCACTTGTCGTGACACTTATATCCGCCCGCTTCATTACCGAGTGACCACATAATGATACTGGGATGATTTCTGTCGCGGTGATACATTCTCTTCACTCTGTCAACATAATGCTTTGCCCATTTAAGGTCGTGGCTGATAAAGTCAATATCGCCTGCCATATCCCAGCAGCCGTGAGTTTCAATGTCTGCCTCGTCAATTATATAAAGACCGTATATATCCGCAAGTGTGATAAAGAAAGGATCGGGGGGATAGTGTGATGTTCTCACACCGTTGACATTAAGAGACTTCATAAGCTGAACATCTCTTATCATATCGTCAATTGACATAGTAAAGCCCTTGTAGAGGTCTGTATCGTGGTGATTAACACCCTTTACCTTAATGGGCTTATTATTGAAAAGGAAAACACCGTCCTTGATTTCAATTGTTCTGAAGCCCGTGAAATTTCTGATAACAGCATCGGTACCGTTGCCCGAAAGAGTTATATACATAGTGTACAGCACGGGAATTTCGGGATTCCATTCCTCAACATCGAGTACTCCGAAATCAATTTTTGTTTCATTCTCGGCAGCACATTCCTTGACTGCAACGGTTTTCCCGTCCTTGTCAAGCAATTCAGCCGTGAGAGTATACCCTTGAGTTGCACCCTCTATGAATGCATCAAGTGTCAGCTTATATCCGCCGTCGCACTTTTTGCTTTCGACTTTATAGTCATAAAGATATGTTTTGTCATATACATAAAGTAAAACATCTCTGAAAATGCCGTTTTCTCTGAACATATCCTGACATTCAAGGAAGGTACCGTTGCACCACTTGAACATAACAACAACAAGCTCATTTGTGCCGCTTGTGAGGAAGGATGTTATATTGAACTCCGCTGTGTTATGTGAGCCTTCCGAGTAGCCGACGAACTTGCCGTTTACATACAAAGCGATATTGTTTGAAGCACCCAGGAAGGAAATTATATATTCCTTGTCTGTGTTTTCAATATCAACCAATTTTCTGTAAACACCCACGGGCATATCCTCGGGGATTTCGGGTGCCATTGTTTTTATTTCATAAGGGCAGTTTATGTATACAGGCTCCTGATAGCCTGTTCTCTGCCAGTCACAGGGGAGTGTTATTTTATCAAATCTGACCTTGAGAGTATCAAGCTTATCGGGTACTGCGGAAATTGATTTGTAGAACTTGAAATCCCATTCTCCCGAAAGCACCTTAACTGTATCGCTGAGATATCTTTCCTTTTCGGGCGCAGTCTGAGAAAGAGCCTCCTTTGAGGAGTAGGGAACAGCATATGCTCGGGGACTGAGCTTGTTTTTTTCGAAAATTTTAAAAGTCTTATGAAGTGTTTTGTTTATCTGATATTTTAAAACAAAAGCTCCTTTCTTTTGTAAGATAAACCTATATTATCATATAATCATTTAGATAACAAGTACAAAATTATAAGTATTTACATTGACAAATTGTAAAAAAAATATTAAAATATCTGTAATTACAACAAAAATCGGGGTGTGTTATGAATATTACTTTTGTGAAAATTTTATGTGTTCTGTGTGTTTTGTTCACATTATTTTCATGTGTCTCCTGCACAGGAGATACAACACAGGAAACAACAACAGAGTATGTATATGTTCCATCTGTTGAAACAACTCTGCCCTCGCAGCCCGAAACAAAAATAAATGTCAACACCTCTTGGCAGAAAAACTATGAGGTTGAATATGTGTACTACAATAAAGAACAGACCGATGAAGAGCTGCATATTTCCGAAAAACGCCATTCAACAGCCTTCGTGGTTGAATATATAGACACTAATGCAAGACTTTATTATGAAAAATCGGGTAATGATACCGACTATTATGTAATTATCCCCGAAGAAAATGAGCAGGCTTATTCAAAGCTGTCTGACAGTAATTTTTCGGACCTTTCAAGTATGTTTATGAAGCTTACCGCAGTAAGTGCATCCTTGCCCACTCAGAACAATGTGCTTTATATGTATGACGAAAAGGTTGCCGGCAGAGATTGCCATAAATATATCCAAAGGGCTTACACGGACGGAGAGCTTACACAGTCCGTTTATGTGTGGGTGGATATCGAATACGGCTTTGCCGCAAAGTGCGAAGCATACGATGCAAAAAACAAGAAAACAACCTATTGGGAAATTACATCATTTTCCGCAGGTGAGCTCAGCGAAACCGAAACATTTGTTGATTTGTCACAGTATGATTTCAAGGAGAGCGGCTGATGAATGTATACGATTTTGACAATACGATATATGACGGAGAAAGTGTTATAGATTTCTTTTTCTTCTATGTGAAAAAAAGTCCGTATCTTATAAAATACATTCCCCGTGTTTTTTATGCCCTTGCAAAATATAAGACAGGGAAGCTTACCGTTGAGCAGGCAATACAGGAATATGCCCCCTTTGTTGAGAATTATTTTGTTGGTATTGAGGATTTCGATGCCGATGCAAAGGAATTCTGGGATAAGCATATGAAAAACATCAAGCCCTTTTACAAGGAAATACAAAGAGAGGATGATATTATTGTCACCGCTTCTCCTATGTGCTCAATGCGTGAAATATGCAAAAGACTGAATATAAAGCATTGCGTGGGAAGTATTATTGAGCAAGACACGGGAAAAATAACCCGTCTTTGTATGCGTTCAAGAAAAATCCCCGCCTTTTTTGAGGAATATCCCGATGCACATATAGACAATTTCTATACGGATTCCCCCGAAAATGACGCTCCTATGATAGAAATAGCCGACCATGCATTTGTTGTAAAGGGAAATAAAATAACACAGATAAAATAAAAAAACAGTAAAAAATGAGAGTCGATAACTTCGACTCTCATTTTTTTTATTCGACAGATTTAAGTGATGTTACCATATCAACCTTCTTGATTTTGTAATGAAGCATTATGTTTACAAGAACAATGAAGGATATGGTTATGAGAACGGCAAGAATGTAGCTGTGCCATTCAATTGTCTGACCGTACATTACCGCATCAATTGCAGTAAATGTTATAAGACCGTAATGCACGATAATACCTAAAATAATACCGTATATTATTCCGAATACGGAAATAAATATATTTTCACGGTAGATGTAACGGCTGACTTCATTATCCATAAAGCCTAAGACCTTTAGTGTTGCAAGCTCTTTTTGTCTTTCAATAACATTGATGTTTGAAATGTTATAAAGAACGGCTATTGCAAGTATAAGTGCAGAGACAAAGAACACGATTATTACCGTTGACAGCGCATCGGTGATTTCGCTTATCTGCTGCGTTGTGTCTGCCGTGTATGCAATGGTTGTGATACCGTCTATTTTCATTATGTCCGTTGAAAGCAAGCCCTTTACATTGGCGAGGTTTTCTTCGTTTGCTTTAAGCGACGAGGATATTCTGCCTATCGCATAATTGTAAACAGGGGATGTTCGGGTTACTTTTTTATACAGATTATCGGTCATATAAATGAAGCTGAAGGTATAGTTCTCGGCAATGGCGCTGACCTTTACATCATAAACATTTCCGTCGCTGTCTTCAAAGCTTATCGTATCACCCACATCTGTTTTTGTTGTTTTTGCAAGCTTTTCGGTTATAATTGCACCCGTATCGTCAAGCGTGTAATTTTCGCCCGACTGTCTGTTTTTCAGGGCTACATAATCATTCAGCTCTTCGGGATTTTCGGGGACAAGCACATAAACATCAAGCACCTTGTCGCTTCTTTCGCTGAAGGAGGTCATCGATTTCATTGCGGTGAGCATAAGAGCTTCCACTCTTGCATCATCCTCTGCAAGTGAAAATTCAGAGGTGTGTGTGTCTGTTGTCTGAGGATTGTCAAAAATCAGCTGGAAATCGTATTTTGCAATGGCATTGTCACCGTATTGCTTTTCTGCAATAGCATCAATAGAATTCTGCATACCGAGACTTGCAAGAATAAGCGCACAAGAGCCTGTGATACCGATGATCGACATATTGAAACGCAGCTTGTTTCTGAAAAGATTTCTCATAGTGACCTTTGCGGTAAAGTTAAGTCTCTTCCACAAGAATGTTACCTTTTCGAGCAGAATATGCTTGCCTGCTTTGGGTACTTTCGGACGCATAATGATAGAGGGAGAATTTCTGAGCTCTTTCCTGAGGGCAAGAAGCGTTGTAAACGCGGTACAGAGCATTGATATAGTAAAGCCGATAAATGCCCACAGCCACGGGAATTCAAAATTAAGGCTCGGCAAAGAGAACATTATTGAATATGCCGAGTTTATTGCAAACGGGAATAAGAATATTCCTATTGCAATTCCGAGCACGGAGCCGATAAAGCCTGCAAGGAAGGAATAAATCAGATACTTTAAGATAATTGCAGAGTTTTCATAGCCCAATGCCTTATATGTTCCGATTACCGTTCTGTCTTCCTCAACCATTCGTGTGAGTGTTGTAAGACAAATCATTGATGAAACAACGAAGAACAGCATCGGGAAAAGATTTGAAAGTATTTCAATGTTTTTTACGCTCTGTCCGTAGCTTTCATATCCGGGTGCAGAGGTTCTGTCGTATATGCTCCATGTGACAGAGTCAAGATTGTTATAAAGATTTTTTGCCGTGTTTAATTCAGATGTTGCCAAAGCAAGAGCACTTGTCAGCTGTGCTTCGGCTTCCAGTCTTGCTGTTTTTGCTTTGTTGAGATTGTCGGGAGCTTCATTTACCTGTTCAATAAGAGCATTGAGATTGCTCTGTGCTGCAAGTCTTTCAATTTCAAGCTCAAGAGCACCTGCCTGAATGTCATATCCTGCTGACTGAAGCTGTGTATAATAGCTGTTGAGCTGATTGCTTGCCGCCTCAAGCTCTTTTTTTGCATTAGCAAGCTCTTGAGTTGCCTGTGTAAGCTTTGTTCCCTGAGTTTCAAGCTGTGCCTTGAGTGCATCAAGAACAGCCTTCTGCTCCTTTATCTCTTTCTCTGCCTGAGCAAGCTTTGCCTTCTGTGTGTCAAGATAAGGCTTGATGTTTACAACAATTTCACCCGCAAGTCCCTGTGTTGTCAATGCCTGAACAGCAGCATAAAGCTCGGGATAGGTGGTCTGCATCATTGTGATTATTGTCTGTATCTGCTCGGCATTGAATGCATCTGACTGGGAATCGCTTATACCGTCAAGCACAGCCTCGCCTGCGGCAATCATCTGGTTTGTTGTTGTGATTGTTGAGTTCAGAAAGTCCACCTTACTGCTGGCTGAGGTGCATTGTGAATACAGCGTGTCATACGCTTCCTTGCTCTTTACATAATTCGAGTAGTTTGTGTTATACTCGGCAGTTTTTGTGTCAAGCTCTTTTTTGAGCTGATTATATTTCTCAATAGCGGCATTATATTCGTTTGTGTTTGTTGCAAGGTTATTCTCTGCTGCTGAAAATTTACTGTTGAATTCTGCCTGTGCGGCAGCAACTATATCCTTGCCGTTGTCAACCAGCTCCTGAAGCTGTGCAATAGTTTCGTCAAGCTCCTCCATTGCAGTTGTTGCGCTGTCGGATTTGTCCTTGATTTTTTTCTCTGCTTCGGCAATCTTGTTTTCAAGCTCGGGCTTGAGTACGGTCAGTCGCTTGTTTATCTGTCTGCCGGAAATGGCTTCTATTTTCTGTGCATAAGAAGAAACAAAGTCAAGATACTCCTGAGAATACGGATCATAAGAATCGGAGCCGGCTATTTTTATATAGATTTCGCTGTAGTAGTCTGTTGTGAAGGCTTCCTCGGGAATGATTATAAATGTGCCTATTTTACCGCTTCCGATGTTTGTATTGCCTCTCTCAAATGAAAGATAGTACGGAGAGCGGATTATGCCGACTATGGTAAACTGTGAGGTTGAAAGCTCAGAGGGGGCATCACCGCCCTCAGCCTGTAAGGTTATTGTGCTGCCGAGGGTATATGATTCGGGAGTTGAAAGCTCACTTGCATCAACAAGACATTCGTTGACTGCGGTGGGGTATCTGCCCTCGATAAGCTCAACACGGTTTATGTACGCACCGTCATTGACTCCGTTTAAGTAGTTGGCTATATCTGCGGGCGAAATACTGTATGCTCTTGTGCTTATCTGAGTGCCGTCAATATCGGTTTCAATTGAACCGTTTACCGTTACAAGTGCATCAATGAATTTCTGTCCCGAAACATAGTCAATTCCGTCAATACCGTTTATGGCTTCCACATCCGAATCGGTAAGCCCTGCAACGGACTGAACACGCAGGTCGAGCAGATTATATTCTGAAAAATATTCTTCGGCGGTTGAAAACATATCCTTAGGAGTTGCTTTTATGCCTACAAAGAAAGCAGCTCCCAGAGCAACTATCAGCATAATTGAAACAAATCTGCTGAAATTATTTCTTATCGCACGAAGAGTATCCTTGATTAGTGATTTTGACAAAGGATACTTACCTCCTTGATGTTGTTATTGTCTGAATGAAGCTGTCAGGACTGTTACCACTCTATTCTGTCCACAGAAAGGGGATTATCGTTGATTGCAATGCGGTGTACCTTGCCGTTTCTCATTGTGATAACACGGTTTGCCATAGGGGTTATTGCGGTGTTGTGTGTTATTATTACGGCTGTCATACCCGTTTCGCGGATTGTATCCTGCAAAAGCTTTAATATCTGCTTACCCGTGTTGTAGTCAAGAGCACCTGTCGGCTCGTCACACAGAAGAATCTTCGGATTCTTTGAAAGAGCTCTTGCGATTGACACTCTCTGCTGTTCACCGCCCGACATCTGAGCAGGGAAGTTGTTGAGCCTTTCCTGCAGACCTACTCTTTCGAGCACCTTGACGGGATCAAGAGAATTTTTGCAGACCTGAGTTGACATTTCCACATTTTCCAGAGCGGTAAGGTTGGGAATGAGGTTATAAAACTGGAATACAAAGCCCACATCGTGCCTTCTGTACAGGGCAAGATGCTTTTTGTCGAAATTATTTATAAGCTCTCCGCATACTCGCACATTTCCGTCGTCACAGCTGTCAATACCGCCGAGGATATTCAGTACGGTTGTTTTGCCCGATCCCGAAGGACCGACTATCATACAAAGCTCTCCCTCTTCGATGTTGAAGGAAACACCGTCAAGAGCATTTATGGTTACCTCACCCGTTTTGTACTTTTTGTATACGGATGTCAGCTCTATAAAACTCATCAGTCTACCACCTTAAAACATTATCGTCTTATTATATAATAAAAAATGTGTGCAGTCAAGGAGAAGATATTGTCTTTGTTTGACAATAAGCAGTAGCTTGCATAAAAATACTGTAATTTTGTATTTTTATGCATATAAGTTTTTTGCACTCTTGACTTTTTTTTCTTGACTGCTATAATTAATCCGTAAACAAATAAATTTATTTTACGGAGGCTGTTATGAGCGTAGAACGCAAAGAATTCGGAACAATGCCTGACGGCAGAACGGTTTACCGTTATATTCTCAGCAATTCAAGTGAGAACGAGGTTCATATTCTCACTCTCGGTGCAACCTTGCACTCCTTTATCGTTGATGATAAGAACGGAAATAAGACAGATGTTCTTCTCGGCTTTGATACGGTAGAGGATTATCTTGAAAAATCAGATTATCAGGGTGCAACCGTAGGACCTGTATGTAACCGTATCGGCAATGCCGCTTTTTCTATAGACGGGGTTGAGTATAAGCTTACCGCAAACGAAAAGGATGTCACCTGTCTTCATTCGGGCGGAGAATATTCCTTTGTTGTATGGAATGCAATGGTTATTGATTCGGATACCGTTGAATTTTCTTATATAAGCCCCGACGGACTCAACGGCTTCCCCGGTACAATTAATAACAGTGTAACCTTTAAATTTACTGAAGAAAACAAGCTGGTAATAAAATACAGTGCCGTTTCCGATAAGGATACATTTATAAATCTTACTAATCACGCATATTTCAATCTCAACGGCTTTGATTCGGGCGATATACTTTCCCATTCAATTATGATAGATGCCGACAAGGTTACGGCAGTTGACACTATGAGTATTCCCACGGGTGAAAATTTCTCCGTAGACGGAACGGTTTTTGATTTCAGACAGCCCAAGCTTATCGGTAAGGATATTGATGCCGATAATGAGCAGCTTGGCTTTACGGGTGGCTTTGACCACAATTTCTGCATTAATAACTGGGATAAAACATTGAGAAAATGTATCACCGCCGAGAGCGATGTCAGCGGCTTGAAACTGAATGTTTATACAGATTTACCCGGTGTACAATTTTATGCGGGCAATTTTCTGAAGGGAATATGCGGAAAAGAGCAGAAGCCTATGAACAAGAGAAGCGGTTTCTGTCTTGAAACTCAGTATTATCCGGATACTCCCAACAAGAGTGAATTTCCGAGCTGCTTCTGCAAAGCAGGAGAAGAATTTGTTTCACAGACTGTATACGAAATAACACTTGCAGAATAATATTGAAACTCAGATGTCGGTATTACGGCATCTGAATTTTTTTAAGTTGTATTAAAGTCTGAAAAAAATTAATAAAAATATGCAACAGGTTAATTTTTACTGTTGACTTTTTTGCCGTGTTGTATTATTATTAATTTAATAATTGCCTAAGGAGGTGTAATCGTGAAAAAAAGAACATTTTTTACTGCTGTTTTAAGCCTTGTTGTATGTTTTTGTCTTCTTTTTTCCGATATATCTTCCGTTGCCGCAATTCTGACCTTTGAAACACAGTATGACTATGAGTCTGCAGACACAGCATGGCTGACGGACCTTGTGATAAAAGAGGATATGGAAACCGTATCAGGTATGGCAGACAGAACCGTATTGGTCGCAAAGCCCGATTATCCGTATGTTGAAACTCCCACAAGCTTTGAAAACGATATTGCATATTATTGCTCGCTGTATTCTCTTGATGAAGATGCACAGCGTGCAGCGTATATATACCTGCTCAGTATTCTCGGCACAAATGCTCAGGGGCTGATAGCAGGCTTGAGCGATGCTGAAATAAAGGAGCAGCTTGAACTGCTCGGTGTTGCATTTCCCGAATTTATTAATGCTGAAGAGCTTATAATCGCAAAAGCTCTCTATGCCTCTCTTGTAACAGGCACCCTTTCATTGACGGACTTAAACCTTTCATCCGGTGTGATTTCACTTGAAGAAGCATTGGTTGCATATTTGTCACAGATAACAGGAATGAATCTTGATGTACTTAAGCAATGGATGCCCACAGGAACGCTTTCTTCTCTTGACGATTATATTGTTGCCGCTTCAAAGGTGGCATTATGGACAAACGGCTATGATGTTTCTGCTGAAACACCGTCAGACGAGATTTATAAGCTTATGGCTGTTATGACTATTGAACAGATGGGAATTGCTGTCAGCAACGACCTTTCTGTTGAGGAGCTTCAGGCTAAATATACAGCCGCAATGCTCGGTCTTGCATATGATGTAAGCGTTGATCCCGAAAAGCTTGCACAAAGCATTGAAAAAGAAAACACAGCTTTTTATATGCTGCAGCTCATCGGTCAGTCCGCAAACCTTTCAATCCGTGAGGATAACTGTTCATATCTTGAAGCATTCTATCTGGTAGCAGAAAATACAGATGTTTTTAATATAGAGGAAGGAGAGTTTTACGCGGATATAAAGAAATATTCCGTAACTCTCAAAAATTTGCGGGAAAGCATCTGGGTTTATCCCACTGCCTATGCAACAGGTGTTGCAGGCTTGACTGTTACCGTTAAGGTGGACGGAAAGGAAATCGAAAACAATTACTATAACGAGATTGCACTTGACACATCTCTTAAGCAGCAGACACTTGAACTTGTTGTTGAATGTGTTTCGGCAGACGGCACAGCATCCGCCTGTACATATTATATAGAGGTGAATCAGGGCGAGAAGCCTGTTGAATCCGAAAGCACAGGGGATAATACAGAAACAGAAACCTTTGAAAGCTCCGATTCAATTGTAACCAATGTGCTGGATTCACTCGGTCTTAATGTTTCAATAAGCACTCTGATAGACGGCTTCTATTCCTCGATTTCCAATTCCGTAACAGGTGTTGTTGCTCTTATTGCTCCCACCTTCGGAACGGGAACAAGCGGAAATAGCAATCAGAATCAGGAACAAAGCACAGAGCCTGTTACTGAAACGGATTTTATTTCAATTCTTGATCAGATCGGTGCAGTAATTGATACTGATATCAGCGGAATCGGCGGAATTTCTCTTTATGATGATTATACAAATGAAGAAGAAAGTATGAGCTTTGTAACCTTTGATTGATATCGGTTGTCTGATTAAAAAACCATAGCTATCATTATTTCAGGCACCGTCAGAATTTGATTGGTGCCTTTTGTTTTTTTGGGGAAAGTAAAGGAAAGGAAGATTCAAATGAACGAAAAAATATTAATAGTTGACGATGATGTTAATATTTGCGAATTGCTCAGGCTGTATCTGACGAAGGAGGGCTTTGAGCCGGTTATTGTCAATGACGGTAAGACTACCGTTGAGAAGGTTGCAACAATAAAGCCTGCACTTATTTTGCTTGATGTTATGCTTCCTGAACTTGACGGCTGGCAGGTATGCAGAAAAATCCGTCAGAATTATGACACTCCTATTATTATGATTTCGGCAAAAGGCGAAACCTTTGATAAGATTTTAGGTCTTGAGCTCGGTGCCGATGACTATATTGTAAAACCCTTTGAAACAAAAGAGGTTGTTGCAAGAATAAAAGCTGTTCTCAGAAGAACGGCAGTTTCAACGGTTGACACAACAAAAGAGGTAAGCTATGAAAATCTTACGGTCAACATTGAAAATTATGAAATGAAGGTAAGAGGAGTTCATGTTGACACTCCGCCTAAAGAATTGGAGCTTTTGTTCCATCTCGCAAGCAATCCCAACAAGGTATTTACGAGAGATCAGCTTCTTGATGAGGTATGGGGCTTTGATTATTACGGTGACTCAAGAACGGTAGATGTACATGTCAAGCGTCTCAGAGAGAAGCTTGAGGGTGTTTCCGATAAATGGGAGCTTAAAACCGTTTGGAGCGTCGGATATAAATTTGAAACAAGATAAACAAAATATAAAGTGGGCCTGAATTATGATAATGCTGAGAAAACGCCGACCGAGCAGTATGTTTAAAAGATTTTTTGTTGTATTGACCGTAACGGTTGTTGTTTGTTTGACTACTGCAAGCTTTTTTCTTGTTACATTATTTGCGAATTTCTGGAAAACCGAGGGGCTCACATCATTATCAAATGACGCTTTGAGCTTTGCTCAGAGCGTTGAATTGTTTTACGGTGATTTGCAGGAAGAAAACGAGAACAGCGAAACGCTGACCGGCTTGCTGCTTATGATTGCAAATTCCCTTTATTCAACAGAAAAAAATCAGGGTGCGGATGTTTTTCTCATTGATACAGACGGTAAAATTCTTATGTGTAAGGACAGGATTTTTTTAGAAAATGAAAATGTTGTTATAAGTCCGTCGTGTGAAGCACATAAGGATGTTGTTTTTCCGGATGAGATTCTTTCTCAAGCGGTGGAAAAAATCCCTGAGGTTTATACTTTTGAAGGGGAAATCAGTATTTTATCTGAGGGAGAATATCTCCTTGCCTGTGCCCCTGTTATGCAGAATTCAACTGCCGAAGCTTTTGTTGTTACCTTGCAGTCCTTGAGTGATGTTTATCTGCCGTATACAACCGGATTTCTCAGAATGTTTATTTTGTCACAGCTGATGTCGCTTCTTATTGTTTTTATCACAGCTCTTATTGCTTCATTTACAATGGTAAAACCGTTGAAAAAGGTAACAGAAGCAACAACGCATTATTCAAAGGGCGATTTCAGTATCAGAATAAACACCTACGACAGCTATAAGGAGCTTGCCGAGCTTATAGAATCTATAAACTCAATGGTAGATAACCTTGCATTATATGAGGAATCAAGAAGCAATTTTGTTGCAAATGTTTCTCATGAATTAAAAACGCCGATGACTATAATAAGCGGCTTTGTTGACGGAATTCTTGACGGAACTGTTCCCGAAAAGGAAGCTGCTAAGTATCTGCAGATAGTTTCAGATGAGGTAAAGCGTTTGTCCCGACTGGTTATTGCGATGCTTAATATGTCAAAAATAGAAGCGGGACAGTTAACGCTCAATCCTTCACCCATTCAGCTTTCCGATATGGTTATAAGAAATTTTATCGGTTTTGAAAAAATAATAGAAGAACATTCAATAAATATAAAAGGTATAGATAATCTTGAAAATATTGTGGTCAATGCAGATGATGTACTGATAAATCAGATTATATATAATCTGATAGACAATGCGGTTAAATTCACTCCTTTTGGCGGCACAATAACAGTTTCTCTGTCAGAAGACGGCAAGAAGAATGCAGAGCTTAAAATAAGAAACAGCGGCAGCGGAATAGCACCCGAGGAATGTAATCTAATATTTGACCGTTTTTATAAGGTTGACAAGTCAAGAGGACTTGATTCAAAGAGCTTCGGTATGGGACTTCATATTGCAAAACGAATTGTTGAGCTGCATCAAGGCACAATAAGAATAAACAGTGAGATTGATGAATATACTGAGTTTGTTATAAGATTGCCGATTCAATAATACTCTGAAGAATTTATGATACATTTTAAACTTATTTTAAACTAACAATCATATAATTCAGTCATAAAAAGCAGAAAGGAAAAAATATGCAAGATTTTGATAATTTGAATAACACCCCCAACGGTGAACAGCAGAATAACATTAATAACGAAAGCAATGCCGCTAACGGTAGCTTTGAAGAAAAATCAGCGCAGCAGCCAAATGAGTATTATGCCGGCAATGAACAGGCACAGTACCGTAATGACAGCCAAAACGATGTAAATCAGGGCAATTTTACACAGAATACAAGTTCTTATCCGTACGGCAATAGTGGGCAGAGCACAAATTCTTATCCCTATGACAACGGAGCTCAGAACACGAATTATTATCCCTACAGCAACGGTACACAGAATAACCCCGGTAACAATTATAACAGACCGAATCCGCAGAATAATCAGTATAACGGATATTATTCAAATCCGTACCCCTATGCAAACAGACCGAAGCAATATGCTTATCCCGATGAAGATTTTAATGAAAACGGCGGTAAAAAGAAAAAGGGCAAAAAGGTTTTTGTTTTCGTTGTTGTTGCTGTTTGTATTCTTGCCGTTGCAGGTGTGGTAGCTTCAATTTTTAACGGTGAATCAATCATTCCGCCCGCAACTGAGGATAACAATGTGCCGATAGGAAATGTTGATGAGCTTGAAACAAATGCAACCCCCACCGAAAATGAAAACACTCCTGCAGACGGTACACTCCGCCCCAAGGATATCTATTCAAAGGTGCTCTCTTCCTCTGTGGGTATACTCGTGTATGATTCAAGAAAATCCGTTGTTTCGGAAGGCTCAGGTGTTATTTTCAGCGAGGATACAGACGGTGAATATACCTATATCATAACCTGTGCCCATGTAATTTCCGATACAGGTGTTTCTCTGATTGTTAAAACAAGTGACAATAAGGAATATACAGCTCAGGTAGTCGGTTTCGACTCAAGAACAGATATCGGTGTTGTAAGAATCAAGGCAAACGGTTTTTCTGCCGCAGAAATCGGAGATTCCACAATGCTTTCGGTCGGTGATCCTGTATATGCAATAGGAAATCCCGGCGGTGTTGAATTTGCAAATTCCTTTACAAACGGTATGGTATCTGCAATCGACAGACCTGTAAGCTCCTCAAAAACGGGTTATACAATGGAATGTATACAGCATACAGCAGCTATCAATCCCGGTAACTCAGGCGGTGCACTTGTAAATGAATACGGACAGATAATCGGCATCAACTCAATGAAAATCGTTGCCGATGAATACGAGGGAATGGGCTTTGCAGTACCTTCTTCCGTATTTACCAAGATTGTAAATGAAATTATTGCAAACGGATATGTCACAAACAGACCTAAGCTTGGTATCACATATGTTTCTGCTTCAGAATACGAGACCTATGCAATGTTTGTTGCAATAAAAGGACTTCCTGCCGGCTCAATTATTATCTATTCTATTGCAGATGACAGTGATTTGAAAAATACTGAAGCAAAAGAAGGCGACCTTATTTATGCCGTAAACGGCGTTGATTTGACAGATGCGTCCTACCTTGCGGAGCTTATAGAAAACGGCAAGGTAGGGGATGTGCTCACTCTTTCTTTGATAAGAATACACTCAGACTATTCCTTTGATGATTTTGAGGTCAAGGTAAAGCTTGTTGAAGACAAGGGAGATACCTTCCTTGTTGAAGAAGAAACAACAGCATCAGAAAATGATAATTATCTTCCTGATGATTTCTATGACGATTATTATGATTATTCATACGATGATTTTTATGATTTCTTCAACCCCTTCGAATAAAACATCAATCGGCTTTCAGTAAAATGAAAGCCGATTTTTTTGAAAGATTATAAAATGCCTATTGATAATCATTATTATATAATGTATAATAAAAAAACAAAAATAAGCGGATATGGCGGAATTGGCAGACGCGCCAGATTTAGGTTCTGGTGGCACCCCCGTGCAGGTTCAAGTCCTGTTATCCGCACCATAGTGAGTATTCATTACACAAGTGAATACTCACTTTTCTTTTTTTACATTTCCTCATAGTTAAATAATATATATTTGTTATGTATCGAGCAGGTTTTCAGCCTGCTCTTTTTTGTTATGCCGTGAGATATTCCACAGCTACGCCTTGTCTTGCTTCAAGGACTATATTTTTCTCTTTAACAGGATTTTCAATAACCCCAATAAAGCGGTAGTGAATAACGATCCTCTGTGTTTTGTTCTTGCCTTTTCCCTCAATAGAATGGACTTCGATTTTCTCAATCAGCTCATTTAATAGTGCAGGCGTTAACGTTTCCATCTGCATAAACTTACGAACCGCAAATGTGAACTGTTCTTTGCTTGTACGAAGATTTTCGATTTCTGATAGCTCTTCTTGGTATTGCCTGATTTTTACTTTCAGCTCGTCACGTTCTGTTTCATATTTCTGAGAGAGCTGCATAAAGCTTTCTTCATTAACAATACCGTTGATGTGCTTTTCAAAGAGTTTTTCGTACATCAACGCAACCTCTTTAGTTCTTGCTGTTGCCTTATCAATACTGCTTTCAAGAAACTTCTGCTGATTGAGTATGCTTTTATTTGTCTTTGCTTCAAGAATATCTGTGAAGACTTCTTCATCTTCAATGAGAAAACTTGCAAGACTTCTGAGCTCAAGCATCACAATCTGCTCCAAAGAATCAGCTCTGACATAATGTGTACCCTCACAGGTGCCCCTGCGACCTTTGTAGTTGGAGCACATAAAATATTTGATGTCAGTATTGGGATGATTGACATTGAACCATAAGGGACTTCCGCAATCGGCACAGTATAGCAATCCGCAGAACATATTCTTTTCAGCGTGTTCGGGATTAGGTGCTCTGCGTTTTCCTTTGGCTTTCATCTTCTGAACAGTTTCAAAGGTATTTCTGTCAATTATAGGCTCGTGAACATCCTTGAAAATCTTCCAGTTCTCCTCGGGATTCTGAAGTCTTTTCTTGTTCTTGAAGTTCTTTGAGTAGGTTTTAAAGTTGATAACATCACCGCAGTATTCCTGCTGTGCAAGAATTTTCTGAACAGTTGTCTTACACCATTTATACGGGTCAGGCTGAGTTTTCTTACCGCCCTTGTTAAGACCTTTACTCTGCCAATATGCCATCGGTATCATCACTTTGTTTTCCTGTAAGATACGGGCAATAGTTTCATTGC
>JAFXAK010000007.1 GCA_017517135.1 Clostridia bacterium
CACTTAATACAGAATATGTAAATTCGACTGCCGGAGAAGGGAGGATAAATGCAGTCAGATAATTTTGGCATAACAGCCATCTATTGCCGTTTGTCCCGTGACGATGGTAAAGAATGTGAAAGTAACTCGATAGGTAATCAGAAAAAGTTACTCTCACAAAAAGCAAAAGAATTGAAGCTCACCAACACAAAGTATTATGTTGATGACGGTTATACGGGAACGAATTTCAACAGACCGGGCTTTCAGGCAATGCTTGAAGATATTGAAATGGGATATGTAACCACTGTTATGGTAAAAGACTTATCCCGTCTCGGCAGAGATTATGTTTCTGTCGGTCACTATACGGATAACTTCTTTCCTGAGCATAATATCAGATTCATAGCGGTCAACGACTTAGTTGACAGTAATGACGGTGATAACGAAATTGCACCGTTCAAAAATATTATGAATGAGATGTATGCAAGAGATATTTCAAGAAAAGTCAGGAGTTCACACCGCATAAGAGGCAATCTTGGTGAGCCGTTATCTCAACCACCCTATGGGTATATGAAAGACCCGCAGAACAAAAAGAAATGGATTGTCGATACCGAAGCTGCGGAGGTAGTCAAAAGTATCTTTGCAATGTGTATTGAAGGTAAAGGCAATGAAACAATTGCCCGTATCTTACAGGAAAACAAAGTAATGATACCGATGGCATATTGGCAGAGCAAAGGTCTTAACAAGGGCGGCAAGAAAACTCAGCCTGACCCGTATAAATGGTGTAAAACTACTGTACAGAAAATTCTTGCTCAACAGGAATACTGCGGTGATGTCATCAATTTTAAGACTTACTCAAAGAATTTCAAGAATAAGAAAAGACTTCAGAATCCAGAAGAGAACTGGAAGATTTTCAAAAATGTTCACGAGTCGATTATTGACAGAGATACCTTTGAAACTGTTCAGAAGATGAAAGCCAAAGGAAAACGCAGAGCACCAAATCCCGAACACGCTGAAAAGAATATGTTCTGCGGATTGTTGTACTGTGCCGATTGCGGAAGTCCTTTGTGGTTCAATGTCAATCATCCTAATACCGACATCAAGTATTTCATGTGTTCCAATTACAAAGGTCGCAGAGGCACTTGCGAAGGTACACATTATGTCAGAGCCGATTCTTTGGAGCAAATAGTGATGCTTGAATTGAGAAGCCTTGCAAGTTTTCTTGTTGAAGATGAAGAAGCCTTTGCTGATATTCTTGAGGCAAAGACTAATAAAAGCATACTCAATCAGCAGAAGTTTCTTGAAAGCAGTATTGATAAAGCAACAGCAAGAACAAAAGAGGTTGCCTTGATGTACGAAAAGCTCTTTGAAAAGCACATCAACGGAATTGTTAATGAAGAAAGCTTTATGCAGTTATCACAGAAGTATGAAACAGAACGTGATGAGCTGAAGCTGAAAATCAGGCAGTACCAGGAAGAACTTTCAGAGATTGAAAACCAGCGTACAAGCAAAGAGCAGTTTACTATGGCAGTCCGTAAGTTTATGCAGATGGAAACACTTACACCTGCACTCTTGAATGAACTCATTGAGAAAATCGAAGTCCATTCTATTGAGGGCAAGGGCAAGAACAAAACACAGAGGATTGTTATTCACTACCGCTTTATCGGCGTTATTGAAAATCCTGTTAAAGAGGAGAATATAGTCCTTGAAGCAAGACAAGGTGTAGCCGTAGAATATCTCACGGCATAACAAAAAAGAGCAGGTCAAAACCTGCTCGATACATAACGAACTATATTAAATTAACTATGAGGAAATGTAAAAAAAGAAAAGTGAGTATTCACTTGTGTTATGAATACTCACTATGGTCGGAGTGGCGAGACTCGAACTCACGGCATCCTGCTCCCAAAGCAGGCGCGCTACCAACTGCGCTACACCCCGCTGTTATTAAAATTTTTAATCAGATATACTTTTCGGTTTAATTCAGGCAGTCCGCTGCGCTTCCTGTTTTCGTAAATGCGCTGATAATTATATCACGCTTTAAAAACAAAGTCAAGATTTCAATATTTCAAAATTACAAAAAGACACGGAAAACCGTGTTTTGTGTGAGGAATAAGTATTATTAAAAAATTAATTATTATTTTGTGTTTTAATACAAAAATCAATCAATTTTATTAATAACAGCTATTCAAAATATTATTAATATATAAAATAAAAACACCCGTAAAAATATTGACACAAAAGGGCTTGAGTGTTATAATTCAATGCAAGTTAATATAAAGGCAATGACGAAGACGGTCTGATTGAGATATTTCAGAGAGCCGATGTTTGGTGGGAATCGGTATAGCTCTTTCTTGTGAGCCTATCACTTCCGAGCCGGGTATCTGAACAGCTGGTTTTCAGAAAATAGGGTATCCCGTGAAGGCTGCGTAAAAGCATTAGGAATTGTTTGATTCCGAAAAGTGGCAGTATTATATACTGCAATTTGAGTGGTACCGCGAGTGTTTTTGGACTACACCCGTCTCAAAGCAAGAGCTTTGAGGCGGTTTTTGTTAATATAATATTTTTTATTTGGAGTTGTTTTTATGGCAGTTACTCTTGATAAGGTTTTTCATGCACAAACAATACTTAAAAATATAATCCGCGAAACCTCTGTTGTAAGAGCATACGGTATTGCACCTCAGTGTAAGCTGTATCTCAAGCCTGAAAATCTTCAGATTACAGGTTCTTTCAAGGTCAGAGGCTCGGCATATAAAATTGCGATGCTTTCCGAAGAAGAAAAGGCAAGAGGTGTTATAGCCTGTTCGGCAGGAAATCACGCTCAGGGTGTGGCATTGGCTGCTTCAAAGAACGGAATAAAATCTCTTATCTGTCTGCCGGATTCTGCTCCTATTTCAAAGGTAGAGGCAACAAAGGGCTTCGGTGCAGATGTCTGTCTCGTTGAGGGCTGCTATGATGATGCATATAAAAGAGCATTAGAATTGCGTGACAGCGAGGGCTATACCTTCGTTCATCCCTTTGATGATGAAAATGTTATAGCAGGTCAGGGAACAATAGCACTCGAAATTCTCAATAATCTTGACGATATAGATGCAGTTATCGTACCCATAGGCGGCGGCGGACTTATTTCGGGTATTGCGTGTACTCTCAAAGCCATAAGACCTAATATAAAGGTCTACGGTGTTCAGGCGACAGGTGCACCGAGTATGTATAACTCAATAAAGGACGGAAAAATAGAGTGTCTTGATTCCGTGCAGACTGTTGCAGACGGTATCGCAGTAAAGCAGCCGGGTGTAAACACTTTTGAAATTATAAGTAAATATGTTGACGATATCGCTCTTGTTACAGACGATGAAATTTCATCTGCAATTCTTGCCCTTATTGAAAAGCAGAAAATGATAGCAGAGGGTGCGGGTGCAACAGCGGTTGCGGCTGCAATGTTCAATAAGTTCCCCATAGAGGGTAAAAAGGTTGTAAGCATTGTTTCGGGCGGTAATATTGATGTAACAAGCCTTTCAAGAGTAATTGAGAGAGGTCTTATGAAGTCGGGCCGTTCAAGTGCATTGCTTATAGAGCTTATCGACAAGCCCGGACAGCTCAAGGATGTATCAAGAATTATTGCCGATTGCGGCGGTAATGTAACAAGCGTTCATCACGAGAGAGCAGGTGACACAGAAAGCATCAACGGCTGTTATCTCAGAATTGAAATGGAAACAAGAAATTACGAACATGTACAGGAGATTACCAATGCCCTGAAGGCAGAGGGCTTCAAGATTGTTTGATTATTATAAAAGTATTACATAGGAGGTAACTCAATGTTATTATCCGGTGCAGACATAATCGTAAAAACCCTTATTGAGCAGGGCTGCGATGTTGTTTTCGGTTATCCGGGAGGTCAGATACTCAATGTATATGATTCCCTTTATAAATATTCGGATGAAATAAATCATATCCTTACCGCACATGAGCAGGGTGCAGCCCACGCGGCAGACGGATATGCAAGAACTACGGGAAAAGCAGGTGTTGTTATTTCAACCTCGGGCCCCGGCGCTACAAATCTTGTAACAGGTATTGCAACGGCATATCTTGATTCAATTCCGCTTATTGCAATTACGGGAAATGTGCCCACAACCCAGATAGGCTCAGATAGCTTTCAGGAAATAGATATCACGGGTGTAACACTCCCCATAACAAAGCACAACTATTTTGTAAGCCGTGTTGAGGAGCTCGCAGATACTCTCAGAGAGGCATTCAGACTCTCGCTGTCGGGCAGACCGGGACCTGTGCTTATAGATGTTCCCAAGGATGTGCAGATTGCAATATGTGAATACACTCCCAAAGAAAAAGTTGCGGCAGACGAAAAACAGCCCGCAAAGGAAATCCGTATACAAGAAGCTGCTGAGTGCATAAACTCTGCAAAAAGACCGTTCATATATTTCGGCGGCGGACTTATTTCAACCGCAGCACAGGAGGAAATGCTTGAGCTTGCCGAGAAAATTGATGCTCCGATAGGCTGTTCACTTATGGGTATATCGGGAATCCCCACAGACCATCCGAGATTTTTAGGTATGCAGGGTATGCACGGACATTATGCTTCATCAATGGCAATGCATAATGCAGACTGTATTATATCTCTCGGTGTCCGCTTCAATGACAGAGTTACGGGCAACAGAGCAAAATTTGCCACAAAGGCAAAGATAGTACATATTGATATAGACGGCTCGGAATTATCCAAAACCGTAAACGCAACACACGGACTCAGGGCAGACATAAAGCTTACCTTACAAAAGCTTCTTCCTCTTATAAACAAGGTTGAGCGCAAGGAATGGCAGGAGAAAATCGCATTTTTCAGAAAAGAAGAAAATGATTATCTTGATAACCGTGAATCTCTCACTCCGAGAAAAGCAATTCTCACTCTGAACAAGCATTTAGGTGAAAATACAGCCGTTGCAACGGATGTCGGTCAGCATCAGATGTGGTCGGCACAGAATCTCAGCTTTAAGACAACACGCAGATTTGTTTCAAGCGGCGGGCTTGGCACAATGGGCTTCGGAATAGGTGCTGCAATAGGTGCTGCTTTCGGCACCAAAGAGAGAAGCGTGCTTGTCACAGGTGACGGAAGCTTCGGTATGTGTCTTCAGGAGCTTGCAACTGCAGTTTCTTATAATGTACCGCTGGTTATTCTTATAATGAACAACGGTGTTCTCGGAATGGTTCGTCAGTGGCAGACTCTTTTCTTCAATAAGCACTATTCCAACACAGTACTTAACAGAAAAACAAACTTTGTTGATTTGGCAAGAGCCTTCGGTGCAGACGGTGAGAAAGCTTCAAGTGTGGAAGAGCTTGACAAGGCACTCACCAAGGCATTCAGCACAGACGGTCCCTTTGTTATAGACTGCTCGATTGATAAGGACGAATTCGTGCTTCCCATGCTTCCCCCCGGCGGCTCAATGGACGATATAATCGTAAAGGTGGGTGACGGAATATGAAAAGATATACTGTAGCGGTGCTTGTCAGAAATGACTTTGGTGTACTCAACAGAATAACAAGTATGTTCCGCCGCCGTCAGTTCAATATAACAGCCTTGAATGTAAGCGAAACAGAATCA
Organism: Clostridia bacterium; assembly: GCA_017517135.1. GTDB lineage: Bacteria > Bacillota > Clostridia > Oscillospirales > Acutalibacteraceae > RUG806. The sequence continues at coordinate 5,582 of JAFXAK010000007.1, forward strand.
ATTGACCATTCAAGAATAACGGTGACCTTTGACGGTGAAGAGAATAACAAGCAGCAGCTTATAAATCAGCTGTATAAGCTTCCCGATGTGTATTCTATAAAGGATCTGACAAATGAAAACGCAGTAAAAAGCGAAATGCTTATGATTAAGGTTGGCAATGAGCCTGAAACACGCGCAGATATACGCGCTGCGGCAGATGCCTTTGAAGCAAAAACTATGGACTATGCAAAGGATTCTATGATTTTCCTTCTTACAGGGGACAGCAGAAAGATAGATGATTTTATAAATCTTATGAGCGACTACACAATACTTGAAATCTGCCGTACGGGTATTGTTTCCCTTGAAAAAGGCAGTTCAGTAATGAGAAAAATAACAAACTTATAATACGAAAGAGGTAATTTATTATGGCAAGAATTTTTTATCAGCAGGATTGTAATCTTCAGAAATTAGACGGCAAGACCGTTGCTATTATCGGTTACGGCTCACAGGGCCACGCACACGCTCTCAACCTTAAGGACAGCGGTGTAAATGTTGTTGTAGGTCTTTATGAAGGCAGCAAGAGCTGGGCAAAGGCTGAACAGCAGGGACTTAAGGTTATGACTGCTGCAGACGCTGCAAAGGTCGCAGACATCATTATGATTCTCATCAACGACGAAAAGCAGGCAAAGCTTTACAAGGAAAGCATTGAGCCCAACCTTACAGAGGGTAAGACACTTGCATTCGCACACGGCTTCAACATCCACTTCGGCTGCATCAAGCCTCCCAAGAATGTAAATGTAATTATGATAGCTCCCAAGGGCCCCGGTCACACGGTAAGAAGCGAATATCAGGCAGGCAAGGGTGTTCCCTGTCTTATCGCTGTTGAACAGGATGCAACAGGTGATGCATGGGATTTAGGTCTTGCATATGCACTCGGTATCGGTGGCGCAAGAGCAGGTGTTCTTGAAACAAACTTCCGCACAGAAACAGAAACAGACCTCTTCGGTGAACAGGCAGTTCTCTGCGGCGGTGTTTGTGCACTTATGCAGGCAGGCTTTGAAACTCTTGTTGAAGCAGGCTACGATCCCAGAAATGCATACTTTGAATGTATCCACGAAATGAAGCTTATCGTTGACCTTATCTATCAGAGCGGCTTTGCAGGAATGAGATATTCAATCTCCAATACAGCAGAATACGGTGATTACATCACAGGTCCCAAAATTATCACAGACGATACAAAGAAGGCTATGAAGAAAATCCTCAAGGATATCCAGGACGGCACATTCGCTAAGGACTTCTTGCTCGATATGTCCGATGCCGGCAGTCAGGTACATTTCAATGCAATGAGAAAGTTAGCTTCCGAGCATCCTTCAGAGGTTGTAGGTGAAGACATCAGAAAGCTTTACAGCTGGAACGGTGAAGAAAAGCTTATCAATAACTGATACAGACAAATAAACGGCAGGGGAAATTTTCTTTCTGCCGTTCTATAGGTTTTATAGTATTTATAGTATTTACATTATTTCCCCTTTCAGAGGTGTTTTTATGAAAAGTGATTCACTCAAATTAGGCTTACAGAATGCTCCTCACAGAGCACTCTATCACGCACTCGGTCTTACAACGGAAGAGATTGAGCGTCCTTTGGTAGGTATTGTAAGCTCATATAATGAAATTGTCCCCGGACATATGAATATAGACAAAATTGTTGATGCCGTAAAATTAGGTGTTGCAATGGCAGGCGGAACGCCTATTGTTTTCCCTGCAATAGCAGTATGTGACGGTATTGCAATGGGACACACGGGAATGAAGTATTCTCTTGTAACAAGAGACCTTATTGCCGATTCGACTGAGGCTATGACCTTAGCTCACGGCTTTGATGCACTCGTTATGGTTCCCAACTGCGATAAGAATGTTCCGGGACTTCTTATGGCTGCGGCACGACTTAATGTACCCACCGTTTTTGTCAGCGGCGGACCTATGCTTGCAGGTCATATTGACGGTGCAAAAATAAGCTTTTCCTCTATTTCAGAGGCTGTCGGCGAATTCAATGCAGGTAAGATAAACGAAGAAAAGCTTTATGAATATGAATGTAAAACCTGCCCCACCTGCGGCTCATGCTCGGGTATGTACACAGCAAACTCAATGAACTGTCTTACAGAGGCACTCGGTATGGGGCTTAAGGGCAACGGAACAATTCCCGCTGTCTATTCTGCAAGAATTGAGCTTGCAAAGAGAGCCGGTATGGCTGTTATGGATATGCTTAAAAAGGATATCCGTCCCCGTGACATTATGACAAAGGATGCCATTATGAACGCTCTTACCGTTGATATGGCTCTCGGCTGTTCAACAAACAGTATGCTTCATCTGCCCGCAATTGCACACGAATGCGGTGTTGAAATAAATCTTGATGTTGCAAACAAAATAAGCGAAAAAACTCCCAACCTCTGCCACCTGGCTCCCGCAGGCAGAACATACATAGAAGAGCTCGACGAAGCGGGCGGTGTGTATGCCGTTATGAACGAGCTTAACAAAAAAGGTCTTATCAATACCGATTGCATTACCGTTACGGGTAAAACAGTCGGTGAGAACATAGAAAACTGCATAAACACAAATCACAATGTTATCCGTCCTATTGAAAATCCCTACAGCGAAACAGGCGGTATTGCAGTTTTAAGAGGTAATCTCGCTCCCGAGGGCTCGGTTGTAAAGCGTTCCGCAGTTTTACCCGAAATGCTTGTACACGAAGGTCCTGCAAGAGTTTTTGAATGTGAGGAAGACGCACAGGCTGCAATAAATGCAGGAAAAATTGTTCCCGGTGATGTTGTTGTTATCCGTTACGAGGGCCCCAAGGGCGGTCCGGGTATGAGAGAAATGCTCAATCCCACCTCTGCTATTATGGGTATGGGACTCGGTAACAGCGTTGCTCTTATCACAGACGGCAGATTTTCGGGTGCAACAAGAGGTGCGTGTGTAGGACACATAACTCCCGAGGCTGCAAGCGGCGGTCTTATCGGTATTGTTGAGGAAGGCGATATTATCAGCATAAATATCCCCGAAAACAAAATCGAGCTTAAGGTTGCCCGGGAAGAAATAGACAGAAGAATGAAGGATTTTGTTCCGAAGAAGAAAGAGCTTTCAGGCTATCTCAAGAGATATGCAGCGTTGGTTTCGGGCGGTGCAAACGGAGCAATACTTAACTGATATGAACAAAACTCATTTAACTGAAATTAAATTAAAGCTTATGTCTCTCAGCGTTTTCCGACAGCTTTTAGAGGACGGTATTATATGTGCCTTTCTTGAATTTCTGTCTGCAAAGACCGCTCAGGAGCAGATAAGCACATATTCAGCCTTTGTGTCCTTGCTTTATTCGGAAAACTCAGGCTCTTTCACAAGACATATAAAGTATATCTGTCTTAACAGCGAAAATGTGTATGTAAAGCTTATCGGCAAAAACAAAGAGGTCGCAGAATATATCTCTCAGAGTGTTGAAAATGAGCTGTCGATACTGCAGGAAATATGTGATATTACCTGTGAGGAGCTTATATCCTGTATTGGCTGGAACGGTATTCTGCCTCGTTTTGAAGACCACAAAACAGACCTCAGGGCACATTTTTACCACAGAGCAGAGAATATAGGAAAATACGGCTACGGTATGTATGCTAAAAATCCTATGTTCTATATAGACGAAAACAACCGTATTCTCCCCGTAAAGAATCCCGACACAATAAGGCTTTCTGCTTTCAAGGACTATGAATTGCAGAGAAACAGAGTGCTTGAAAACACAAAGGCACTGCTTAATAAAAAGCCTGCTTCAAATATCCTGCTGACGGGAGATGCGGGCACGGGAAAATCCTCTACCGTTAAGGCAGTTGCAAATGAGCTGTTCAGCGAGGGACTTCGTCTTATTGAGGTAAGAAAAGACCAGTTATCTCTTATCCCGAAAATACTGGATGAGCTGTCGGAAAATCCGTTGAGATTTGTTTTGTTTATTGACGACCTTTCTTTCCTTAAGGATGATGATAATTTCAACGCCCTTAAAGCAGTTCTTGAGGGTTCGGTTTCGGCAAAGAGCGAAAATGTGGTTATATATGCAACGAGCAACCGCCGACATATTATAAAAGAAACCTTTTCGGACCGTCAGGGCGATGAAATACATCTTAACGACACAATCCAGGAGCTTGTGTCACTTTCAGAGCGTTTCGGAATGCACATAAGCTTTTCCAAGCCAAACAAAGAAACATATCTTAATATTGTAAAGCATATTGCAAGCGAAAATTCACTCTCAATAAGCGAGGATGAATTAGAGCTTAAGGCGGAACGCTTTGCCCTCCAACGAGGCGGCCGTTCTGCAAGAATAGCAAAGCAGTTTGTTGATATTCTTTTATCAGAACAACACTAAAAACCAAAGGAGATTTTGCAATGAGTAATAAAATTCATACAGATAATGCCCCTGCGGCAATAGGCCCCTATTCACAGGCCGTTACTTTAGGAAACCTTGTTTTTACATCAGGTCAGATTCCGATAAATCCCGCAACGGGTGCTGTTGAAGCAACAGATATAAAAGCGCAGGCTGAGCAGGTATGCAAAAATCTCTCTGCCGTGCTTGAAGCAGCAGGCTCTTCCCTTGAGAAAGCAATAAAAACAACCTGTTTTCTCCGTAATATGGAGGATTTTGCAGCATTCAACGAGGTGTATGCAAAATACTTTACCGAAAAGCCTGCAAGAAGCTGTGTGGCAGTAAGAGAGCTTCCCAAGGGTGTTTTAGTTGAAGTTGAAGTTATCGGGGAGATATAATTATGGATTCAAGCAAATACAGCGTGGGATATTTTCCCGTAGAGAAAAAATATAATAAATGGGTAGAAAAGGACCATATTGAAAAGCCGCCCGTATGGTGCAGCGTTGATATGCGTGACGGAAATCAGAGCCTTATCATTCCTATGAGCCTTGAAGAGAAGCTTGACTATTATCAGACACTTCTCAAAGTAGGCTTCAAGGAAATCGAGGTAGGCTTCCCGGCAGCGAGTGAAACAGAATATGAATTTCTGCGCACGCTTATAGACAACAATATGATTCCCGAGGATGTTACCGTTCAGGTGCTTACCCAGTGCCGTGAGCACATCATCCGCAGAACCTTTGAGGCCTGCAAGGGCGCGCCCTCGGCAATTATACATTTCTATAATTCCGTAAGTGTTGCACAGCGTGAGCAGGTTTTCAGAAAATCAAAGGAAGAAATAAAGAAAATTGCCGTTGACGGTGCAAAGCTTGTAAAGCAGTTGGCACAGGAGTATGAAGGCAATTTCCGTTTTGAATATTCACCCGAGAGCTTTACCGGAACAGAGCCCGAATATGCTCTGGAGGTCTGCAATGCAGTGCTTGATATCCTTGAGCCCTCGGCAGACAACAATGTTATAATAAATCTTCCTGTTACGGTTGAAATGAGCTTACCGCATGTCTATGCAAGTCAGGTTGAATATATGTGTGAAAACCTTAAATACCGTGAGCATGTAACCGTGTCGCTTCATCCTCATAATGACAGAGGTACAGGTGTTGCCGATGCCGAGCTTGCTTTGCTTGCAGGTGCCGACAGAGTTGAGGGCACACTCTTCGGAAACGGTGAGAGAACAGGTAATGTTGACATCATCACACTTGCGATGAATATGTATTCTCATGGCGTAAACCCCGGACTTGATTTTACGGATATGCCCGCTATTGTTGAAAAATACGAAAAATGCACAAGAATGCATGTCTATGAACGCTCCCCCTATGCCGGCTCTCTTGTTTTTGCGGCATTCTCGGGAAGTCATCAGGATGCAATAGCAAAGGGTATGAAATACCGCGACGAAAAGGCACTTCACAACTGGTCAGTTCCCTATATCCCGATCGATCCGCACGACATCAGCCGTACATACGATGCGGATGTTATCCGTGTTAATTCACAGAGCGGTAAGGGCGGTATAGGATATCTTCTTGAACAGACCTACGGCTATTCTCTTCCGCCTAAAATGCGAGAGCATCTCTCTTATCTTTGTAAGGACATTTCCGATAAGGAGCACAGAGAGCTTAAGGTGTCCGAGGTGCTTGACATCTTCAAGAAAAACTATTTCCTTCACGATTCACATATCACTATTTCCGATATACATTTCTTCCGTACCGAAAACGCTATAAAGACACAGATTGTTTTCAATGAGGACGGCAAGGACACTCTTATTCAGGCAACAGGTAACGGCTCACTTGATGCCGTAAGCAATGCACTTAAAAAGTATACAGGCTCTGAATATGAATTGCTCGAATACACAGAGCACAGTATGCAGGAGCAGGGCTCAGGCTCCGTTGCGGCAGCGTATATCGGTATTCAGGATAAAAACGGTGTTATGCATTGGGGTGCCGGCACGGATACAGACATTATCCACGCGAGTGCAAATGCACTTCTGAGTGCTTATAACACGATGAAATAAAGGAGAGATATTTATGGGAATGACAATGACTCAAAAAATCCTTGCTTTCCACGCGGGACTTGACAAGGTTTCTCCCGGTCAGCTTATAAACGCAAAGCTCGATATTGTTTTAGGTAACGATATCACAACTCCCGTTGCCGTAAACGAATTCAACAAGGCGGGCTTTGATAAGGTTTTCGATAAGGATAAGGTCGCAATAGTGCTTGACCACTTTGTGCCCAATAAGGATATAAAGGCTGCTCAGCAGTCAAAGCAATGCAGAGAATTTGCGTGCGAGCATTGTGTAAGTCATTTTTATGATGTAGGCAAGATGGGTATCGAACACGCTCTGCTCCCCGAACAGGGTGTTGTTACAGCAGGTGACTGTATCATCGGTGCAGACTCACACACCTGTACATACGGTGCTTTAGGTGCTTTCTCTACGGGTGTTGGCAGTACCGATATGGCGGCAGGTATGGCAACGGGTATGGCGTGGTTCAAGGTGCCCTACGCAATAAAGTTCAATCTTACGGGTAAGCTTCCTGCAAACTGCAGCGGTAAGGATGTAATACTGACAATAATCGGTATGATAGGCGTTGACGGTGCGCTCTACAGAAGTATGGAATTTACGGGTGAGGGCGTTGCAACTCTTTCAATGGACGACCGTCTTTGTATCTGTAATATGGCTATTGAGGCAGGAGCAAAGAACGGCATCTTCCCCGTAGACGAAAAGACAGTTGAATATATGACAGGCAGATGTGAACGCACTCCCAAGGTGTTTGAGGCAGATGCAGATGCCGAATATGACGAAACATACGAAATCAATCTCTCTGAGATTGTCCCCACGGTAAGCTGTCCTCATCTTCCCGAAAACACACATCCTGCAAAGGAGCTCGGGGATATAAAAATCGACCAGGTTGTTATCGGCAGCTGTACTAACGGCAGAATGGAGGATATGGAAGCTGCATACAAAATCCTCAACGGCAAAAAGGTGGCTGACGGTGTTCGTTGCATAATCATTCCCGCAACAATGCAGATTATGCGTGAATGTGTTGAAAAGGGCTATGTTACCGCATTTATTGATGCGGGTGCAGTTGTGTCAACTCCCACCTGCGGACCGTGTCTCGGCGGATATATGGGTATACTTGCCGAGGGTGAGAGATGTATTGCAACAACAAACCGTAACTTCGTAGGCAGAATGGGACATGTTGAAAGTGAAGTATACTTAGCTTCTCCCTATACCGCTGCCGCAAGTGCACTTACAGGCTATATCTGTGAATATGAGGAGGCATAAGAATGAATACACAAGGTAAGGTTTTTAAGTATCCCGATAATGTTGATACAGATGTTATCATTCCTGCCCGTTACCTCAATACTGCAAATGCAAAGGAACTCGCTTTGCATTGTATGGAGGATATAGACACCGAATTTGTCAAGAATGTAAATGCGGGAGATGTTATGGTTGCGGGCTGGAACTTCGGCTGCGGCTCATCAAGAGAGCACGCTCCGCTTGTTATAAAGACCTGCGGCACGGGCTGTGTAATAGCAAAGAGCTTTGCAAGAATTTTCTACCGTAATGCAATAAATATCGGTCTTCCCATTCTTGAATGTGAAGAGGCAGCAGAGGAAATCAATGCAGGTGATGAGGTTAATGTTGATTTCGATACAGGTGTTATCACAAACATAACAACAGGAAAAACATATAAGGCTCAGCCCTTCCCCGAATTTATACAGAACATTATTAAATGCGGCGGACTTTTAGCATCTCTGAAAGAAGGTAGCAAGAATGAATAAGAATATTGCTGTTATCCGCGGCGACGGAATAGGCCCCGAAATTGTTGAACAGGCTCTGAAAGTGCTTAATAAGATTTCCGAGCTTTACGGACATACCTTTAACTACACAGATGCTGATATGGGCGGCTGTGCTATAGATAAGCACGGCGATCCTCTCCCCGAAAGTGAATTAAAGAAATGTCTTGATTCCGACAGCGTGCTTTTAGGTGCCGTAGGCGGTGACAAATGGAACAATGTACCGGGACATATGCGTCCCGAAAAAGGACTTCTCAGACTCCGTGCAGGAATGGGTGTATACAGCAATAACCGTCCCGCAAAAATCTGGCCTCAGTTAGCTTCCGCTTCACCTCTTAAAAAGTCCATAGTTGATAAGGGTATTGACTTTATTATAGTAAGAGAGCTTATCGGCGGTATCTATTTCGGTGAGCATAAAACAGTTGAAGAGAACGGACAGAAGAATGCTATTGATATCCTCGCTTATAATGAAGAGGAAATCGAAAGAATAGGCAGAATAGGCTTTGAAACAGCAAGAAAAAGAGGCAAAAAGCTCTGCTCGGTTGAAAAGAGCAATGTTTTAGATTCGAGCCGCCTGTGGAAGGCTGTTATGCATAAGTTAGCAGAGGAATACACGGATGTTGAGCTTTCGGATATGCTTGTTGACAACTGCGCTATGCAGATAGTTAAAAATCCCGCACAGTTCGATGTTGTTGTTACGGAAAATATGTTCGGTGACATCCTTTCAGACGAGGCCTCAATGATAACAGGCTCAATAGGTATGATTCCCTCATCGAGCCTCGGCAAAACCACCTGCGGACTTTATGAGCCCATCCACGGCTCAGCCCCCGATATTGCAGGTAAGGACATCGCAAATCCCATCGGCACAATCCTTTCAGCCGCAATGATGCTCCGCTTCAGCTTCGATATGCCCGAGGAAGCAGACTGCATAGAAAACGCAGTATCCAAACTCCTCGACGACGGCTACCGCACAGCAGACATTATGCCTTCCGATGAAAAAGAAGCCGCAAAATGCAAAAAAATCGGCTGCACCGAATGCGGAGAGCTTATTCTTGAGAGAATGGCTAAATAATTTATATAATAAAACTACAAAAGAGCTGATTCAGAAAAATCTGAGCCAGCTCTTCATTTTGCGTGCCGCTTTGGTTAGGGAAGTATGCAATAACAATACTGTATCGGATATTATATATTGCTTAATATAGATAAGTACAAAAATCTGTGATATATAAAGTATCGTTCAGTTCCTTTTTTAGTCAGAGTGATTTTCACTTCCCAAAAATGAAAAAATATTGATTTTGGGAAGTGGATGTGTTATGCTAATATCAAGAGGTGACTTTTTATGAAGTTGATAGACAGAAGCAATTATCTTAATAAAATGATAAATGTAATCGGCACACCGGATATTAAGGTTCTGACGGGGGTAAGGCGTTCGGGAAAATCTAAGCTGTTGGAGGCTTTCAAGGCTTATGTTCAGGAAAATAATCAGAATGCCAATATAATTCATATTAATTTTAATTTATCCAGATATGACGGACTTAAGACATATAAAGCACTTAATGAGTATGTTGAAAATAATTATATAAAGGATAAAGACAATTTTGTTTTAATTGATGAAATTCAGATGTGTGATAACTTTGAATTGTGCATAAACAATCTGCATGCAAGCGAAATGTATGATATATACATCACAGGCTCAAATGCTTTTCTGCTCAGTTCGGATTTAGCAACCTTGTTTACGGGAAGAACCTTTGCAATTAAGGTATATCCCTTTTCGTTTGCAGAGTATGTTCAGTATTTCGGTTTGACAGACAAGTATACTGCTTTTGATAACTATATGCTTGATGGCGGTATGGCAGGCTCTTATTTATATAAAGAAAAAGAAGATAAATTCGATTATATCGAAAATGTTTTTGATACTCTGATTTTAAGGGATATAAGACAAAAGTATAAAATCAAAAATACTGCTCTGATGGACAGAATCTCTCAATTCTTAATGGATAATGTATCAAATCTTACCTCAGCAAGAAGTATTGCGGATACTCTCACATCAAACAAGGATAAAATTAATCATAAAACCGTCAGCAATTATCTCAATTTTCTTTGCAATGCTTTCGCTTTCTATAAAATCCGCAGATATGATATCAACGGAAAAAAATATCTTACAACTAATGACAAGTATTATCTGAGTGACCATACATTCCGTTATGCAAAGCTCGGCACAAAAAATATGGATAGCGGCAGAGTGATTGAAAATATTGTTGCAATGGAATTGCTCAGGCGAGGCTATGAGGTTTATGTCGGTGTTTTGTATAAAAAAGAGATAGACTTTGTTGCATTGAAGAGAAATGAAAAGCTTTATATTCAGGTTTCTGACAATATAGCTTTCCCCGAAACATTTAAACGGGAAACAGAGCCATTGCTTAAAATAAAAGATGCTTATCCGAAAATGATAATAGCACGGACAAGAAATCCTGAATATCAATATGAGGGAATCAGGATTGTGGATGTTGCAGACTGGTTGCTTGATAAATAATCACTTCCCAAAAATGAAAAAATATTGATTTTGGGAAATGGGAGCTAACGCAACTGCGTATAATTAAATAGTGCGAGGCTGCATCAGACTGTTTAAATTATGTCTGATGCAGCCTCTTGGGCTTATGCAGTTTTAATTGCAGAGGTTTTATTTCTTATTTAATGCGGGAGGCTTTTCGGGGAGGCCGAGGCTTTTTACTGTGTCAAGTCCGACAGCAATTCTGAGAATACTTCTTGCATCGCCCGAATTTATCACATTATCCTTATAGCTTATGTTTGCCCAATGGAATGCTGCACCCGTAAGTTTTTCAAGACCTACGGCATGTCTCAATGCAAGTCTTGCGTCAGCGGACGATACCTTTCCGTCAAGATTTGCATCTCCCCACTGATACACAAACCATTTTGCATAAAGCGTGGTGTGGGCTGCTGTGTTTGCGGGTATTTCGGTTACCTGCTTACCCTGGAAATTAACATTGTTGTACCATCCTACAAACTCGAAAATTCCGTCGCCCGTATAAGGCTTGGTGAGAGTTACCTTCTGAGTATAAAGTCTGGTGTCGGGATTGGTATTTTTGATTTTTGATGCAGGGGGTGCAAGTTCTTCTATGGTATCGTGAACATAGGTAATCTTATATACATTTTCTGTCCATTTCGCATAGAAGGTCTTTTTGCCCGTATCGGTTGAGCTTATCTTTGAGGCTGCTTTTGTGAATTTTGAATCTGTATACCATCCGCCGAAGGTATAGCCCGTTTCGGAGAGCTTTTTAAGTGTTACGGTGTCCCCGTATGTATACTGTGTGGGGTTGGGATTGTATACATTCTTCAATGCTTTTGGCTGAACATAAGTTATTGTATATCTTGCCTTTATCCATTTAGCGTAAAGAGTAATATCGTGACCGTAGCGGTGCATATTATAGCCGTTATCGGTTTTTGTAAGTGCACCCGTAAAGTCCTCATAATAGTACCAGCCGTCAAAAATCATTCCTGTTTTTGTCGGAGCCTTTATGTTGATATAGTCGGTTTCGTCTTCTATATCAACCGTAAACTTTGTGGGATTACCCGTGGCATTTTTTCCGCCGTTAAGAACATATGTGATTTTATATGTAGGTATATTCCACTTCATATAAAGGGTGATGTCTCCTGTAAGCTTGGAGCATTTTATTGAAGTAACCTTTGTGCTTTCCTTGAAATCGGGGGAGGTGTACCAGCCGAGGAAGGTAAGTCCCGAGCAGGTGGGGGTGTTCAGTTCCTCATCGTTCATATATGTGGTAACAACGGAAGGATTGTTGTTATATACATATCTCTTTGTTCCCGCAACATAAGTGACATTATATTCCGTTGCAGACCATTTTGCATATAATGTATGATTTTTTTCTGCAGTGGTGTTGATGCTTGTTACCTTTGTGCCCTTTCTGAAATCATTTGTTGAGTACCAGCCGTCAAACTTATATCCGTAACGGGTAGGTATATAGTCCTCTTGAGTAAGGTCAACAACCTGAGTGGAGTCTTCCGTGAACTGTCTTAATATCTCAGCATCATAGTCAAAGCTGCCGGAATTCAGAACATAGTTGATTCTGTAGTAGCCGTCGAGGGGCAGAACAATGGACTGAGAATATTGAGAAACTAAATATGTTCCGTCGTTAGGAACTATACCGTAATCACCGTAGCTGTAATTGCCTATGAGTATTCTTGCACGAAGATATACCGTGTCGCCCTGTTCATAGTCGATTCCTTTGTCCTCGAAGAATTCAGTTATATACTCGTTCTCAAGCTCTCTGTTGTTGTATGCGGGGGAATATCTTGTGTATTCATACCATTTTCCGTTGTTTACCTTAAGCTCAATCTGAAGATTGCTGTAGTAATAATAATCGTTGTCGGAAAAGATATCAAAAGTATCGTCCACATTATAATAAGCGGCATCTGCGGCAGCGGCGGCTTTTTTGAGCTTATCGGGATAGTCAATGCTTATACGGTAGTCAAAAGAGGTTTCGCTGTTTTTTTGGGTTTCTATGTGCTTGATAACGGGAGCCTCTTCAGAGCTTCCCTTTGCCGGTAAATTATAGGTAAGTCCCTTTGAGGAGTTGTTATAGGAAACGGTGGATGACCACGGGGAATAGAAAACATTGTATTCACGCTGACTGCCAACCGAGGTATAATACCATACACGGTATCTTGCCTTTACATAAAGAGTTTTGTTATTGAAATTTATGCTGTAGCCCGTGTCTTCGTCATTTGCATTTGTTCTGAATGCATTTCCCTGTGTCATATTACTTGCAATATCGGAATGATAGCCCTCATAATAGAAGTCTGTTAAATAGGTAAGATCAAACAGTCTTACATAGTCATACCATTCGCTTGTTGACGAGGTGTTCGGCAGCTGCGGATGTATATATTTGCTTGTGTCGTAATCGTAAAGGGATGTGGGGAGCCAGTAGGTGTCATTTTCCTCTTCATAATTACTGTCATTTATCCAGTTTACCTTGTCAAAGGAGTAGGCAAACTGAACATAAAACTCAACGGAGGCATAGTCGTAGGAATCCTCCTCGGTGCTTATATCAAAGCCGTGCTTTTTCAGATATTCTTCTTCTCCGAGAACTGTTATTTCTCTTTGCATTTCAATTATTTCTTCGGAGTTTATGTAATTTACGCGAACATAGTCTCCGTAAGAGGTAGCATCATTCGCAATGTAATAAATTTCGGGAGCTTGTGTCAGCTTCGGCAGTTTTGTGTCGGTATCAAGGGTGTATGCATTTGCTCCGATTGCCGATAAGCACAACAGCAAAAGCATTGTAAATAAAGCCGATAATGTTTTTTTCATATAATCTCTGTCCTTTCATAAATTTTCTGTTTTATCCTGAAATTAAAACTTAAATATATCCTTTAAGCCGATAGGCTTTTTAGGCTCGGGCTTTACATAATTGAAGCCTCCCGACGGCTCGCCTGTAAGAAATGCAAGTGACACACAGTCTGCTCCTGCCTCATAGCAATGCTCGAAGTCTATATGATAGCAGATGCCGTCCGACATTTTATACAGATGCTCATCTGACGGATACTGTCCTGCCTCTCTGAAGCCGTGCTGTTTTGCAAGAGCCTTATACTGTGCAACTGCATTTTGTGCGGCTGCTCTGTTACCGCTGAAGTCTGCACTGAAGGAAAAATAACCGTCATATTCATCAATACAAAGGCTTTCCCCGCCGAAGCTCCATAAGGGGTATTGCGGCAGTTTTTCGGACCATTCATTTAATACTGCGGCAGTTTTACGGGCATTCTGTTCGTCCTGAGCTATAGCATACGGCAGCTTTGCTCCGCAGTCGGTACAGAAACGAACACCGATATTGTTCTGCTTTCCGCAGGCGGTACATTGTGCTGACTGTGAAACAGTCTGTTCGGGTAATGCTCCGCCGCAGCCCGGACAGAATTTCTGTTCAGCTGTTGCAGCATCACCGCAGGAAGGGCAGATTTTTAATTTTCCTGCCTGTTGTGTTGCGAAATTGCGGGCGGCATTTTCCAGCTCGGAGAATGCTGAACCCATTGTGCTGTTTGCTGTTGAGTTGTTGCTGTTGCCTGCTGCATTATTCAGTTGCTCAGTCGCCTTGTTTACAAGCTGAGTTGCCTTCGGCTCAATTGCCTGATTAATGGCATTGCCAACAGCTTTTCCGATACCATCACTTATTCCTTTGCGTATGGCTCTTTCCAAAAAACCCATAAAAACACCTCCTCAGATATCTTTGTATTTGATTAATAATTGCTTTCTGTTGTTAATTTCCAATTTTTTGTAAATGTTCTGTGTGTGAAAGTGAACTGCAGATGATGAAATATTAAGCTCTTGTGCTATAAGTGTCTGAGTTTTATCTGTCAGCAGCAACAGAAAAAGCTCAAATTCTCTGTGTGACAAGCTTGCAAGCTCAGGATATCTTTTTTTTATCAGGATAAATTCTTCCTTGAGCAGATGTACATATTCCAAAAAATGTGATTTTTCTTCCTGTTCTGTGCCCATAATTCAGACTCCTTTCATTATAAATATTACGCTTTTGCAAAATCGGAACAATATAATACCGACCGTCACGGGAAGCTCTGTTTTCTGTTTTGGTGAAAACATTTGTATGCATTTTATCTGAAAAAATACAGCAAAACTGAAAAATTCTGTGTAAATTGTCTTACTATGTCCTGATTATACGGATTTTTCAGGGGTTTTTCTATCCCTTAATCAAGGGGTTTATAGGTTTTCTGCCTGTTTTTACAGTTTTTTTACAAAAAAACAGCTTCATTACGCATCTGAAGACACATAACGAAGACTTTTCTTGTTGAATATCGGATTCGGATATGTAAAGAGGCTGTAAAAAACTTTTTTTGTTTTTCACAGCCTGAAAATTATTAAGATTTTATTTTAAGAAGCCCTGAATAATAATTTCCTCTGCCTCGGTTTCGTCGAGACCGAAGGTCATAAGCTTTAACAACTGTTCGTTGTTTATTCTGCCGATTGCTGCTTCGTGGACTATCTGTGCATCGGCATTGTTTGCGGCAATTTCGGGGATGGAACGGATTTTTGCTTCGTCCATAATAATTGAGTCACACTGAACATGTGCGGCGCATTTTGCATTGCCTACTGCTCTGGGATAGAACACCTGCTCGGAGCTGTCTTTAGCAACGGAGCGGGAGATTATCTGTGCGGAAGCGTCCTCACCGTTAAGCTCGATTACCATATTTGACACAGCCGACTGGTTGCCGTGTGTCATAAGTCTTTCGGTAACGATATATTTTGCCCCTGCTTCGAGAACGGCATTTGTTTCTCTCTCGGTGGAGTCAACACCCTTTATCTGTACGCTTTCCATTTCGCATACTGCATTTTCACCGATGAAAACCTCTGTTACGGGGTTGAGAACTCTCGCACCCGTACCTTCACCGTCGCCGTAATGCTTTTCAACATACTTCACTCTTGCATTCTTGCCGATAAAGAAGCGGTGAATACCGTCGTGACGGCTTTCGTTACAGCCCGAGTTGTGTATACCGCAGCCCGCAACTATAGTGACATCTGCATTTTCGCCGACATAGAAATCATTGTAAACCTTATCATTCACACCCGATTCGGTGATGATTACGGGGATATATATTGTTTCATTCTTTGTGTCGGGCATAATTCGGATATCAATACCGGGCTTGTCCGTCTTGTTTTCTATTTGTACCTTTTCGTTTGTTTTTCTTTCAACACCGAGACCGTTTTTTCTGAGATTATAAACGCTGTTTTCAGGAAGAAAGGAAACATCCGATATTGCTTTAAGAAGATTTGATTCCTTGATATCAAGCATTTCCCTCTGCCCCCTTTTCTCCTCTCAGATCACATTTACGGTCAAATTCACCTAAAAGAGTGGGTAAAATTTCGTCCTTTGCACCCTGAGTACGGATTTTGCCGTCTGCGATAACAATAACCTCATCAGCAAGCTGCATAATCCTTTCCTGATGAGAAATGATTATAACACTCTCGTTTTTCTCGCTTGAAAGCATCCTGAAGCTCTTGACAAGCATCTGGAAGCTCCACAGGTCTATGCCTGCCTCGGGCTCGTCATATATTGCAAGACCTAAATCTCTTGCCATAAGACTTGCGATTTCTATTCTTTTTACCTCGCCGCCCGAAAGGGAAGAGTCAACCTCGCGGTTGAGGTAGTCCATTGAGCAAAGACCTACTCTTGTGAGATATGAACAGCACTCGTCCTCGGGAAGCTCGCTGCCGTGTGCAAGGCTTAAAAGTCTGCGCACGGTAAGTCCCTTAAAGCGTGGAGGCTGCTGGAAGGCATAGCCTATGCCCAATTTTGCTCTTTCGTCTATAGACATATTGGTTATGTCTGTGCCGTTGTAGAGAATTTGTCCCTTGGTGGGCTTTTCGATACCCATAATAAGACGGGCAAGAGTTGATTTGCCGCCGCCGTTGGGACCTGTTATAACAAGGAATTTTCCGTCCTCAAGAGTGAAGGACACATCCTCGATTATTTCAAGATTTTTTCCGTCAGCCTCGTTTTTTACCGTGAAGCCGACATTTTTAAGTTCTAACATCTGATTTCTCCTGTGAGGTATAACAATATTACAATAATAAGTATTGCCTGTAAAACGATAATAACAGGCAGACCTATCATAAATTTTTTGTGCCGTGTTTTGTGGCGGATAAGCTTCATTGTGATAAGCTCGGCAACTGCACCGCCGGCAATTCCGACACACATAAGAGTTTTTTCCGCTATGCGGTGTTTTTTCAGTTTTTTTGATGCGATTTTGTCATATATGGTCAGCAATACGCTGATGCCTGATATTACTGCAAAATATAATAATGCAATTTTAACAGTATCGGACATTAAAATTCCACCTTGACAACACATTCACCCTTGCCGGCAGAAACCTGCAGAAGGTATGCATTGCCGATTTCTTTGAGGGTGTATTTTTTTGTTGAATATACAGCCTGAGGCTTTTGGGGAAGATAAATTACTGTGGGAGACTTTATTGTTGATGAGCCTGTGTATGAAAGCACAAAGGTGTTAGCTTTCTTATCGTGCTCATATTTCTTTATGGTGCCGGCAACTGCCTGGGGAAGAGGACGGGAGATTATATCCATAATCTTTGAATCCTCAAAGCCGCCGAAATAGTGCCAATAGGTCTGACTCCATCTGTTGCGGTCGAATTTGTCAACAAGATGCTGTAAAGCGGGGTATCTTTCACCGCCGGGCACCATACCGCCCCATTCACCTACAAGCACGGGACAGTCAAGTCTTGCCTGTGTTCTTTCGTGCTCATTGAAGATATGGTCAATTCGGTAGGGACTTGCTTCGTTTGTGAGGGGAGTGTCAACAGTAAGGTCATAGCCGTGCGGAGAGAAAACAAGGTCTGCTTCCTTTGTTCCGTCTTCATATGTAACTCTCGGTGTTGAGCAAGGAATACCCGTGTTTGAATAGTAGCAGTTTTCCATAAATATCAGGCCCTTTTTTGTAACCTGACGGATTGCTATTGAGCAACGCTTCATAAAGGGATAGAATTTTTCGGTATCAAACTTATAGATATACTTATTACCCTCGTTTATGATGTTCTTATACACCTTTTCATCGTCAACGCAGGAGAGCATTGCCATAACATCTCTTGAAAGTGCATCGGAAACCAACTTTTTACGGTCAACTCTTTCGTGGAAAAGAAGAGTTTTGATAACACCGCCTACTATTCTTCTGAAGGTTTTTCCGCCTGAGGAGCCGGGATAAGGCTCATTGAATACATCATAGCCTATAACACATTCATAATCTCCCAGATAGGAAATTGTGTATTTGAGCATATCGCAGAATCTGTCCTGAAGACCTCTTCCTCTGTAGGGTTCATTGTCCCAGAATTTGTCAAAGGAGTGCTGAACACCCTTGTTGAAGAAATAGCCTTCAGCCCAGATAAGTCTGATTTTCTTTACCTTGTGCGCATCCGTACAAGCCCACAACGGTGCACCGTCACCGTAATGTGTGTCAAAGGGACTGTATAAGTCCTGATGCCAGTCAAGAAAAACATACATATTATTCTTTTCGCACAAAGCGAGAATTTCTTTCACTCCGTCAAGGTATGCATTGTTGTACTCGCAGGGGTTAGGCTCAATACCTGCCCAGGTCATACCGAGGCGGATTATGTTTATGCCCTTGGCGGTAAGCTTTTTGAGAAGCTCATCTGTTATATCGGATTTATAACGGATAACACCGTCTTCATCAGGCTCACAGCCCTTGTATACAAAGTTAAGACCGTTAAAAATTCTTTCTCTTCCGAAATTATCAATAATTCTTCTGCCGTCAACTGCTAAAGTGTTCATAAAAATCCTCCTGTCAAAATACATACACAATTATGTTACCATTATATAATAAAAAAGTCAAACATTATTATATATAAATTAACTTTACAAATCGGCTTTATAATGTTAATATAAGATGACGGATTATTACCGTCACCCTAAAAAACAAACGGAGACACTTTTATGGGAAAGTTAAAGGATTTTACAGATAAGGTCTGGTACGGCACGGGTGCCATAGGACTTGATTTAAGCTACGGTATGTTCAACGGCAGACTTTCAAAATATCTTACCGATGTTTTAGGTCTTAATACCAATTTCCTTTTGGGACTTACTGCGGCTGCGCGTATATGGGACGGAATAAACGATCCTATGATGGGAAGCATTGTTGACCACACAAACACAAAGTTCGGCAGATACCGTCCGTGGGTAATGATAGGCTCCTGCCTTAATGCTCTTGTGCTGTTTCTTCTGTTCTTCAATCCGGGCTTTTCAACAGGCTCAATATGGCTTTATATTTACATAGCTGTGATGTATATTCTCTGGGGTATGTCAAACACCACGGCAGATATTCCGTACTGGTCGATGGTTCCGTCGTTTACAAGCGATCCGAAAGAAAGAAGCATTATTGCAACTATCGCAAGAACATTTTCAGGCCTCGGTCAGGGCATAGTGCAGATAGGCTCACCTATGCTTCTCAACGCTTTGGGTACTGTTGTGCAGAATACGGACGGTTCAACCACAACCGTGTGGACACAGAATAGCTACACAATATGTGCGGTTGTCTGCTCGGTATGTCTTATTCTGTTCTCCGGCATATCAATGTCAAAAGTAAAGGAAACACAGCATGTTGTAAATCAGGAAAAGTTCTCCTTTAAGCGTATTTTTGATGTTATAAAGAATAACGACCAGCTGAGAGTGTTTATGCTCTTTGCAATGCTCTCAAATGCGGGCTTCTACACCACAAGCGGTGTACAGGACTATTTCTTCGGCATAGTTATGGAGGATACCTCCGCACAGTCGCTTTTCAGCACCTTCGGTGCAATAGGCTCAATATTGGGACTTGGTGTTATCCCCGTTATGATGAAGTTTACCTCGAGAAGAAGAACATATCAGTTCTCTTTGTCACTCGCCCTCTTCGGATATCTCGGAATGTTTGCGGGCGGACAGCTTTTCGCTTCAAAGATGCTTCTCAATATCTTCAATCTCGTAACACAGATAGGCACGGCTTCAATGTTTGTTTCTCAGACAGTATTCCTTGCGGATGTTGTTGACTACGGTGAGGTCACAACAGGTGAGAGAAACGAGTCCGTAACCTTTGCTATGAAGGGCTTTTTGCAGAAGATGGCATATACCGTACAGACGGTTATTCTCTTTGCAGTCCTCGGTATTGTGGGCTATAACTCCTATAAGCCCGATGCAAACGGTGTTACCGTATATCCCAAGAAGGTCAAGGCGGGCATAAGCTCGGTTATGTATATAATTCCTCCCGTATTCTTTATTCTGTCAATAATCGTGTTCAGCACGAAGTTTAAGCTTCACGGTGAATATATGGAAAGCATTACCGCTCAGGTAACGGCAGCAAGAGAGAAGCGTATGGGACTCAGCGGAGAAAAGGTCAATGAGTGTGCAGAATAAATCCCTTTATTTTAACGGCTTCGGTAAAATTACGGGCATAAGCTCGTCCGTACTCAAAATACTTGCGATACTTCTGATGTGCGTTGACCATTTCAGCGTTGCCTTCTTCGGTCAGGGCGTTACCTTTATGAGACTTATCGGCAGAATAGCCTTTCCGCTGTTTGCCTTTATGGTGGCAGAGGGTGCAAGACGGACAAAAGGCCGTGAAAAGTATATGCTCCGTCTTCTGGTTTTCGCCCTTGTTTCGGAAGTACCTTTTGATTACTTTGTAAGCTCCTCGTATTTTGATATGTCCTATCAGAATGTGTTTTTCACTCTGTTTTTCGGCTTGTTTTCCGTATGGTGCTATGAGCTTCTTAAAAGTAAGAAGCTTACAGCTCTGAGTGCTTTGCCCTTGCTTGTCTCATGTGCGGGAGCCGCTTTGCTCAATACGGACTATTCTGCAACGGGAGTTATCTGTATATTTATTTTCTATGTGTCTGCACAGAAAGACTTTCTTATAAAGCTGCTCTTTTACGCTTTAGCCATAGTGACGCTGAGTATAAATATCACCTCAAGCGGAATAGGCTTTGTTGATGTTGAGCTTTACGCTCTGACAGCTTTGATACCTATATTCTTATACAACGGTAAAAAAGGCTTTAAGATGAACAAATACTTCTTCTATGCCTTTTACCCTGTGCATATGCTTATCCTTAAATTATTAGCATCTGTTTTCTGATATACAAAAAAGAAAGACATCGGAGCAAAATCCGATGTCTTTTTTCACTTACTGAATAAGTAGTTGTTGATTAGTCAGCAACGGGAGCATCTACGGGGCAGGAATCTGCACAAGCGCCGCAATCAATGCAAAGATCTTCATTGATTTCGTACTTGCCATCGCCTTCAGAGATAGCTTCAACGGGGCAGTCTGCTGCACAAGCGCCGCAACCGATGCATTCGTCTGTAATTCTGTATGCCATTAGTGTGACCTCCTTTGTGTCTTTTTCTTCATTGTAGCACAAAAAAATCAAATTTCAATAGGAAATTTATATTTTTTCTGCTTAATTTTTTTTGTACGAAAAATTATTCTTCAATGCCCTTGAGAGCCTCGATTTCGTCACGGTTTACTCTTATCTGTGAGTCCTTGATAAGCTTGACTGTCTTTTTGTTATAAGAGCCGGGAGCCGCATCGGGATAGCGGTCAAGACGGACCTTGAGCATACCCGTAAGGAGATTTACATCAACAACCTCGCCTCTGCCGTCGGGGGTGTCAACAATAGCACCTGTCTTAGGTGTTGAGCGCAGGAGATATTCATAGGAATCCTGCTCGTATTTGAGACAGCACATAAGTCTCCCGCAGGTACCGCTGATTTTTACGGGATTGAGCGACAGTCCCTGTTCCTTTGCCATTTTTATTGACACGGGCTGGAAATCGTTCAGAAATTCCTTACAGCAGAAAGGTCTTCCGCACACACCGAGACCGCCGAGCATCTTTGCCTCGTCTCTTACACCTATCTGACGAAGCTCAATTCTTACCTTGAAAACAGCCGCAAGGCTCTTTACAAGCTCACGGAAATCAACTCTTTCGGGGGCTGTGTAGAAGAAAAGAATTTTTGAGCCGTCAAAGGTATATTCAACCTCAACAAGGCTCATATCGAGCTTGAAATACTCGATTTTCTCAAGACATATCTGAAATGCCTTTTTTTCCTTTTCCTTGTTGGATATCAGCACCTTTTCGTCCTCGGGTGTTGCAATTCTTATTATACTTTTAAGCGGCTTTACAAGGCTTTCCTCGGGAACCTGAGTATTCGCTGCTGCACATTCGCCGCATTCTATTCCTCTTACGGTTTCAACTATTACCTTCTGTCCCTTTTTGATTGTATGTCCTGCGGGATCGAAATAGTATATTTTACCGACTTCTTTAAATCTTACTCCTATGACTTCTGCCATCTGATTGTCATCCTATTCTTTCTTTCATTATAACCGCCAATAAAGACGAAAGGCGGGTTATGAGTAAATTTTCGTTTGCATTCATTGCTGCATCGGATTGTATTATATCCATAGCATCCTTTATTTTCAACAGGGATTGAGTGCCAAAGCTTCTTGCAAGCGAGTATGCTTCTAATTCGCAGCCCGAAAGCAAGGGAGCATTACTGCCCTCAGTCAGAGCATCGCGCACAATATTTGTTATTTTTTCTGCACACTGCTTTGTCAGCTGACGGTTTTTCTGCAAGGGTGCGGTTTTGAGGAAGAGTGAAAATTCATCCTCCTTGCAAAGTGCATTCACTATGTCCTTTGCCGTGTTCAATACCTTTTCGTTTTCGGTTTTTATCTTTGCCGAAAGGGTGTCTCCCAAGTGAAATTCAACACATCTTGAAATTATTGTTTCAAGCATTTTTTCTCTCAGCTCGCAAAGAAAAATGAACATCACAAACTCGGGAGGCTCCTCTATGCTTTTGAGCAGAGCATTCTGTATCACGGGGGAGAGGGAATTTGCATCGGGGAAGATATACACCTTGTTTGCCGCCTCGTTGGGGGATAAATACAGAGAGGACAAAACAAGAGAATCTATCTGCTCCTTTGAAACATTCTTTTTGTCTTTTTCGGGAACAATGTTAATTATATCAGGGTGTGAGCCTGCCTTTATCTTGATGCAGTCGGAGCATGTGCCGCACGGAACACCGTTTTTAAGCTGAGAGCACATCACGGCATTTGCCAGCTCAAGAGCGCATTTTTTCTGCAAAGCATCATTGCCGCCCGACAGCATAACGGTCTGCGGTATCCTGCCGTTGACCGAAAGCGTATTGACAGCCCTTATGGTATGTTCGGGTATTTCGGGTGAGTTAAAAATCATCAGTCCGCTCACATCTTTATGAATTTATCGATATCAACAACGAAAACCGTTGCACCGCCGACGGTTACCTCAACGGGAAGTGTTGTGAAGAACTGGTCTGCATAGCTGCCTGTTGTTGCATTGACAACCTGTGAACGCTTTGAACAGCACTCACGCATAATTTCAATAATCTCGTCAACCTTTTCATCCTGCGTGCCTATAAGCAGAGTAACATTTCCTGCCTTGAGAAAGCCGCCTGTTGTTGAAAGCTTTGTTGACATAAAGCCCGCCTTGTTGAGCTTTGAAATGAGGTTGGAAGAATCCTCCTTGTTGACAACTGCGATTACTAATTTCATATTCTTTTCCTCCTGTCAGGGATTGTTGTAGTTTATTGCATTTATGTTGCGGTCTATTGTTTTCTGACCTCTCCAGGCAAAGGCTCTGCCTTCAACCGGATCGCCCGCCTTCACCGTAGGTCTTGCGGTTTCAAAAAATTCTTTTATGGGAGTTACTTTCGCGAGCTTATTCATAGGACAGCTTTTCTGACATATATCACAGCCCCACGCACAGTTGTATTGAGCCATTTTCTGTATGACCTCTTCGGATAATTCACCCTTTTTCTGCGAAAGATGAGAAAGACATAAATCCTTGTTTACTCCGTTTTCGCCCAGCGCCCTTGTGGGACACGCCTCAATGCATTTGTTACAGCCCGAGCAAAGAGAGATTTCTTTGTTTTGTATGTCAAACTCTCTGTCTGTTACGATTTCACCGAGAAAAACCCAGGAGCCGTATTCTTCGTTTATGAAAAGACGGTTTTTGCCGAACACACCAAGCCCCGCATTTACCGCACAGAATACCTCGGGCAGAGGAGAATTGTCAATAAATGCTTCAAAGCTGTTTTCGGGATATAAGCATTTCAATTTCTGAGTGAATTTGTTTAACATTTCTGATGCTGTTATATGATAGTCGGCACTTACCGCATAACGGGATATGTTGGAATTTTCATAATATTCCTCGCCTAAATAATAGGGGAAAAGCACCGTTATTATGCTTTTTGCGTTTTCGGGAAGTCTTTTCTTTGCGGCACACTCAAAGAGCATATGCTTTACTGCCTCAAAGGACGATATGCCGAAGGGGAGAGAGCCAAAAATTTCTTTAAGTTCCATATTTTTCTCACATCTGTGCAAGGGCAATCATAACGGGCATAGTGATAATGGATGCAAAGCTTACGAAGGCAACAGTCTTTGATGCCGTACCCGTGTCCTTGCCGTATTTTGCGGCAAACATAACCGTATTGCTTGCACTCGGTGCACTTGCCTGAATTATACACGCGCACAGTAACGCACCCGACATAAGTCCCGTCAGTTTCATTATAGCAAAAACTACGGCAGGTACAAGTATTATTTTTACGAGAGCAACAATATACTGCTCCTTGCACTTGAAAATTGTTCTGAAATCGGCATTTGCCATATAGGTTCCTAACATCAGCATAGCAAGGGGAGTGTTCATTGAGCCTATCAGGGAAATGGGACGGATAAGAATATCGGGCTCGTCAACTTTAAGTAAAAAGAAGGGCAGTCCTATGAGAACACCGATAACACCGGGATTGAAAAGCAGCGTTTTAACCGTAAATTTTGCACTTTCGGCATTGCCCTTCTGCATAGTGCGAATGCCGTGTGTAAAGGCAAAGACCTGAAAAACAATAATTCCCGCCGAGGTATAGAAAACACCCTCGTCACCTAAAACAGCCTTTGCAAGAGGCAGAGCCATATATCCCATATTGCCGTAGATGCAGGCATATTTATACACAGCATTATCGCTGTTTTCCTTTTTTCTGAAGAGCGGTATCGTGAGCAGTATTCCCGTAAGATGTGTTATAACACCGCCTAAAACGGCAATGAGAAGACTTTTTGTATTTTCGCTTGTGAATTCGGTTGTCATAAAGGCCTCTATGATAACACAGGGGGTTATAAGCATAAAAAGCAGGTCATTTGAAGCCTTTGCGGTTTTTTGCGTATAAAGCCCTTTTTTATCCATAAAAAAGCCTGCCGCAACTATAATATAAAGAATGATAACCTGAATTGCCGCTACGGTGAAATTGTTGAAGAATAAAGAAAAATCCAAAATAAAAACCTCTTAATTCTGAGCTTCTTCGGGTGTGTCTGAAAATTCAGATACGGGAACAATATTTTTCTGTTTTATTACAGGAAGAATTGAGCTTATTGCAAAAAGTCCTGCGAAAACCGAATATGCATAATCGGGAGCAGCTTCAACAACATATTTTCCGTCAAGGAATACGCTGAAAATAAGATTCGGAAGAGCTGCACCGAGAAGCAGGAAGGCACTTATAATTGCCGTTGCAAAGAACAGGAAGGACGAAGACTCTGCACCGATACCCGAAATCTGACGGGCATATTCAAAAAGGAAGAGCATAAAGAATACATTTCCGAAAATTGTGATAAGAAGCTGACCTACCTTAAGATAGCTTGCCGTTATTGAGAAAAAGCCTATTGTCTGCGTGAAAGACCACAGAACGGGGATAAGCAGTAAAAGCTTCATTTTTGAAATGAGAGAAGAGCCAGTAAAATAACAGACGGCATTGATAAGAAGCACAACGGCTGCGAGTATTGCGAATACGGGAGATGCAACACCGATTGCCCCCTTTTCTTTTATGAATGAAGCGAATGTACCGAAATATTCCGAAAAGGAAGCCGTAATATCCGAAATGCTTTCTGCTGCACTCCACACAAGAGAGCCGGCAAGAGCCAGAGCTGTTACTGCACACACCGCACATTTGGACCCCTGTTTTACGCTCTTAATACCCTTTGAGAGATAAGACAAAATGAGAACACCGAAAACGGCACCTATGGATAAAACATAGAATAAAATCACGCTTATGTCTGATTTGTCCGTAAAAAATCCTGTTTCGGAATCGGTAATTTTTATAAGCTGGTAAAATCTTAAAATGAGAAACACAACAAAAGCCGCACCCGAAACACCGAGAATGAGTGAGGGTGTTATTTTTTCTGCAGAAGCCTTCAGTTTCATTATAGTCACCTTTTTTCGCAATTATCTGTCGGAAAGATTTTTGTATTCAAGAGAATGAGAAAGATTTTTATATGCGGGACGCATAATTTTTGAGCAGGTTGCAATTTCTTCAAGACGGTGAGCACACCAGCCCGCAACTCTTGCTATTGCAAACATAGGAGTGAAGAGGTCCTCGGGGATGCCCAGAGCCTTATAAACAAGACCTGAATACAGGTCAACATTCGCACACATCGTTTTTACATATCCCTTTTCCTCGGCAAAAACCTCGGGGGCTGTTCTTTCGATTATGTCAAGCAGCGTCCATTGGTCAATAAGTCCTTTTTCTTCGGCAAGCTCTCTTGCATTCTGCTTGAGAAGAACTGCTCTCGGGTCCGAAAGGGTGTAGATAGCATGTCCCATACCGTAGATAAGACCTGAGCCGTCATTTGCCTGCTTCTTAACGATTTTGTGAAGGTAATCCCTGACCTGAGCTTCGTCTGTTATGTCGGAAATATTTTGAGTTATATTGTTTACCATTTCGGAAACCTTTATATTCGCACCGCCGTGACGGAAGCCCTTAAGCGAGCCTACACCGGCACCTATGGCGGAATATGTGTCCGTTCCCGAAGAGGTTACGCATCTGGTGGTAAAGGTTGAGTTGTTACCGCCGCCGTGGTCTGCGTGTATCATAAGACAGATATCAAGCAGCTTTGCTTCCTTGTCTGTGAATTTCTTGTCTGAACGGATTGAATTGAGAATAACCTCGGCAGTACGCTGCTCGGGCTTGATTGGATGGATATACATACTTTTCTTGTAGAAATAGCGTCTTTTTACCTGATATGCATATGCCATAATCGAGGGGAGTCTTGCAATAAGCTGCAAGGACTGACGAAGCACATTTTCGATTGAAATATCGTCGGGATTTTCGTCATACGCGTAAAGGGCTGTGATTGACGAGCCTATCTTATTCATAATATTGGGTGAGGGTGCTCTCATAATAACATCCTCAATGAAATCAAAGGGCAGCTCGCGGTTTTCGGCAAGCAGGGCACAGAAGCCCTCAAGCTCATCCTTTGTGGGGAGTGTGCCGAAAATAAGAAGCCATACAAGCTCCTCAAAGCCGAAGCGGTCATCTGCAATACAGCCGTTTACGAAATCGTAAAGGTCAATACCTCTGTAGATAAGTCTGCCGTGACGGGGCAGTCTTTCGCTGTCGGATATGTAGTAGCCTTCAACATTGCATATTTTTGTAAGTCCGACCATAACACCTGTGTTATCTGCGTTACGAAGGCCTTTTTTTATAGCATATTTATCGTATTTTGCAGGATCTATTGTATTTGATACAGCAAACTTTTTTGAAAGCTCGCTGAAAATTTCATTGCTGTCACTAAGGAAAACTTCGTTCATAATTGCCTCCGAATAAAAGGGAAAGTATTTGAATAATTTATTATATAGTAATTTAACAAAATAATCAATACCTCTGACGGAAAATATGCGCAGAAGAAGAGTGGTTTTATGGGAACGCTGTCACAATATGTTTTCCCCTTGTGTGTTGTTATAATTATACTTTGGGGGAGCTTTAAGAGAGTTAATGTCATAGATTGTTTTATTGAGGGGGCAAAAACGGGTGTCGGTACAGTGCTCAGTATTCTGCCCGTGCTCACGGCATTGATGGTTGCGGTGAGTATGCTCAGAGCCTCGGGAGCAATGCAGGCTCTCAGCGATATGCTCGCCCCGCTCGCCTCGGCTGTCGGTATACCTGATGAGGTTGTGCCCCTGTGCCTTATTTCGCCCTTTTCGGGAAGCGGTGCATATGCTGTTTTACAGGATATACTTAAAAATTACGGGCCTGACAGCTACATAGGACGGGTTGCAAGTGTTATAAGCGGAGCGAGTGAAACAACCTTTTATGCAATTTCCGTCTATTTCGGCTCTGCGGGTATTTCCAAAACCTCCTTTACCTTGCCGTGTGCTTTGTGTGCCGATGTGATTTCTTATGTAACGGCAGCGTTCAGCTGCAAACTGAAAAAATAAAACAAAAAATTTAATTTAGTACTTTTCAAGTTCTTTTTCTTGTGCTACAATATACTATATTTTTTCAACGAGGTGATTTGCAGTGGGCGGATTTTTTTCGGTAGCATCAAAGGAAGACTGCGTTTTTGATTTATTTTTCGGAACGGATTTCCATTCACATCTCGGCACACGCCGTGCAGGTCTTGCCGTATACAGTAAAGAGTACGGTTTTGATAAGGCTATTCATAACATTGAAAATGCTCCGTTCAGGACTAAATTTTTCTCGGAATCCAATTCAATGCACGGAAATATGGGAATCGGCTGTATTTCCGATTTTGAAGCACAGCCCATTCTGATACGCTCGCATCACGGCACATTTGCAATAACAACAGTAGGTAAAATCAATAATATAAACGAAATTGTAAGTGAAATTATAAAGGGCTCAACTCACTTTTTTGAGATGCAGAACGGTGAAATCAATCAGACTGAGCTTGTTGCCGCAATTATCAATCAGAAAGATAATTTTATAGACGGTATCCGTTATGCGCAGGAAATTATAGACGGCTCCGTAAGTATGCTTATTCTTACCCCCAAAGGAATATATGCCGCAAGAGATAAGCTTGGCAGAACCCCCGTTGTTATCGGTGAAAAGGAAGATGGCTACTGTGCTTGCTTTGAAAGCTTTTCTTATCTCAATCTCGGCTACAGGGATTATAAGGAGTTAGGACCGGGTGAGGTTGTTGTTTTTGATGCAGAGGGTGTAAAAACCCTTGTTGCTCCCGGCAAGGATATGAAAATCTGTACATTCTTATGGGTTTATTACGGTTATCCGTCTTCTTCCTATGAGGGCTTAAGTGTTGAACATATGAGAAATATATGCGGACAGCTTCTTGCCCGCCGTGATACCGATGTAAGGCCCGATATAGTTGCAGGTGTTCCCGATTCCGGTATTCCTCACGCAATAGGCTATTCAAACGAATCAAAAATTCAGTTCGCAAGACCGTTTGTAAAATATACTCCCACCTGGGCGCGTTCATTTATGCCCACTAATCAGGCAAAGCGTAATCTCATTGCAAAAATGAAGCTTATTGCCATTCACGAGCTTATTGAGGATAAAAGTCTTCTTCTTATAGATGACTCTATAGTAAGGGGAACACAGCTGCGTGAAACAACCGACTTTCTGTATGAGAGCGGTGCTAAGGAGGTTCATATCCGTTTGGGATGTCCTCCCTTGTTCTACAGCTGTAAATATCTCAATTTTTCCCGTTCAACCTCTGAAATGGAGCTTATAACAAGAAGAACAATAGCAGAGATTGAGGGAAAAGAAGCAACCAATGAGCTTGTTCAGGAATATATTAATCCCGATTCCGAAAAGTATCAGCTTCTTCTTGATAAAATCTGTAAGCAGCTTCATTTTACATCTCTGAAATATCTGCGTGTTGACGATATGATAAGCGCAACGGGACTTCCCGCTGAAAAGCTTTGCACATACTGCTGGACGGGAAAAGAATAATTCGCACCGACTGTTCACTTTTTGTTGAGCAGTCGGTATAATATTTTCATTTTTTTGAAAAAAAGTGTTGACAAAACAAAAAAACAGGTGTATTATCTCCATATCGCTTTGATGATTTAAAGCACACAAGCGGTAAATCGATAAAGAATGCAAAAGGTGAAAAAAATGAAAAACACAGTAAAAAAGATTTTATGTCTTGTACTCGCACTCAGCGTTGTAGCTTGCTTTGCTGCATGCACAGGCACTCAGAACAATGAAACAACCGCAGGAAATGCAGATGATGTTACATACACAGTAGGTATCTGTCAGCTCGTTCAGCACGTTGCTCTTGATGCTGCAACAGAAGGCTTCCAGGCTGCTCTTAAAGAAAAGCTCGGCGATAAGGTTACCTTCTCCGTTCAGAACGCTTCAGGTGAAAACACAAACTGCACAACAATCTGCGGTCAGTTTGTTGCAGATAAGGTAGACCTTATTATGGCTAACGCAACAGGTGCTCTTGCTGCCGCTGCTGCTGCAACAGAAGAAATCCCCGTTGTTGGTACATCTATCACAGACTACGCTTCAGCTCTCGGTATCACAGACTGGACAGGTAAAACAGGCTTCAATGTAACAGGTGCTTCTGACTTAGCTCCCCTTGACCAGCAGGCTGCTATGATCAAAGAGCTTTGCCCCGATGCTGAAACAGTAGGTATTCTCTACTGCTCAACAGAAGCTAACTCCAAGTATCAGTCCGATGTTATCACAGAAGACCTTGAAGCACTCGGTCTCACAGTTAAGGTATTCACTTTCGTTGACTCTAATGACATTATCTCCGTAACAACTCAGGCTGCTGAGGAATGTGATGTTCTCTTCGCTCCCACAGACAATCAGGTTGCTTCCAATGTTGAAGCTATCAACAATGTTCTTGAGCCTATGAATATTCCCCTCGTTGCCGGTGAAGCAGGTATCTGCGAAGGCTGCGGTATTGCAACTCTCTCCATCTCCTACTATGATATGGGATATGCTGCAGGTATGATGGCTTACGAAATCCTCGTAAACGATGCTGATCCCGCAACAATGGAAATCCAGTATTCCACAGAACTCACAAAGCAGTATATGTCTGCTCGCTGCGAGGCTCTCGGTATCACCGTTCCCGATACATACGAAGCTCTCGATGCTGAATAAATAGCTGAATAAATAACCCGCCTTCTGAAAAGATATTCATTCAGAAGGCGGTTTTTTGAAAAAAATATTGACAAAAAAGCTAAAAGCGGTGTATTATTATAAACACAAAAACTAACAGAAGGTGACATTCAATGAAAAAATTGTCAAAAATCCTTTGCCTTGTCCTTGCTTTAAGCTTATGTTTCTGTTTTGCTTCCTGCACAGGCACTCAGGGCAATGAAACAACCACAGCCGGCAATGCTGATGATGTAACATACACAGTAGGTATCTGTCAGCTCGTTCAGCACGCAGCTCTTGACGAAGCAACTCAGGGCTTCAAGGATGCTCTCACCGAAAAGCTCGGTGACAAGGTAACATTCGATTATCAGAATGCTTCCGGTGAAAACACAAACTGCACAACTATCTGCACAAAATTTGTTTCAGACGGTGTTGATCTTATTATGGCAAACGCAACAGGCGCACTTGCTGCCGCTGCTGCCGCAACAAGTGAAATCCCCGTTGTAGGAACATCTATCACAGACTATGCTTCAGCTCTCGGCATCACAGACTGGACAGGTGCAACAGGCTTCAATGTAACAGGTGCATCAGACCTCGCTCCCCTTGATCAGCAGGCTGCTGTTGTTAAGGAGCTTATCCCCGATGCAAAAACAGTAGGTATTCTTTATTGCTCAACAGAATCCAATTCAAAGTATCAGGCAGACACAATTACTCCTCACTTTGAAGCACTCGGACTTGAGGTAAAGCTTTACACATTTGTTGACTCCAACGACATTATCTCCGTTGCAACTCAGGCTTCAACCGAATGTGATGTTATCTACACTCCCACAGACAATCAGGTTGCATCCAATGCAGAAGCTATCAACAATGTTCTTGAGCCCGCAGGTATTCCCCTTGTTGCAGGTGATACAGGCACATGTGAAAAAGCAGGTATTGCTGTTTTAGGTATCGACTACTATGATATAGGTTTCGTTGCAGGTGAAATGGCATACGAAATCCTTGTAAACGGTGCAGATGCCGCAACAATGGAAATCAAAACAGCTGCTGAGGTTTCAAAGATGTATGTTCCCGAACGCTGTGAGCTTCTCGGAATTGAAGTTCCCGAAGGATATGCTTCTATCTCCGAATAATTTATAATTTCTGCAATTACTGCCCGAAAGAGCCTCTGAGCTTTTTCGGGTTATTTTTTGCTTTATAGGAAATTTCTTCCTATAAAGCAAAAAAATTATATGTCCCTCCGAACGGGAAGTAAACTTCCCTCGGAGATGGACTATACGAAAACATTCCGCCGTAGGCGTACCCGTTTTCTTGTTTTTCAAAAACAGGTTGACAAAGAAAATGAAAGTGTGTATCATTTTTATGTAAGATATTTTATTTGAAATAAAAGGAGACAGCTTATGAAAAAGATATTCGCAAAAGCTCTTTGCTTCGTTCTCGCTTTCAGCCTAATTTTTTGTTTTGCCGCCTGCACAGGCTCAACAACAGGTGAAAATTCAGCAGATGACGCTGTATACAAAATAGGAATCTGTCAGTTTTCTCAGCATGCCGCACTCGACGAAGCAACTGAGGGCTTCAAGGCAGCACTTAAACAAAAGCTCGGAGACAAGGTTGTCTTCGATTATCAGAATGCTTCGGGTGAAAACACAAACACCACAACAATCTGCTCCAAGTTTGTTTCGGACGGTGTTGACCTCATTCTTGCAAATTCAACGGCTTCTCTCACAGCGGCCGCTTCCGCAACAAGCGAAATCCCCGTTGTGGGCACTTCAATCACGGACTATGCCTCGGCGCTCGGCTTTGATGAATGGACCGGTGTTACGGGTTATAATGTAACGGGTGTTTCCGATATCGCACCTCTTGACAAGCAGGCTCAGGTTGTCAGGGAAATTGTTCCCGATGCAAAAACAGTAGGTATTCTTTACTGTTCTACCGAATCCAATTCCAAATATCAGGCAGATACAATAATTCCTTACTTTGAAGCAATGGGGCTTACGGTAAAGATATACACCTTTGTTGATGTGAACGATATTTTCTCTCTTGTAACTACGGCTTCTCAGGAATGTGATGTTATTTACACTCCTACCGATAATCAGGTAGCCGCAATAGCAGGTGCCGTCAACAATGTTCTCGAAAGCGCAGGTATTCCTCTTGTTGCGGGCGATACGGGTACATGTAAGCTCGCAGGTGTTGCTGTTGCAGGTATTGATTATTATGATACAGGCTTCGTTGCAGGCGAGATGGCATACGAAATTCTTGTAAACGGAGCAAATCCCGCCGAGATGGAAATCAGAACAGCAAGTGTAATAACAAAGATGTATGTTCCCGAGCGTTGTGAATTCCTCGGTATTACAGCTCCTGAGGATTATGTTGATATAAACGCAGAGAGCTGATATATCCGTTTTCTGAAAAATGCAGCTGCGGCACTTTAGCGGAGTGTCGCAGTTTTTCGTTTTTTAATATTATATATTATAATTAATAATTAGAAAACAGGCAAAATATTAGATAAAACGGTTGACAAGCCCTCTGAAGAAAGTGTATTATATCACATATGCCTTTTTATATACTAAAATATATAAATATAGAATAAGGAGTAAAAAGATGCTTTCATTTCTTCAATCTTTACCCTCACCCATAGCCCAGGGTATGATATGGGGTATTATGGCTATAGGTGTTTATATAACCTATAAGGTACTCGATGTTGCTGACCTTACCGTAGACGGTACTCTTGCAACGGGCGGTGCAGTTTTAGTTGTTCTCACAACAGCAGGTGTCAATATTTATATTGCTATGATCGTGGCATTCCTTGCGGGCTGTCTTGCAGGCTTTGTAACCGGACTCCTTCACACAAGATTCGGTATACCTGCCATTCTTGCGGGTATTCTCACACAGCTTGCCTTGTATTCTCTGAATCTTCGCATAATGAGTGCGAGAGCTAATGTGCCTATCAACTGGAGAATGTATGACCTTATCGTTTCCTCAAGAACCGATGTTCTTCCCAAAACAATATTGATATGTGCAATCTTTATTGTTGCTATTATCGGTATTCTTTACTGGTTCTTCGGAACAGAGCTTGGTCATTCCGTCCGCGCAACAGGCTGTAATCAGGCAATGGCAAGAGCAAACGGTATCAACACAGATTCAAGAAAGATAATCGGTCTTATTATTTCCAACGGTATTGTTGCTCTCTCGGGCGGTCTTCTTGCTCAGTTCTCGGGAGCGGCAGATGTAAATATGGGCAGAGGCGCTATAGTTATCGGTCTTGCCGCTGTTATCATAAGCGAGGTTGTTTTCGGTAAGATATTCAAGAATTTTGCTTTAAGACTTCTCGGTGTTGTTTTCGGCGGAATTATCTACTATATTGTTATTTCAATTGTTCTTAAGTTAGGACTTAACGCAAACGACTTGAAGCTTCTTTCCGCTTGTGTTGTGGCACTCTTCCTCGGGCTTCCCTATTGGAAATCAAAGCTCAGTCACAAAAAAGCAAAGAAAGAAAAGAAGGGGGAGAAAGTTAATGCTTGAAATCAAAGGAGTTTATAAAACCTTCAATCCCGGCACAATCAATGAGAAAAAGGCATTGAACGGTATAGACCTCACTCTTAATGACGGTGATTTTGTTACGGTTATCGGCGGTAACGGTGCAGGTAAATCCACTCTTCTCAATATGGTAACGGGCGTATATCCCGTTGACTGCGGTTCTATTAAGATTGACGGTATTGATATCACAAATCTTCCCGAATACAAGCGTGCAAAGTATTTCGGCAGAGTTTTCCAGGATCCTATGACAGGGACTGCCGCAGATATGCAGATAGACGAAAACCTTGCTCTTGCTGCAAGAAGAGGCAAAATGAGAACTCTTCGCAACGGAGTTTCAAAGAAGGAAAGAGAAGAATTCAAGGAGCTTCTCAAGAAGCTTGATTTAGGTCTTGAAAACAGACTTACTTCAAAGGTAGGTCTTCTTTCGGGCGGTCAGCGACAGGCTATAACTCTGCTTATGGCAACAATGCAGAATCCGAAGCTTTTGCTTCTTGACGAGCACACCGCAGCACTTGATCCTCAGACAGCGGCTAAGGTATTAAGCCTTACAGACGAGCTTATCTCTGCAGGAAATATTACCACACTTATGATAACACATAATATGAAGGATGCTATCAGACTCGGCAACCGTCTTATTATGATGTATGACGGAAAGATAATCTACGATATTTCAGGTGAAGATAAGAAAAATCTTCATGTTTCCGATTTGCTTGAGCTTTTCGCAAAGGCAAGCAACGGCGAATTTGCAAACGACAGAATGATGTTGGCATAATTAAAAAGGCTTGGGGATGTAATTTTTTACATCCCCAATTTTAACAAGGGAGGATTTTTTTATGTTGTATTTTTATCCCGAGGATTTTGGTGCTGTTGCAGACGGTAAGCATAATGACTGTGCAGCAATACAAGCAGCCATTGATGCGGCAGAGAAAAACGGCGGCGGTACGGTTGTGCTCACAAGCGGCAAAACATATTTTTCGGATTCAATAAGAATGAAGAAAAATGTTGAACTGCATCTGCAAAAGGGATCAAGACTTAAAGCAACGGATGATATAAACGGATATATCCGTCCGTGCAATATGATAAATGATCCGAAAACTGCACTTATAGGCAACCCCGTTACGGGTAAGCCGTCCTTTGTGTTTATTTACGGATACGAGGCAGACTCCTGTACAATTTCGGGTGAGGGCACCATTGATGCCAACGGACACGCCTTTGTTGAACGCAAGGACAGATATTATGTAACAGGTAATTTCTATCCGCGTCCCACCGTAATTTATATTGAAAAAAGCAACAATATCACCTTTAAGGATTTTACGGTTGTTGATGCTCCGTTCTGGACGCTTCATCCTGCAGGCTGTGACGATGTGCTTATTTCAAAAATAAGAATATTAAATGACCTTGATGTTGCAAACTCTGACGGTATTGATCCCGACCATTGCTCGAATGTAAGAATTCTCGGCTGTCATATTGAATGTGCAGACGA
The DNA here is from genome assembly GCA_017517135.1 of Clostridia bacterium. Taxonomy (GTDB): domain Bacteria; phylum Bacillota; class Clostridia; order Oscillospirales; family Acutalibacteraceae; genus RUG806. Next base: position 41,306 of record JAFXAK010000007.1, read on the forward strand.
TTGTATCTGTCTTAAAGCATCAAAGGGCAATGCCGAATACGGGCCTTGTGAAAATATAATTATTGCAGACTGTACTCTGATTTCAACCTCTGCCGCAATAAAAATAGGCACAGAGGGAGTAGGGAACTTCCGTAATGTTATTGTTGACAACTGTATTATTTCAAGAAGCAACCGCGGACTTTCAATTCAGATCCGTGACGGCGGAAATGTTGAAAATGTGTCATATTCAAACTGTATCATAGAAACCCGCCGTTTCTGTCCCGATTGGTGGGGAACAGCCGAGCCTATAGTTATAACCTGCTTTAACCGTGACGAGAACACAAAGGCAGGTAAAATCAAAAATATCCGTTTCAGGAATATAAGCTGCAAGGGTGAAAACGGTGTTCTTATTCACTCAACAAAGGAAAATATGATTGAAAATGTTTCCTTTGAAAATGTTTGGGTGACAATGTCAAAAACATCCAAATGGGATTGCGGACTGTACGATCTTCGTCCCTGTCTTGACTACGGTGTTGAAAAAATCAAAAACTCAGGCTTCTTCATCCGCAATGCCGAAAATGTGCTGATTGAAAAGTCAAGGGTTGAATGGGGCAATGTCTGCGACGAATACAACAAAGCCATTGATGCTGAAAACGCCCCCGGACTTGAAATCATAAGATTTACGGGAAAAGATGCTCACTAATAAAACTATACAAGGGAGACACTTTGAATTACGAAAGATGTCTTCCTTGAATTTTTATTGCTTTAAAATTGATATTGCTTTTATTCCAATTTTGGAATATAATCATACTATAGGAGCGTGGTTCAAAATGTTAGCATATATGACAGCGAGTGAAGCAGCAAAAAAATGGAATATATCGCACAGAAGAGTTCTGACTTTATGCAAAGAAAAGCGTATAAATGATGTTGCAACTCTCGGTAATATGTGGATTATTCCCATTGATGCAAAAAAACCTGAAGATGCGCGTAGTCTTAGATATAATCAGTCAAATGCAAAGAATGCCAAACCATTTTTGAAATGGGCAGGCGGTAAAGGTCAGCTTCTAAAGGAAATTGAGTGTTATTATCCTTTTGATGATTGTAAAATTACGAAATATGCTGAACCGTTTGTTGGCGGTGGTGCGGTGTTGTTTGATATTCTGAGTAAATATGATTTGAAACAGATTTATATCAGCGATATCAACGCAGAACTTATCAATTCTTATTGTGTTGTTCGTGATAATATAGATGATTTAATTAAAATACTTTATACAATGCAAAATGAATTTATTCCGTTAGATACTGATAGCCGAAAGATTTATTATAATGAAAAGCGTGAGCGATTCAATGATTTAAAAGTCAATGGAAATGAGAAAATAAATATCGAAAAAGCCGCATTGATGATATTCTTGAATAAGACATGTTTTAACGGTCTGTTCAGAGTTAACAAGAAAGGTTTGTTTAATGTGCCTATGGGCTCGTATAAGAACCCTATGATATGTGATGAAGCAAACCTTCGGGCGGTATCAGAAAAACTGAAAAATGTCACAATCGTATGCGGTGATTACAGAGAATCTGCTGACTTTATTGATGAATATACATTTGTTTATTTTGATCCGCCTTACAGACCGCTTACTGATACTTCAAGTTTTACTGCTTACACCGAAAACTTATTTAACGATAATGAACAGATTGAACTTGCAAAATTTGTCGACGAAATGCACAGAAAAGGCGCTAAAATTGTAATCAGTAATTCAGATCCTAAAAACTCAAATACAGAAGATGATTTCTTTGATAATATCTACTCAGCTCATAATATCAAAAGAGTTGAAGCAACAAGAATGATTAACAGTAATAGTGAAGCAAGAGGAAAGATAAAAGAACTTCTTATTTCTAATTTTTAAGGAGAGAAATAGTATGCATATAGAAAAAAGAATAGAAAACATTGCAGAATCTTTTGAAAATACTTTGATAGAGACAAACCGAGGGTTCAATTACTATGTCGACTGGAGCAATATTGATGGCTACAAGGATTATGATATAGAAATACATGCAATGGATGTGTTAATAGGAAAGAACGATGATGAATTTTATGAAACATTTAAAACTTTGATTTCTAAATTACCTACTGTTATAGAGATTTTTCCTCAATTGTTTGCTTTATCAAAAACAGAACAGAATAAAGTTAGAAAAAATAGCGAGCTGAAGATTATTGGAAACACAATTGATGGTGATGATTTCCAAATATATTCTTTCAATCCTAAAAAATTACCGTCACCACTTACAGAGGAAACTATACAGAAATATTATAATTTTTTCGAACAGATGGGACTGAAAAATTTATATCAGAATCTTATTGAAAAAAGCACACAAGATTATATTGTGGGAATTTTGGTAGGTAGTGATTCAAACGGAAGGAAAAACCGTGGTGGTAAAGCGTTTGAACTTGCTTGCGAACCAATCATAAGAAGCGTATGCCAGAAATATAGTGTGGAAGTTATAACTCAAAAGAAATTTGAGGTATTGAAAAAGTATGGTTTTAATGTAAGTGATGATATAGCAAAAAGAAAAGCAGATTTTATTTTGTTGGATAGAAATACAAAGAAATGTATGAATATAGAGGTTAACTTTTTTAATGGTGGTGGCTCAAAGCCGGAAGAAATTATAGATTCGTACATAAACAGACAAGCAGACCTTGCTGCTAATAGTATAGATTTTGTTTTAATTACAGACGGTAATTGCTGGAAAGGTACAACTAATCAACTTCAGAAAGGATTTAGACATCTTCGGTATTTGATGAATTTTAATTTGGCAAAAGCAAGTATATTAGAGGAAATAATTAGTAAAAAGTTTGGTGAAAATTAAAATGGCAAAAAAAATAACCAAATGGCAACCTGATGATTTTGAACTTGAGATGACAACTCATTGGACCTTTCCGAAAAGAGGAGATTGGGCAACCCACGATGCAAAGTGGCGAGGAAATTGGTCTCCGTATATACCACGAAATATAATGCTTCGTTATTCTCAGGAAAACGATTTGGTTCTTGATCAGTTTGCAGGTGGTGGCACCACTCTTGTTGAAGCTAAGCTGCTTAACAGAAACATTATAGGTGTTGATGTAAATGATGTTGCTCTTGCCCGTTGTAAAGAAAAAACAGATTTTGAGCACGAAGGTGCAAACGGCAAGATTTATTTACATAAAGGAGATGCCCGCAATCTTGATTTTATTCCGGATGGAAGTATTGATTTGATATGTACTCATCCACCTTATGCCGATATTATTCAGTATAGCGAGGATATACCTGAAGATTTATCTTTGCTGAAAGTAAAAGATTTTCTTGAGGAAATGAAAAAGGTAGCTGCAGAGAGCTACCGTGTTCTGAAAAAAGATAAATATTGTGCTGTTCTTATGGGTGACACTCGTCAAAAAGGGCATATGATACCTATGTCTTTTGAAGTTATGCGAATTTTTGAAGACGCAGGATTTAAATTAAAAGAACTTATTATCAAAGAGCAACATAATTGCAAGGCTACAGGATATTGGAAAACAAATAGTGTGAAATACAACTTTTTATTAATTGCACACGAGTATTTGTTTGTTTTTAAAAAACATTAACAGCATATTTACCCGCTATCGGCTTTACTAAGGTATTTGTGAAAGCTTATGGCGGGTTATTCTGTTAATAAAAATACGGCATAACTGAAAGTTACACCGTATAAAATCAATATTCGGGTTCGGAAATGAAAGTATAAGTTTTTTAATTTACTTTACAGTTATCTCCGCATTTTCAAAATCAGAGATATAAAAGCCGGGCATATCTGTGAAGGGTTCGTATTTGAAGAAGGAGAATTTTTGTGTAAGTCCTCTTGTGCCGAAGCCGCTGTTTTGAACAATGCTTTTTATATATTCAATGCCTTGACTGCTTTCAACATAAAGAATCAATGTAAAATCGTCTTTTTGTGTGTTGGAAAAGCTTAAGGCCTCGTCAAGATAAAGTTTATATGTCCCGTTTCTTCTGAAATCGGCAGGGGCTTTGAGGGCAAAGCCTTCAGCTTCATAGGAATACGGTGAAAATTTATAGGAGGCAACACTCATATTGTATGTTACCTTGTACCAATTTTCACTGTCGGTAGGCTTCAATGTGTCATTGGCTTGAGCCTTTTCTATTGTGATACTGTTGAGTGTAAACTCAGGCTCTGAGTTAAAGGTCAGCGCAAAGGTTACGAGAATTGATATTACAAGGGATACAGTTCCTATAATTGTTATAATGCTTAATATGTTAAAAAACGAAAGATGTATTTTGTTTTTCAAAATTATCACTCCTTTGGATTCAATTATATTTTTTATATAAAAAAAGTCAAGGAAAATAAAAATATCTTAAAAATTCTATTGATTTGCGTAAAATATTTACATATAATTGTCCGTGAAAAACGATATTTTTGTTTTTCTCAGGCAATAAAATATTGTAACCTACAAAAGCGGGGTGAAAGAATGAAGATTATTTCAAACAGTCCGTTCCCTGAGTGCTACAGGGAGCAGTACAACAGTCTGTTTGCAAATGAGCAGCCGTTGTTTATGGTTGTGGGCGATTTGTCCTTAAAGCGTAAGTACGGCAGTTCTGCAATGTGTTTCACAAAAGAGGAGATAATCGCATTTGACGAAGCGTATGACGGCGGATATATCAGAATGAAGTATTCGGATATGCAAAAAGCCACAGTCAAGAGAATGTACGGCAATGCGATTTTCAGCGTGATTGACAATGACGGCAGACGGCATAAGCTTATCCGTTTTACCTTTTCGGCGGCAAACATTGCCGATGCGGGTGCAGATTTTGTCAATGCAATCATTGAAAACGGCTATTCGGATGAGCTTATCTATGCAGTTGAGGCTACCTATTTAAGACAGAGAAGCTTCTGTCCCACCTGCGGAAGAAAGCTTCCCAATCCCGATGCGGAGTGCTTTAACTGTAAGGGCAGAAGCAAGATGTTTACAAAGTTTGCACAGTATGCCCTGCCGCATAAGAAAAATCTTATAATCTGTATGCTTTTGTCGCTGTTCACAACTGCGATGTCACTTGTGCCTCCGTACATAACGGGACATATGGTTGATAAGGTTATTCCCTCAGGTAATGCTTCATTGCTTATAAAGGTTATATTATTCCTGTTAGGTGTTTATGTTCTGCAGTATTCCGTAACGGCAGTAAGAGCATATCTGCTGAGAGTTACGGGTGATAAGATAGTTGTGGGACTTAAAAAGGATATCTATGCAAAGGCACAGTATCTTCCGATGAGCTTTTATGACAAAACCTCAACAGGCTCGGTAATCAACCGTGTCAATTCCGATACCTCAACAATCCAGAACTTTGTGCTTCGTGTTTCTCAGGAAGCCGTTGTTCAGCTTTTCACTCTGATTGGTATACTTGTTATAATGATATGTATGAACTGGAAGCTCACACTGTTTTCTCTGCTTCCGATACCCTTGGTTGTTGCAACGGGTAAAATCTTCGGAAAGAAGATAGGCCCCCGTTATATGCGAATCTGGCGCAGAGGCTCGGCTATTTCAACACTTCTTGCTGACACTATTCCCGGTGTGCGTGTTATAAAGGCATTTACAAACGAAAAATCTGCCGTAGATAAGTTTGATGCTTATTGTGACGAATGGATGAAGGAGGATGATTCCGTTGCAAAAATTGCAGGCTTTTTCCCTGCTTTTATGACATTCCTTGTAACCTGCGGCTCACTGATTATATGGTTCTCAGGAGGTCTTTCCGTTATTAACGGAGGTGACTTCAGTATAGGTCTTCTTGTATCCTTCGTTTCATATGCAAGTATGTTCTATAATCCGGTAAACTTCTTTGCTAATTTCAGCGATACATATCAGAACACACTTGCATCTGCAGAAAAGATACTCGATATTCTTGATGCAGAGCCCGAGCACGACTTCGGTAAGGGTAACTGTCTTGAAAGAATGGACGGTAAAATTGAGTTCAGAAATGTCAATTTCTCCTTTGACCGTTCAAAAAAGGTGCTTTCAAATATAAATGTTGTTATTGAGCCGGGTGATGTTGTAGGTATAGTAGGTACAACAGGCTCAGGTAAATCAACACTCATAAATCTTCTTATGCGTTACTATGATGATTATGAGGGCGAAATTCTTGTTGACGGTGTTAATATCAAGGATATTGATATGCAGTATTACCGTAATCAGATAGGCTTTGTTCAGCAAGAACCCTTGATGTTCAAGGACACCATCTGCAACAATATCGCATACGGTGCAGGTCAGGTGCATGTTGAGCAGGTGCTCCGTGCAGCAGATATTGCAAATGCGCACGGCTTTATATCCCGTCTTCCCGATGCGTATGACACGATGCTCGGAGAGAGAGGTATAGGTCTTTCGGGCGGTGAAAAGCAGAGAATATCCATTGCAAGAGCCGTTATGAAAAACCCGAGTATTCTTATCTTTGACGAAGCAACCGCTGCGGTTGACTCCGAAACAGAGCATCTGATTCAGGAGGCTATAGAAAGACTTATCAGAGGCAGAACAACGCTTATGATAGCTCACCGTCTGTCAACACTCAGAAATGCAAACAAGATTATTGTTGTAGACAAGGGTGAGGTTATAGAATTCGGTCCTCCCGAGGAGCTTATGAAGCTTAAGGGTAAGTATTATAAGCTTATTCAGATTCAGTCTATGGGCGAGCAGCTTCAGAAGCAGAAGCAAGAAGAAAATTTTGAATGAGAGTGAGGGAGGAATATGATAAACTATATTGACGGGCCCGAAATCCGTGTTACCGAAAATGACGGTATATTCGTAGATGTTGAATTCTTCCACACCAAGGAAAAATTCGTGTCCCTTGAGCCGCACCGTCTGTTTCCCCGAAGCGGCGGAAACAAGTATATTGCTCTTATGACTCAGGACGGTGAGCAGATTGCAATTATCCGTGATGTTGCTTCTCTTCACGAGGATTCCCGCAAGGTCATAGAGAATGCTCTCAATGAATACTATATGATTCCCAGAATAACAAGATTTATCAAGATGACGGAGAAGTTCCAGATATGGATATGGACTGCCGAGACTGATCAGGGTATAATCTCATTTGAAATCAGAAATCATATAGCATCCATAAAGCCGCTTTATGACGGCAGAGTTCTTATAAAAGACGGTAACGATAACCGTTATGAAATTCCCGATTACAGAAAACTTGATAAGAAGAGCCGGAAGATGCTTCTTCCCAAACTATAAAAGGAGAAAAACCGATGAAATTAATTGTTGCAATAGTAAATAATGATGACTCCAATGTGGTAGCATCCGCACTTACAAAAGAAAACTTTATGGTAACCAAGCTTTCAACAACAGGCGGCTTCCTTATGGTAGGCAACACCACCTTCCTTATAGGTACAGAGGACGACAAGGTTGAAAGAGTAAAGGAAGTAATCCGTAAACATTCAATGGTAAGAACACATCAGTCAAAAACTACCGAATCCTTCGGTCAGGGCTTCTCAGAGGGTGCTTTAGGTAGTGAGGTAACCGTTGGCGGTGCAACAGTATTTGTACTTTCAGTTGATTCAATGAGCAAATATTAATAAGATAAAATGCAAAACCGTCTGTTCCGAAAATGGAGCAGACGGTTTTTTTGTGAAATATCATTTGTTTTTATTGTCTGTACTGTGACAGCTGCCGCTCATAGGACAAGTTCCGCAGGAGCATCCGCAGGAGGACTTTCCCTGCTTTTTATCTTTTATCATTTTTCTTATTATAAGAACAACTACAGCAATAAGACAAACGCAGATTACTATTGTTGCTATATTTTGTGTAATCCAATCAAGCATTGGTTTTCCTCCTTATAAGGTTTATTTTGTTATTTTTACTTTTTCTGCTGTTTTGCTTTTATTTTTCTTATCGGGATTGTAGGGCTTTCTTGCAATAAGATAAATAATAGCACAGAGAACTATTAATGCGGCGATAAAGCCGATAATGTTCATATTTCCCGTAGCAGCAGAACCAAACTGGTATACTATAAGAGAAATTGCATATGCAAAAACACATTGATAGCCTATTGCAAAAGCAGTCCATTTGGGGGAGTTCATTTCTCTTTTTATAGCACCCATAGCTGCAAAGCAGGGAGCGCAGAGGAGATTAAATATAAGGAAAGAGTAAGCTGTGATTTTGCTCATATCCATGAAATCGAGAACTCCGAACACTCCGACAATTTCTTCTTTTGCAACAAGTCCCATTATTGTTGCAACCGTTGCTGTTGAGTTACCAAAGCCCAGAGGAGCAAATATCCAGCAAAGAGCATTGCCGAGTATACCGAGTATACTGTTATCAAGCGCCATTTCGGTGTCAAATCTGAATGCTCCGTCAACAATGCCGAATACAGAGCCTGACCAGATTATCATTGAAGCAAGAAGAATAACTGTACCTGCTTTCTTTACAAAGGAGCTTGAGCGTTCCCACATGCTGAGAAGTATGTTTTTGAGAGTGGGCATATGGTAAGCAGGAAGCTCAAGAACAAAGGGAGCAGGATCGCCTGCAAAGGGCTTTGTTTTCTTGAGAATAAGTCCTGTGATAACAATTGCGGCAATACCGATAAAGTATGCGCTGGGGCCTACCCACCATGCACCGCCGAAGAGTGATGTTGCAATAAGAGCAATAATCGGAAGCTTTGCACCGCAGGGCATAAAGGTTGTTGTGATGATGGTCATTCTGCGGTCACGCTGGTTTTCTATTGTTCTTGATGCCATAATACCGGGAACACCGCAGCCGATACCTACAAGCATAGGAATAAACGATTTACCGGAAAGTCCGAATTTACAGAAGATTTTATCAAGCACGAATGCAATTCTTGACATATATCCGCACGCTTCAAGGAATGCAAGGAATATGAAAAGCACCATTAACTGAGGAACAAAGCCGAGAACCGCACCAACACCGCCTATAATACCGTCAAGCAGCAGAGAGTTGAGCCACTCGGGAGTGTTGAGAGATATCAAAGCCTTTTCAACAAGAACGGGCACACCGGGTACCCATATTCCGTATTCTGATGTATCGGGCACATTTTCAGCCTCTAAAGCTAAATCTACCGTTTCGGAAATATCAAAGCCGCCTGTAATCAGAGTGTCTGCATAAGAAGCATATGCTTCATCGAAAGCACCGAAGTCACCGTCTGCAACAGCAGCCTGAAGCTCATCTGCTCCGATAATACCCGCATTAACTGCTTTGTCGATTGTTAAAACAACATCTTCGGTAAAAATGTTCTGTGCTGCATACTCGTTCATTTCTTCTTCATACTGCGAGGTACCTATGCCGAAAAGATGCCAGCCGTCACCGAAAACACCGTCATTTGCCCAGTCTGTAACAATAGTACCCACAGTTGTTACTGAAATATAATACACAACGAACATAATAACAGCAAAAATGGGAAGAGCAAGGAAGCGGTTTGTAAGAACTCGGTCAATTTTATCAGAGGTTGAAAGCCCGCCTTTGTTCTTTTTAGTGCAGCACTTTGCCGTTATTTTTGTTACATAGTCATATCTTTCGTTTGTGATAATACTTTCAGCATTATCATCAAAAAGCTTTTCGCAGGCAGTTATATCCTTTTCAATATGCTCAAGAGTATTCTGAGGGATTTTAAGCTCTTCAATTACTTTTTCATCGCGTTCAAAAATCTTTATCGCATACCAACGCTGTTTTTCTGCATCCATACTGTGAATGGCTGCTTCCTCAATGTGAGCAAGAGTATGTTCAACCTCACCTGAAAAAATATGTAAGGGCTCAGTTGTTCCCGATTTTGCAGCCTCAACAGCCGCTTCTGCAGCCTCATCAATTCCCGTTCCCTTAAGTGCAGAAATTTCAACCACCTTGCAGCCTATCAGCATTGAAAGCTTTTCAATATCAATATTGTCCCCGTTCTTTTTTACAACATCCATCATATTAACGGCAACAACAACAGGTATACCGATTTCGGTAAGCTGTGTTGTGAGATAAAGGTTTCTCTCAATATTTGTGCCGTCAACTATGTTAAGAATAGCATCGGGACGCTCACCTAAAAGATAATTTCTTGCAACAACCTCTTCGGGTGAATATGGGGACAGTGAATATATGCCGGGCAGGTCTGTAACTGTTATTTCATTGTCTTTTTTTAGTCTGCCTTCCTTTTTCTCAACCGTAACACCGGGCCAGTTTCCTACAAACTGATTTGATCCCGTGAGGGCATTGAAAAGTGTTGTTTTTCCGCTGTTGGGATTGCCTGCAAGAGCAATTCTTAAACCCATAAACAGTTCTCCTTTCGTATGAGGTTAGCGTTTGCTAACCGTATGCCGTAAAATATGGGGCATTCTGCCCCTTCGGATTGATGGATACCTGAAAATTATTCCACTTCAATCATATCGGCATCTGCTTTTCTTAAAGAAAGCTCATAGCCTCTGACTGTAACCTCAATAGGATCGCCCAAAGGAGCTACCTTGCGGACAAAAACAGAAGTTCCTTTTGTTATGCCCATATCCATAATTCTGCGTTTTATCGCACCTTCACCGTGAAGCTTGACTACCTTGAAGGTTTCGCCTATCTTTGCACTTTTGAGTGTTTTCACAGTTTTTCCTCCCTCAGAAAGTCTGAAAATCAAGATTTTTTGTGAAGTTCACTTAGTTAGCATCTGCTAACTGCAATATATATTACAGCAGAAATTTTATTTTGTCAATACTTTTTTATGAAAAATTGCAGGATTTTATGTTTGTGTAAAGAACTTGCAATGCAGTTTTAAATATGGTATAATTATAAAAAAATCTGAAAAAGGAGGCACTCATTTTGCATTTACAGGAATCTGGTGAAATGTATCTTGAAACCATATATGTGCTTTTGCAGAAAAGCTCTGCCGTGAGAAGCATTGATGTCGGCGAATATATGGGCTTTTCAAAGCCGAGTGTAAGCCGTGCAATGGGACTTCTTAAGAAGGCAGGATATGTTGAAACAGATGAAAGCGGTTATCTTTCTCTCACAAAAGAGGGAAAAGAGCTTGCTGAAAAAATATATGAACGGCACACGGTTTTAACACAGTTTTTAGTAAAATTAGGTGTCAGTGAAACAGTTGCAAGTGAAGATGCCTGCAAAATGGAGCATCATATGAGTGATGAAACCTTTGAGGCTATGAAAAGATTTATTCAGAAATAACAAACAAAGATACCGCAGACAGAACGGAAAATTAACTGTCTGCGGTATAATTATTTTTTAAACATTTTTTCTGCATAGCCGCAACGCTTGCATAAATCTTCTGTCGGTCTGCCTTGTGAGAAGCCGTCAAAAAAATTTTTGTAGCGTTCAGAGGTAAGAATATCGTTCAGGCTTTGGGTGAAGATGTTACCCAGAGGAATATTGCCCTCGCTGTCAAGACAGCAGGGAACGACGGTACCGTCTGCAAGAACTCCCAACTGATCTCTGCCGCCCATACAGAAGCTGACTTCTCTTAAATTACCGTTAATGTCAGGCCAGTCAAATTTTTCTGCTTTTTCGAGAAATACTTTATCTGCAAGGGTAAAGCCTCTGTGATTTTTTTTCCATTCATTGGGGAAATATTTTCTCAGAATATCAAGAATATCTCCGTTTAAGCTGTTAAGACCGTTTGTGTTCCACAGTCTTAAAGCGCAGATTACATTTTTTTCACTGCATTTCTGAGCAAATTCACAGGCAGAGCTTATATAGCTTTCCAAAGAAAAATCAACCTTGTTTGCTTCAAATGAGTGAAGCGAAATGCTGACCTTATAAAGAGAGGGAGAATTCAGGAGAATATCCTTTTGCTTTTCCAGTAAAGTACCGTTTGTTGTGATGCATACTTTGAATTTAAGCTCGGCACAGATGTCCATAATCCTTTCAAGCTCGGGATGGAGCAAGGGTTCTCCCGAAATATGCAGATATATATATTCTGTGATGCTTCTGAGCTTCTCAGCGGCAACACGGAAGCTTTCGGGTGACATAAAAGTCCTTGCCCGTTTTGTTTTCGGACAAAACGAGCAATTCATATTACATATATTTGTTATCTCAACGTAGGCCTTTCTGAACATAGCTTATTTGTTGAAACTATGAACTCTCGGAAGGCAGGGGCAGTCCATTGCATCGGGAATGCGGATTACGGGGTTACACCAGCGAACAGCATTTAATATAATTTTCTGAACATCGGGATTTTTATATGTGGGATAGGTTTCGTGTCCCGGCTGGAAATAGAAAACTCTGCCGTTATCTCTTGTCCAGGTGCAGCCTGAGCGGAAGACCTCACCGCCCTCAAACCAGCCTGTGAAAATAAGCTCGTCGGGAGTGGGAATTCCAAAGGGTTCGCCGTAGGTTTCCTCACCGGGAAGCTCAAAATATCTGCCGATGCCCTGTGCTATAGGGTGAGAGGGCACATTTACCCATACTCTTTCAAGGTCGTCACTCTCTCTCCAGGTGAGAGAACAGCTTGTTCCCATAAGACGCATAAAGGGCTTTGATTTGTGTGCAGAGTGTAAAAAGATTGCTCCCATACCGTTGAGAACTGCCTCCTGAACGAGGACTGCGACCTCGTCGGGCACCTTGTGATGTCCGCAATGTCCCCACCAGATGATAACATCCGTGTTTTCAAGACGCTCTTTGGTTATTCCGCAGTTTTCGTCATCAAGTGTTGCGGTGCTTACTTCAATATCCTCTTCTTTTCCTAAAAAGCCGGCAATATAGTTATGTATACCGTCAGGGTAAATTGATGAAGCTTTGTTGTCTTCATCCTTTTCGTGCATAAATTCATTCCAAACAAGAACTCTTATCATTTTTATTTATCCTTTCGTTTGTTATTTTTCGATAGGAGGTAATAATTCATCAAGTGTATCTATAAACACCTGCAAGAGAGGAGTTACTGCCTTACCTTTTAAGTATGTAAGCTGTGACCATTGTGACAGCTCGCAGTCCTCAACATTGATTTTTTTGAGCAGTCCCTTTTTTATGTCGTCTCTTACCATAAAAACGGGCAGCATTGTTACATAATTTGCTTCCTTTATAAGCTTCAATATTGTTTCCGTATTAGCAATTTCTATTGACGGAGTTGCATACAGATTTCTTGCGGCAAGTTCATCATCAAACAGATATCTGTAGCCCTCGCCTATGGGCATAAGAATAAGCTTTTCGTTAATGATTTCCTCAAATCTTACAGTCTTTTTGTCTGCAAGTGCATTGTCGGGATTGGTTACGAAGATAATCGGCTCATTTTCTTCCCTTACTCTTACCCATTCCTTTCTCGGCACCTTGTAGTCAAGCATATATGCAATGTCAAGGTCATTTGAACGCATTTTTGCTTCGATTTCTCTTGCAGAGCCGACAGAAATGCTTATGTTGATATTCGGAAATCGGCGGTTGAATTCTGGAAGAATGGAAATGAAAACAGTATTCAGTATTGAATCAACAATACCTAAATGTATCGTACCCTTCATCTGCTTGCTTTCTACCGCAAAATTTTCAGCTCTTTCCATAGCCTCAATAACCTTGCTTGCATAGTCAACAAAGTTCACTCCGTATTGGGTAAGCTTTATATTTTTTCCTATTCTGTCAAAGAGGGGAAGCCCGAGCTCTGTTTCAAGCTGCTGCATCTGTACTGTTACGGCAGATTGCGAATAGCCGAGCATAAGTGCAGCCTTTGTGAAATTGTTAAGCTCCGACACCTTGAGAAAGGTTTTCAGATTTCTTACATCCATAATAACACATCCGTTTTTGCTTTGATTAAAAAATATTATCAATTTTATTAAAAGTATTAATCAATCTTATTATACAATAATAACGAAAAATGTCAATAACAAAAAAAAGAGAGGTAACACGGAAATCTCCGTATTACCTCTGTGTTAGCTTACAATTTATGCAACAGTAGTAGCTGTGCCGAAGCCGAGCATTGCAAAGAACTCTGCGAAGAGAGAGGCGAACATTTCAAAAATGTTCTTTATCATTGTCATAACATCGCCGAGCATTGTGATTGTTTCGTTTTCCATAACGCCTACAACATAAACTGTTGTGTCGCCTACAACTGCGGGGATGTGATAATAGCCGTATTCATCAGGCTGGGCGGGATCAAGCTTGCCGAGAAGTGTTGATGTGTCAAGACCTGTCCATCCGTAGCCATTGTAGATATATACCTCATACTGAGACATATCATAGTCTTCGTCGATTTCAACATAGAAGCTGATGGGAGTGCCGTATTTTACTTTTACTGTATCCTTTTCGCCTGTTTTGTTGTATACGGTATAGCCTTCACCGGAGGGAAGATATACGGGGAAGGTTGTGAGATAATTGTTATAGCCCTTCCATGTGTCATAAGTGATGTCAGCAGCTGTTGTGAGCTGAACATAATGATTGCCGTCACCGAAGGTTACAACAGCACCGTTCATATAAACATTGAAAAGAGAATCATCATACTTATTATGACCGAGTGTTGCTTCTTCTTCCTTGCCTATTTCAGCCTTAACAAAGAGATAGCTGTTGAGGGGAACATAAACAGCATCTTCTTTTGAAGCATCCAATGCCTCGTATGGGATTTCTTTGTTTACATCGCCTGATACTGTATCTGCAAAAGCGTAGGAAACGGTTACTGCACCGTCTGTTGTTACATATTTGCTGAGCTGGTCAAATCTTACCTGAACAACAACATCACCTGAACCGGAAATGTTTTTTGCACCGACGAGAGTACCTTCAATATAAACATCGGAGCCTGAATATGTAATAATATCGCCGTTTACAACGAGCTTTCCGCCTTCTTCAACAATAAGGGCACCTTTGTTTGCAACATAAAGAGTGTCGCCTGACTTAACTGTATAGGTTTCGCCGTTTTTGATTATGAGTTTTTCGTTTTCTTTGATTGTTGTTTCTGCTGCAAAGCTCATAACGGGAATACTTGCAAGCAGCATAACAGCACAAAGAATTAATGCTAATACTTTTTTCATTGGGTTGTCCTCCTGAAGAGATTTTTATACACTATAAGTATAAACAAAAACTTGCCAAAAGTCAACAGTTAATAAAATGCTGTTGTAAAAATTTTCAGATTAAAATTGTGCAAGTTTCCGTTTTTTTTATGCGCAGTTGAAAAAATACCGCAATAATGCTAAGATTTCCTTATAAACAAAATACGAGGTGTTGTTATGGCTGTAAAAATTTCTGTTTTTTCATCTCTCGAAAAGATATTTTCCTGTCTGCCCTGTCCCGAAAAAGAGACAGACAGTTTGTATCTTATAAACGGTGAAAGAGGTGCGCTGCAGTTTGTTGTTGAAAGCGACGAGGATGTTGAAGCCCGGATAAAGGTAAAGAGCGGCATACAGGTGAAGCTTTTCAGAGTAGACGAAATATATTCTTCGTATACCATTGATGACGAAAGAGAGAACTGCACGGTGCTCAATGACGCAAAGCCCGGTTACTATCCCGATTTACTTTCGCTTGTTCCCGACAGTATTTCACTCGAAAGGGGCAAAAAAGCAGTTTTCTGGCTTGAGGTTGATTCAACTGATGTTGATAAAAACGGATATTCTGTAGAATTTGCTGTTGAATGCAAGGATAACACCGTAAGCCGCACGGTAAATGTATACACCGCAAAGGAAAAGCTTCCCGCACAGCAGTTAAAGCATATGAACTGGTTTCATGCAGACTGCCTTGCCGATTTCTACAAGGTTGAGGTTTTCAGCGAGGAGTTCTGGAGAATAGTTGAGAATTTTATTAAAAATGCGGTATCTCACGGCATAAACTGTCTGCTCACTCCTATTTTTACTCCTCCGCTTGACACAGAGGAGGGCGGCGAGAGAACAACCGTACAGCTTGTCGGTGTTACAAAAAAAGGCTATAACTATACCTTCGATTTTTCAAAGCTTGACCGTTGGGTAGATATGGCTATGAGAAACGGAGTGCAGTTCTTTGAAATTTCACATCTGTTCACTCAATGGGGTGCTGAATACTGTCCGAAAATTATGGCAACAACCTCCACCGGCTACAGAAAAATCTTCGGCTGGGAAAACAAGGCTGACTCACAGGGCTATAAGAGCTTCTTAAGACAGTTTTCCGTTGCCTTCAAGGAATACACGGATAAAAAGGGAATAACAGACATCTGCTTTGTTCACACCTCAGATGAGCCGAACGATGACAATATCCGTACATATGCAAAGGCATCAAAGATAACACACGAATATTTTTCGGCTTACAGAGATATAGATGCGCTTTCTCATTTTGAGATTTTTGAATTAGGACTTGTGGGTACTCCCATTCCGAGTGAGAGAAATATAGAAGAGTTCAAAGGTAAGGTTGAAAACCTGTGGACATATTATTGCTGCGGACCTATAGACGATAATGCACCGAACAGATTTTTCTGCTTACCGTCAATCCGTAACAGAATTTTAGGTGTTCTTTTGTATAAATATGACTGCGAGGGCTTTTTGCATTGGGGCTATAATTTCTATAACAGCCAGTATTCCAAGGAGCATATAAACCCCTTTGAGGTTTCCGATGCAGGCGGACATTTTCCCTCGGGCGACTCCTACATAGTTTACCCCGGTGAAAACGGACAGCCTTTAAGCTCATTAAGACAAAAGGTTTTTTACGAGGGGATACAGGACATAAGTGCTTTGAGATTACTCGAACAGCAGACCTCAAGAGAATATGCACTCGAATTTTTAGAAAAGCATTTAGGCGATATCAATTTCACAAATTATCCGCTTGATAATGAAACATTCCTGAGCTTCAGAAAAGCATTGGTTGAGGAAATAAAGTAACCCCGGATTATTAAGCAAAACAATTTTTCAGGAGGAACAAAAATGAAGGAATCAAAAATCAGAAAAAGCATAAGTAAGGGTATTTTGCTTCTTGTGTCAACTCTTATTATGCTCATTGTTTTCGCAGCAGGTGTTTTTGCTGCAACTCCGTATGAGATAACAAAATCCGATGGTGCTCTTGTCAGAACATCTTATTCTGAAAAAGCGTCCTCGGTAAGAAGAGAAGCAAAAGGAAATATCATATGGGTTGTATCAAGCACAAAAAACAGTGCAGGAAACATATGGTATCAGCTTTCTGACGGCAACTGGATTTATTCAGGTAACGTAAAAAGCCATTCCTGTTCCTGGACCTGGACAAGCGGTGTTAGTCCTACTTGTACAACTTATGGTATTAATTACTACAGATGTAACAAGTGCGGACAGACAACAAGTCAACACGCACTGCCTTACGGACATAAATTTAGCGGTAATGTCTGTACTGTCTGCGGAGACTGGAACAGCTCAAGCATTAAATCAAAATCAGCTGTAAATAATGTGAAATATTATGTAACTACTGATGGTGCAAAGGTACATTCAGGGCCTTATGGAGCCTGTGCTACAACGGCAACACTTTCCAGAGGTACTGAAATTTATGTTACAGAAATGCTTGTAAATGCAAGCAATAACACATGGTACAGATACAGCGGCGGTTATATTTTTTCAGACTATGTGAAAGCACATAATTCCTGTGCATGGAACAGCGGCACGGTTACAAAGAAAGCAACCTGTACTGCATCGGGCACAAAGGTGCAATATTGTACTATCTGTGGCAGAAGTCAGACAACAACACTTTCAAAGGTAAGTCACAAATTCAGTGGAAATGTATGTACAGTCTGTGGTGACTGGAACAGATCGAGTATTAAGTCAAGCTCATCGGTAAATAATGTCAAATATTATGTAACTACCAACGGAGCAAAGGTACATTCAGGCCCTTACGGTGCATGTGCCACCACAGCAACGCTTTCCAAGGGGAATGAAATTATTGTTACCGGAAAGTTTGTTAATGCAAGTGACAATGTATGGTATAAATACAGCGGCGGTTATATATTCGCGGATTATGTAAAGGCGCATAATTCTTGTAAGTGGAACAGCGGCACGGTTACAAAGAAAGCAACCTGTACTGCAACCGGTACAAAGGTATACACATGCACAATATGCTCAAAAACCAGAACAGATACTATTTCCAAGGTAAGTCACAAATATGAAAATAATGTGTGTACTGTCTGCGGCGGCTGGAATACATCAAGCCTTAAATCAAGTAAAACAGTAAACAATGTAAAATATTATGTAATAAAGGATGCTTCAAAAGTCCGCACAGGTCCTTATAACAGCTGTAAAATTGTAAACTCACTTTCCAAGGGAACAGAAATTGTTGTTACCCGAAAGGTTGTGAATGCAAGCGGCAATACATGGTATAAATACAGCGGCGGCTACATATTTGGTGATTATGTAAAAGAGCATAACTCCTGCAAATGGAACAGCGGTACTGTTACAAAGAAAGCAACCTGCGCTGCAACAGGTACAAAGGTATATACTTGCACTATCTGTTCAAAGACAAAAACAGAAGCTATTGCCAAGGTAAGCCACAAATATGAAAAAAATGTGTGTACAGTCTGTGGTGGCTGGAATACCTCGAGCCTTAAATCAAGCAAAACAGTAAATAATGCAAAATATTGTGTGATTGTTGACGGAGCAAATGTCCGCACAGGACCGTACAATAGTTGCAAAACCGTAAAAAAACTTTCAAAAGGTACTGTAATTACAGTTACAAAGGAAGTTGTTAATGCAGATAAAAACACATGGTATAAACTTTCAGATGGCAATTGGATATACTCAGGAAATGTTACACAGCGTTTTACTATCAAATATAATGTTAATGGTGGTGAATCTTCTAATCCCAAGAGCAAGACATTCCTCATAGGAAGCAGTTTTACTATTACTACAGATAAGCCGACAAGAGTGGGTTATATATTTAAGGGTTGGGGAACATCCAAAACTACTACAAAAGTTTCCTATAATTCAGGTTCTTCTTATAAATTTACCAAGAGTATGACTCTTTATGCTGTGTGGGAAAAGTGCAGTCATGCAAAATATTACGGTGGTATCTGCACTACCTGTAAGTACGAATATAAATTAAAGGAAACCTCAATGTCTGCCGTTTACCGTGTTACCAACGGTAACGGTGCTACCGCATGGTCAAGACCTTACTCGCAAAACTCAAAAAAAGTCAAGGTTTACGATAAAGGGGCAGATCTTACAATCGTTGCGAAGGTAACAAATATCAACGAAAAAGGTAAATCTCACAACACTTGGTACAAGCTCAAGGACGGCTCATGGGTATTCTCAGGCAATGTCACAGAGCGCTTTATGGTCAAATATAACGCAAACGGAGGAAAAAACGCTCCCGACAAGCAGTATTTTCTTTCAGGTAAATCCGTAAAAATCACTTCTTCCAAGCCCACAAGAGAAAAGTATGTGTTCAAGGGCTGGGCAACAGACAGCGATTCGAAAAAGGTAAAATACAAGGCAGGCGACGAATACGATAAGGACAAGAACCTTTATCTTTATGCCGTATGGGAAAAGTGCAATCATAAATATAATGATCTGGGCAAATGTACGGTATGTAAATATACCTACACCATAACCGTTACAAAATCATCAGGAACCGTTGTTGTTACCGAAAAAGATGGAGCCGTTATCAGAAACAAGCCCTACAGTGGCGGTTCAAAGGTCAGAACAGCCAAATATATGGAGCCGCTTACCATTGTAGGATACACAATCAACGCTCACAATAATAAATGGTTTAAGCTTTCCGACGGCAACTGGATATTTGCAGGAAATGTTGAAAGCGGTCACAAGGTAACCTATAAAGCCAACGGTGGTAAGAAAGCACCTGCTTCAACGGGCTTTGTATCAGGCAAGCTCACAATATCATCTGCTATTCCTACACGCAGCGGATATACTTTTATGGGTTGGTCAACTTCAAATACAGCCAAAACAGCCACCTACAAAACGGGAGATACCTACAAGGTAAAGAAAAATATCACTCTTTATGCCGTATGGAAAAGCTGTAACCATAACTACAAAAACAATTACGGTGTATGTAAAAACTGCAAGGCAGAGTATCCTCTTACAGTAACATCAACAAGCAACACCGTTTATGAAGTGGATAACAGAAACGGCACCTATTCATATAAAAGGCCCTATGCTAAGTCATCTGAAAAGGTAAAAAAATATTCCGACGAAAGCCTTCTTGTTGTAACAGGCTCTGCAAAGAACCAATACGGTGAAACCTGGTGCAAATTAAAGAACGGCAACTGGATTCTAAAAAGCGATCTTGAAAAGAAAACCACCTACAATACTATGTATGATGTTTCCAAAAAGCTCTTTAGCGTTTTGGAAAAAACATCTTCAATATACTCAAAAAGCATTGACGGCATTTCCTATTATTCCATATCTTCCAAAAACGGCCGTGTATTTATAGCAGAATCTGCTTTTACGGAAAAAAGTAAGAACACCCAGCTTAAAAACGTAAATAAAAAAATCAATCAGACCCTCAACAGTGCCACAAACATTTCCACAGAGCAGACCTTTGTTTACAACAGGAAAAAGATAGTTGAAGTTCCGTCGACATCCTCAAACAGTACACCTTGCGCAAACAGCAAAAAAACTCATAACCATGTTCAGTGGGAACTTTATCTGCTTACCGTTGAAGCTGGAATTTCAGGCGGAAAGACCATTGTTACAAAATGCACCGTTGACGGTATCAGATGCTATGATTACTGTACTGCCTCCGAAGCCCTTGACACCAATCGCACTAATACCCTTCAAAGCAAAACAAGTATACGGCCTGTGTTCTCCGTAGGAGTAACTCCGATTGCCGATAAAAACGGTAAATCAACCGGCTATTACACAGACTTCCACCTCACCGGTAAGGGTAAAGAAGCAAAGAGCCTGACGCTCGATGATTATGTTGATCTGACAACGGGCTTGATTGATGTGTTGGATTCGGCAGGCAAGGTTGCGATCAGCACCGAACCCGTATCAGCAGCAGTAAATATTTATAAGCTTGCAAAGAGCACATGGAAGTTCTCGACCACCGCTAGCAAGCTTAACGCGTCTGCTGAATACAAATCAGCTGAGCACATATGGCTCAATAAGCTTTACTATAAGGACGAGCCGTCAAAGCTTCTGCGTATCTATGATATTAACACAAAATCTCCCATAAAGCTTCAGAATAAAGGCGATTATCTGAACATGGATATCATGACTTATAACTTTAACGACAGCAAACAAAATATCAACTTCAGTCTCTCAATCAAATAACCAAGAAAAAAACAGTCGGGTGTACAAAACACCTGACTGTTTTTGTTGTGTGCTCGGCACGCGTAATTACTTGGCGGTGGAAGTCCGCTATGCACTCGGTAGTAGGAAGCATTAGCCGAAGGCAAGGGGGGCCATCGCGAGGTGGAATCTGAAGGGTATAGGTTGAAAAGTGCCTCTGCGAGCAAAGTTCTGGATTGACGCGCAGAAATCGCATATAAGGCTGATTTGGGACGGACGACTCTGCCAAACAAGAAGTCACAAGCAACAACTTATCGAAACGCCGTGTACGGGTCCGTACGCATGGTGTTGTGGGGGCAGTGGTTAGTCACCGCCTCCTATTCGATTTTGTGAATTATAACACGGGAAGTATTACTCTGAATTCAACAAGTCCGTCAAAGCAGAGCACCTCTATGTGTCCCTTATGGGAGACGGTTATTGCCTTTGCTATGGCAAGGCCCAGTCCGTAGTGTCCGCTGTCGCTGTTTCGGGCGGTGTCCATTCGGTAGAAGCGCTCAAAAATTTTATCGCGGTGCTCTGACGGGATTTCGTCACCGCTGTTTATAACAGACAACTTTGCAAGGGAGTGCTCCTTTGTTAAGGATATGCTTATTTCGCCCGGTTGACTGCTGTGCTGTATTGCATTGTCAAGGAGTATTGAGACGAGCTGCTTGAGCTGTGTGCCGTTGCCCTTAACATTGATATTACCTGCGATATCGCTGTTAAGTATAAGTCCTTTTTCAAATGCAACGCTTTCAAAGGGCAGAGCCTCACCCGCAACCAGACGGCTTAAATTTATTTCTTCGGTCTCGGGTGTCACATTTTCTGTTCTTGAAAGCTCAAGAAGCTGTCCTACAAGCTTTCCCATCCGCTCGTTTTCATACTGAATATTCTGCAGCCACGGGTTATCGCCTACTTCTCGGGATAAAAGCTCTGCGTTTGCACTTACAACCGATACGGGAGTTTTTAATTCGTGTCCCGCATCTGAAATAAACTGTCTTTGCTTGCTGTAGCTTTCCTCAAGAGGATCCACAATTTTTTTTGCAAGAAATACCGACAAAAAGAAGAACAGAACAAGTGCAAGTGAGCCGAAAATAAGAGTATAGCGGAATAAAGTCATTGCGCTTTCGTTTACTATCGTGTTATCCATAAAGGTAACAAGGATATATCCGTTTTTGTCTGTTGAATAAAATGCAAGATTATTTTTTGTTCCGCTGATCTTGTTGTTTTTTATTATGCTAAGTGCCATATCTTTAAGCTCGTCATCGGTATGTACCGTTGGCGGCTCGTTTTGAATTTCGAGAATACTGCCGTTATAGGAAACTGCAACAGTATAAAATACAGACAGCTGAAACATAGGTGATTCGGAAAAGGTCGGATTTCCGCCCGGAAACGGCATAGAGGGCACCATTATACCATCAAAATATCCGGTCAGAGTATACATCTGAGCATGGGTTTTGAGTAATCTTGCGTTCTGATTTGACATTTCAATATAGCTTGATGCATAAATAATGCTCAGCGTACCTACCCACAGCAGAACAAGAACGGACATAATCGCGGCAACAATTTTTTTTCGTGATTTCTTAAACATCGTCGCACCTCAGCTCATATCCGATACCGCGGACAGCCTTTATTTCGGTTTTTGCCTCAATAAAGTCAAGCTTTTTGCGGGTAAAGGACATATATACGGCAACATTGTTGTATTCCGCATCGCTTTCAAAGCCCCAAATCTTGACTGCCAGCTGCTCACGGGTGAGTATCTGTCCGCTGTTTGCAATAAGATATTCGAGTATGCGGTATTCCTTTTCGCTGAGTCTCACACTCTGGGAGGAGGTTGAGCAGGATAATATAAGCGAGTTTGTATCGAGGGTGATATCACCGAAGGAAAGTATACCGTCGGTGCTGCCGAGAGTTCTTCTTCCCATCGCACGAAGACGGGCGAGAAGCTCCTTTGTCATAAAGGGCTTTGTCAGGTAGTCGTCTGCACCGCTGTCAAGTCCTCTGACCTTGTTATCAAGCTCTGTTTTTGCCGTAAGCATTAATATCGGAGTGGTGATACCGCTGTGTCGGGCTCTTTTTGCAACCTCAAAGCCGTCCATACCGGGGAGCATAACATCAAGAATTACAATATCATAAATGTCGCTTTCTATTGCCGATAAGCCGTCAATGCCGTTATCGTAGTGATCGACATCATATTTTTCCTGACGAAGAAGCTCACAAAGTGCCTGAGCCATTCTTTTTTCATCTTCAACGAGCAAAATTCTCATACTTACACCTCCGCAAAAAGCATTATAGCATAAAATATAAAAAATTTACAGAAATTATTTTTTGTTGCCTTTAAGTCTTACAAGCTCATATCTTTCATCGCACATTGCAGCTACCTCGGGAGAGTGGCTTACGAGGATGACGCACTTTCCTTTTTTTGTAAGCTCACGGAAGATATTTATAATTTCGTTCTGTGTTTCGCTGTCGAGATTTCCCGTAGGCTCGTCTGCAAGGATGATATCGGGATCATAGGAGAGAGCACGGGCAATGGCAACTCTCTGCTGCTGACCGCCCGATAATTTGAGCACACGGCGGTTTGCCTCTTCTTCGTCAAGACCGACGCTGTTAAGAAGCTCAACGGCTCTCTGTTTTTTGTTCTTTGCCTTATAGCCTGCAACATCCATTGACAGAACAACATTTTCAACAGCCGTATATTTTGTTATGAGATTGAAGCTCTGAAAAACAACGCCTATATATTTTGAACGGAAGGTGTATTTGTCGATTGAGGCAACATTTTTGTCCTCATAGAAAATTTCTCCGCCTGTGGGGGAGGCAAGACCTGAAAGGAGAGAGAGCAGAGTGGTTTTTCCCGCACCCGATTTGCCGACGATACAGTACATTCTGCCTTTTTCAAATTCATATGAAATATTCTGCAGAACGGGTGTTTTGTCATACGAAAAGCTGATATTTTTAAGTGATAAAACAGACATATTTTTTTCTCCTTTCTCAGTCTCTGTTTGCAAGAATCTTCAAGGGATCGTAGCGCATAATGAACAGCACCGATGCCATACTTGCAACTATTGTCAGAAGCAGTCCCACACCGAGCATCTGGAAAACAACGGTGAGATTCATTGCGGAATTTACTTCGGTTACATAATTTTCAGCTGAATTGAACATATTTTCAAAGGGATTGTTGCCTGATACTATATCGTCGGGGATATCCGAGGGGATTGAACCGCCCATATTTCCGCCGGGGAAGCTGCCGGGACGGCCGAAGCTCTCATTCATCTGATTCATCTGTGAGGTCTGGCTTTCAGTCTGATTAGCTAAAAGAGCATTTGTGACGGGTACGGAGCTTACAGCACCTATGCCTGCGCCGATAAGCACGGCAATCATTGTAACAACGAGGATTTCGCACATAAACTGTGCTGCAACCTTGTGCTTTTTCATACCCATAGCAGTCAGCACGCCGACCTCGTATTTGCGTTCTCTTACATTGAAGATGTTGAGAACAACGAGGATAACAGCACCGATGATAAGGATAACAACAAGGAACCAGCCTGCCATTGTGCTGAGAGTGTTAAGGGGAGTGAGGCTGTTTTCAAAGGCTGTGATGTCGGGAGAGGATACTGTGTAGGATTCATCAAGACCGAGTGTGCGGACCTCTTCTTCAAATGCATAATATTTTTCGGTATCGGCAAACACATAGGTTGCAGATACTGTGCCTTTGATTTCGGTTTCGCTTTCTTCGTCTGAGTTTTCCTCGGCATATTCAGCGGATGCATCAAGAATTGTCTGCAAAGCAGCAGTGCTCATATAAATCTGATTAGCGGGGTCCTGACTTTTTCCGAACACAGACATTGAAAAATCATTGTTTGCAGAGCTTGTGTATATACCTGTAACACTAAGCTCGTATGTTTCGTTTTCGTCGGCAGGATTTGTGAGAACTATTGTGTCACCTACGGTCAAATCATTGAAAATGGCAAGCTCCTCGGAAATAACACATTCATATTCGGTTGTACCCTCTGTGAACATTGAGCCGCCCTCAAGAACAGAGGATGTGCCGTCAATAAATGAGGTCATTGCACTGTCTGAGCTGTAGCCGATAACGGAAAAGTCAGATGAGCTGAACATACTGCCGCTTCCGTCCATTCCGGGAAAGCTCATACCGCCGAAGCCGCCGAACATAGATGAGGACTGTGAGTCTTCATCCTCTTCCTCGTCTGTTACGGGCTGCAGTTCGTCTGTGCCGTTGAATGCGGCGGTAAGTGTATAATAGAAATCCTGCACCGATTCAGCCGAGGCATATGTTTCGTATTCCTCAAGTGTAAGAGAGGATGCATTTCCCATCATATCCGTAAATTGGTCACGGTCAAAGCCGCCGCCCTCGGGGCCTTTGCCTGAGCCCATAATGTCATTCATCATAGAGCTTCTGTCATACGATATTGTTCCCGTTATGTTAAGTGCTTCAAGAGTGGTTGATTTTGCACTTTCTGCTGCCTGTCTGATTGAGAGACCGAGACAGGATGATACGGCAATTACAAGTGCAATAATGCCGATGAGAACATTACGCCCCTTTGACCTGCCAAGGCTTTTCAGGGCATTTTTTACAATGTACATAATTCATTTTCCTTTCATTGCTTTATGTTACGGTATTATAAAAAGCAATATTAAAGTAACATTGAAAAAACAAAAAAGCAGACAACATTTTTTTTGCTGTCTGCTTTTATATTATTCCTGAGTAATTCTTCTTCGGAGTATATCACCCTTGCAGAGTTTTTTCGGGCAATATATTTTTACTTTTTCCTGAACAAGATTTGCAACCTCTTTAAGTTCGGAGTGCTTGCCGTAAATTTCGGTTACCTCAAAGCTTTCGCCTATGCTTGACGGAGAGAGAATTTCGAGTGTTTCTCCCTTTGCAAAGCGGTTTCTCTGTTCAACAAGATACATATTATCGCCGAGATCCTCCAGAACAATACCTATAAAGGAGCAGGTCTGTCTGTAAAGACCGTCGTTATTGGGATTGACCTTTGCCTCACCGAAATAAAAGCCTGCCGCATAGGGGCGGTGAGAGGCACATTCAAGCTCCTCGTCACACTGCTCGAGTGTTGCCGTGCCGTCCATAAAATGGCGGTAGGCATTGACAACCGTTGCAACATAATAGGGAGACTTCATTCTGCCCTCTATTTTGAATGAGCTTACCCCCGCATTTTCAAGCCTGTCAAGGAAGGAAATGCTTTTAAGGTCTGTGGAGCTTAATATGGCAGTTGCGTTGTTTTCCTGTTCAACGGGAATAAACATATTCTGCCTTTTTTCTTCCACAAGATAATAGTTCCATCTGCAAGGCTGTGAGCATTCACCGCGGTTGCCGCTGCGGTTTGATAAAAAGGAGCTTAAAAGACATCTGCCCGAATATGCCATACACATAGCACCGTGAACGAAAACCTCAATTTCCATTCCCTCGGGGAGCTTGTCCTTCATATTTTCAATAGCTTCAAGAGTCATTTCTCTGCCCAGCACTACTCTTTCAACCCCCATATCCTTAAAAACCTTAATGGTTCTGAAATTCTGGGTGTTTGCCTGAGTGCTTATGTGTACGGGGAGTGCGGGGCATTTTTCTCTGATTTCGGCAACTGCACCGAGATCCGATACGATAACCGCATCAACACCCATTTCATAAAGTTTTTTTGAATACTCTCCGAGTGCTTCAATTTCCTCATCGGTTGCAAAGCTGTTTACGGTTACATATATTTTTTTTCCGAGTGAGTGTGTATATTCGACCGCCTCTTTCAGCTCATCAAAGGTAAAGCCCGTTGCCTCTGCTCTGAGCTGCAGGAGAGGACCGCCGCAGTATACGGCATCCGCACCGAAATACAAAGCGGTTTTAAGGCTTTCCATACTCCCCGCGGGAGCTAATAATTCACAAGAAATTTTCTTCATAATGTTCCCCTTTAATAGGATAGTTCTTTTATTATCTGAGCATACATCTTTGCTGTTAAGAGCAATTCATTTATATCGGCAAATTCGTCATTTGAGTGTATGCGGTAGTCTTTTCCCTCAAACTCAATACCGAAGGCAACACCGCCCTCAATATCGTGGACATATGTGCCGCCGCCTATTGCAAGGCACTTACCCTCTTTGCCCGTGTAATCCTCATATACTGCCAGGGCGGTTTTTATAAGAGGTGAATTTTCGTCAACAAAATGTACGGGACGCATTTCGGGGTTGCCCTCAAAGGAAAATCCTATTGATGCAAGATTACTGTTTATAACATCCTTTACATTTTCCGTTGTTGCACCTAAGGGTACACGAAGGTCTGTACCGCATCTGAATGAGCCGTCTTTGTATGTGAGCACACCGAAATTGAGGGTAAGCTCACCCGATTTTCCGTCGGACATCTTAACTCCGATGCTCAATCCGTCTGTTTCACCGTGGGGGAAAAGCTCAGATAATTGTTTACAGGAAGCGTGTGCTTCACCCTTTAAGGGCAAAGCGGACAAAAGCTTCAGAAGGACGGTCTGTGCGTTGTTGCCCTTGTGAGGCTGAGCCGCGTGGGCGGCAGTACCCGTGACAAAAATACGGATGTTGCCGTTTTCCTTCTCGCAGTTTATTTCTGCCTGAGTTTCCTTTTCTGCTTCGGCACAGTATTTTTTAACGGTTTCAAGGTCAATTCCGCAGATAACAGCATTTGCTTTCGGAGGTACAATATTCTGTGTGCTTCCGCCGTTTATTGAGAGTATATTTCCGTCGGGACTGACATTTTTAGTGAAGAACGGTGCAAAGCGGCCCTTTTCAATGTTGATAAGCGGATAATCTGCATCGGGGGAGAGGGTATAGGGGAGAGTTTCTCTTTTTGAGAAATAATAGTCCATATCCTCGCTGCCCGTTTCCTCGCCACAGCCGAGAACAAGGCGGACACCCTTTTCGGAGTCCCCGTAAATTTCTCTCACGGCTTTAAGAGCATAAATCATCGCAACCGCAGCACCCTTATCGTCCGTGGTGCCTCTGCCGTAAACGATGTCCCCCTCTCTTTCCATCCTGAAGGGTTTTTTTGTCCAGTTGTCTCCCTCGGGAACAACATCAAGGTGAGCTAAAAGCATAAGCCCGGGAGCCTTGCCGAGGTTAACTTCACCTGCATAGTTTTCAAAGTTTGTCATACTGAAGCCGTGCTCTGAAAGGATTTTTTCAGCTTCTTCAAGAACCTTTCTGCAGCCTTCACCGAAAGGAGCGTTCTTAGCGGGGGCAGTTCTTACGCTGTTTATGTTGATCAGTCTTTCAAGGTCACACACAAAATTTTCTTTTTGAGAGTCAATAAAGTCACATATTCTTTTGTCCATAATAAGCTCCTCAGATAATAAAGTCTATCAGATAAATTATTCCCAGATGGGCGGGGTAGAATATATAAAACAGGTATTTAAGTTTTTTTGAGCCTGATTTTCCGTTGTAGAACAGCAATAAAACGGGAGAAAGAAGAGAAAACCATACATAGGGCATAGAGTAGGTAAAAACAAGGCAGTATATAAGCACACCGAGAGTGAAAAGCATAAGCTTTAATTTTCTGTCACGGTAAACGGCAGCACTCAGGGGAAGAAGCATACCGCATATTCCGTAGTCAAAATAAAGTGAATCGCCCTGTTTTCTGAAAAACCACAAAAGAGTACACATTGCAAAAAGGGACAGTATGTATACCGTGAGTATGACAGAGCCTGCAATAACTGTTTTTCTTTCCCCCTTATGATAAGCTTCTGAGATGTCGCACATCGTAAAGCAGGCGAAAATTCCCAAGGAGAAGGTGAGCAGTATATTGAGGAAAAGACAGTCGGACGAAAAGGTTATTCTGCCGTTTCTGATTAAGTCTTCAATTATATACACCGTCTGACAGCCGACACCTAACAAGAAAACGGAGAGATGATATTTCTTTCTTGAGGATGTGTAAACACAGCCTTCCCCGATGAAGAAGGCAAACAGAGGAAAGGCAATTCTTCCTATCCACCGCAGAACTTGGATTTGGGGGAAAAGGAAATAGCCTATATGATCAACCAGCATAGAAATGCAGGCAATTATTTTCAAATGATTTCTGTTCATAAATGTTCCTTGAAATTTTATAAAAAAGACATATAATGTACATATAAGTATATTAACATAAACTGAAAGGCTTTTGCAATAAAGAAAAAATAAAAGGGGAAGAATATTATGGAAGCTAACAAAACAGAAAAAAGCAAAAGCACGGAAATTAAGGTTCCCGAGTATGAAGCAAGGTTACGCCATCATATTCTCAGAGTTCCCGAAGAGGCAAGAGAGTGCAGCGGAATAAGGATTTTCGGCAAGAAAATAAAAACTATTGTCTTTTCAACGGATATCGCAATAATCAGAAACTGCGATGCGGATGCTGTTTTTGCCGTATATCCTTTTACTCCCCAGAGTGCGATTTCCGAAGCCATAATAAAAAGTGCCTTTATGCCCGTTTTCTGCGGAGTGGGCGGCGGCACAACCCAAGGGCTGAGAACGGTGTGTCTTGCAAAAGAGGTTGAGGCTCAGGGTGCTGTGGGAGTTGTACTTAATGCCCCCGTTTCCGATGAGAATGTGCTTGCCGTGTCAAAAGAGGTTGATGTTCCCGTTGTTATCACCGTTGTGAGTGAGGACACCGATATACAAGCAAGACTTTCCAACGGTGCGTCAATACTCAATGTTGCGGCAGCTGCAAGAACTCCCGAGCTTGTAAGCAAAATAAGAAAGGAATTTCGCGATGTGCCTATTATCGCAACGGGCGGACCAACGGGAGAGACCATAAAAAGAACGGTTGAGGCAGGTGCAAATGCCATTACCTATACTCCTCCCACAGCTCAGGAGCTTTTTTCGGGCCTTATGAAAAAATACAGAGATTAAAGTATGTGACAAATTTCAACAAAGAATGTATAATAAGAATACAATCTGCTGAGGACGGTGTGGATTATGTTCGATTTCAGCAAGGTTCCCTTGCCCGAATATTCAAGAAAAGAGGATATCATAAACTCGGTAAGCCACGCGTTAGGTGTACCCGTATGTATAGCGGCTCTGATAATGTGCTTTATAAAAATCGGTGCCGATATAACGCCTTTGCAGATATTCACTCTTCTTTTGTGCGGCTTATGCTGTGTTATTCTATATGCAGGCTCGGCTTTTTATCACGGACTTAAGCCCTCTTATCTTAAAAGAATTGCCAGAGTGCTTGACCATTCCAATATTTTTCTGATGATAACGGGATGTATGTCCGTTTTCTTTCTGATGTGTTATATTAACTATAACCGCACTCTTGCAATTATAATGTTCGCGGTTTCGTGGGTGTTAACACTTCTCGGAATATTTCTGACCTTTATGAATCAGGAAAAATTCAAAAAGGTGCAGATGGTGATGTATATTCTGCTCGGATGGCTGATTTTAATCGGTGCAAAAACCGTGTGGCATGCATCCGAAGAGGGCAAGAAATTTATGATTTTCGTTGCCGTCGGAGGCGCATTATATTTAATAGGAGCAGTTCTTTACGGTGTAGGTAAAAAACGCCCCTATGTTCATTGTGTATTTCATATATTTGTTCTTGCCGGAACTGTGTGTCAGTTCGCGGGAATGTATCTTTATCTGATTTGATGCTCACTTATCCTTTTATTTATAAAGTTAAGAACATCCTTTTTATTGCCGCTCCATAAGGGGGCGGCAAGTGTTTTTTTATTGCCGTCGCCCGTCAGGCGGTGAACTGCCGTTTTTTCGGGAAGCATTGAAAGAAGCTTCAGAAGAATATCTGTATACTCCTCTTTTGATAAAACAGGGATTTCGCCCTTTTGCCAGAGCTCATACAAATCGCTGTCTTTGAGTATATGAAGCAGCTGCAGCTTTACTCCGTCGGATTTGTTATCTATGATAAACTGCAGAGTGTTTTGCATATCCTCTGTTGTTTCCCCCGGAAGACCTATTATCATATGTGTGATTACATATATTCCGACAGCGTGCAGATTTTTTACTGCTCTTTCGTATTCCTCGTTTCCGTATTTTCTTCTGATGAACTTTATACTTTCTTCCTTTGATGTCTGAAGTCCCAGTTCAACCCATACGGGCTTTATTTTGTTAAGCTCTCCCAGTAATTCAACGGTTTCTTCGGGCAGACAGTCAGGGCGTGTGGCAATGCTTAAAATATCAATATCGTCTCTTGTGATAACCTCATAAAAGAGCTGTCTGAGTTTTCCGACGGGTGCATAGGTTGATGTGAAGCTCTGAAAATATGCAATATAGCCGCCGTTTTTGTTTTTTGAGGCAACTTTCTGTTTTGCTCTTTCTATTTGTGAGCTGATGTCATTTCCGCTCTCGGCAAAGTCCCCCGAGCCGCTTTGCGAGCAAAAGATACAGCCGCGTGTCCCTTTTGTGCCGTCACGGTTTGGACAGGTAAAGCCGCCGTCAAGGGATAATTTATAAAGCTTTTTGCCGAATGTTTCACGGCAGTAGTCATTCAATGTGTAAATCTTCATTTTTATACACCGCTTAAATCAAAATCGGGTGTGTATTCCTCTTTTGCAGAGGATAATTCCTGAACAAAGCCGTTTTCAAAGCCCGAAAGATATAAATAGTCAACCGCACGCGAGTATTCCTCCTCGGTGAGCCGTCTGTTGAGAGAGGGTATACTCAATTCCTTTTTCGGGGGAGTATACTGACTCATAAGGCTGAAAAGCACCTGTGTGTCATCGAAGCGTGAGGTTATTCTGTCTATAACATCGAGAGTGTTTTCAATAAAGCCCGGCAAAACGAGATGTCTTATAAGCACACCCGAGGTAAGTAAGCCGTCCTCATCAAGCGTGTAGCTGCCTCTCTGGCGGAACATCTCTTCTATGGCAGCAAATGCGGTTTCGGGATAGTCGGGTGCAAAGGAGAGCCGCTTTGCAAGGTCGGATGAGGCATATTTATAATCGGGCAGATATACATCAACAAGTCCGTCAAGCATTTTCAGCGTTTCGGCTTTTTCGTAGGCTGATGTGTTGTATACCACGGGAACAGGGAGCTTTTCCTTTGAAAGAGCTTCGGCTATTTTATCGGCATAGTGAGAGGGTGTTACAAGATTTATATTGTCTGCCCCCTGATCTATAAGCTCGTCAAAAATTTCTCTGAGCCGCTTTTCGGTGATTTCCTTACCCGTGTGTCCGCGGCTGATTTTATCATTCTGGCAGTATATACATTTCAGCGTACAGCCGCTGAAAAAGACAGCTCCCGAGCCGCCGTATGTACTGATGCACGGCTCCTCCCAGAAATGAAGACCTGCTCTTGCGAGAGTCAGAGAAGCACCTGCATTACAAAAACCGCGCTCGGTTGCACGGTCTTTGTTACAGCCTCTCGGACATAAATTACATACCGACATAGCTTACCTCAAAATTTAAGTTTTCATAAAATTTTTTATTTTTTTCTTCGCAGAATACAAAGGGAGTTTTGTTTTGCTGAGCACAAAAATTTATACAGGCTTTCACACATTCGGCACCAAAGCCCTTTTTTCTGTGCTCGGGCAGAGTGAAAACATCACCTATCAGAGCAGTATCTCTGTTTGAAGCACTCACAGCCGCAAAGGATACGGGTTTTCCGTCTTTCTCAATACCGAAAACTGCCGCAAGGGAAGCATTTATAGCTTTCATATACCGCACATAACGGATTTCTTCATCGGCGGATAAGCAGTTATTTCCCGAAATTGCTTTATACATATTCTGTATTTCTCTGCCCGTGAGAAGCCGTGCTTCACTTTTGTGAAGCTCTTTTTTCCCTTTGAGAATATATATACCGCTTTCGGGCAGATTAAGTTTTTTCAGATTTTCGTCACTTGAAAAAACATTATTTCCCGAAAAAGCGAAAAAGTCTTTAGCTTCGTCAAAAAAGCTGTCGCAGAAAGCCGAAAACAGAAAATTATCTCCGTTGTTGTATATAACACCGAGAATTTCGCTGTCTTTCTTTGCGATACGGAAATTGAACAGATTACTGTCCGAAAAGAGGGCAGTATAAATTTCTGCATTGAGTATACCGTTTTCGGTTTTTCTGAGTAAATACTCTATTGAATTTTCCTCGGGTACACAAAAACAGGTATCAGACATCTGCAAAATACTCAAGCATCACTTTTGTGAGCTTCATAGCGTTGTCAAGGTCTGTTTTGTCGCATACACAAGAGGGGGAGTGGATATATCTGCAGGGGGTGTTGATTGTCAGCGTGTGAACACCGCCTCTTGAGCTGTGAACGCTTCCCGCATCGTTACCGCCCGCAACCTTTGTTTTGGGCTGAACCTTTATTGAGTTTTCTTCGGCAAGCTCAAAGGCTTTCTTAAAGAGTGCGGGATTGTATATTGTGGCTCTGTCCATAAAGGAAACAGCCGCACCCTTACCCAGTATGCATACCGATTCACTTTCGGGGACATCTATTATATCAGCCGCAGTTGTGGCTTCAAGGACTATTGCATAATCGGGATTTACGGAAAATGTTGCGGTTTTTGCACCTCTGAGCCCCACCTCCTCCTGAACGGAGAAAACACAGGTGCAGTCATATTCGAAGCCGAGTTTTATAAGGGAGAGCATAACGGCACAGCCTGCACGGTCGTCAATAGCCTTTGAGAGAAGCTTATTTCCCATTTCGACGAAATTATTTGTGAAAACTGCCGTATCTCCGTGCTTTACATATTTAAGAGCATCTTCCTTGCTTGTACAGCCTATGTCTATAAGAAGAGTGTCTGCATCGGGTACGGTGTTTTTAGCCTCTCCGAAGGACAGATGAGTGGGCTTTATTCCTATAATACCCACTGTGCCGTTTTCAAACTTAACGGCTTTGCCCACCAGAATAGCGGCATCGATGCTGCCGACGGTTATAAATTTTATCAGACCGTTTTCGAGTATATTTGTTGCGATAATACCTACCTCGTCCATATGAGCACAGAGCATTACCTTGTTTTTTGCTCTTTTTTTACCCTTTACCCGGACTATAAGATTGCCGAGGTTATCAACTGTATATTCGTTATCGCCAATGTGCTTTATTATGTAGTCTCTTACCTTGTCCTCATGTCCCGAGGTGCCGTCTATGGCACAAAGCTCCTTTAATATATCAAGCATTGATAATACCCCCTTGTAAAACGAAAGCTTCAAGCATTTTCGCAGTAAGCTCAATATCGCTTATTGCGGCAATTTCAACGGGTGTGTGCATATTTTTAAGAGGTATGCTTATAAGTCCCGTTTTAACGCCCTTGCCCGAAACGGTTATGACATCCGCATCGGTGTGAGTGCCTCTGCCCATAACCTCAACACAGTAGGGTACACCGATTTTTTCGGCAAGTGTGCAAAGAGCCGAGGTCATTTCCTTTTGCAGTATGGGAGAAGCGCCTATTGCAATGCCCTTACCCGTGCAGATGTCTGTCACAACACCGGGAGCGGCAGAAAAGGTTACATCAAGTGCAATTGCTTCGTCGGGCTGAAGGGAGAAGCAGGCAGCTTGGGCACCCTGCTTGCCCGTTTCCTCTCTTGTTGCAAAAACAACGGACAAATCACAGGGAAGTTCTTTATCCTTCAGTAAATCGAGTGCCTTTATTATAGCGGCAATGCCTGCGTTGTTATCAAGAAATGTTCCCGATACCGTACCGTTTTTAAGGGTGAAAAAGTCGTTTGTTATTTCTATTCTGTCTCCGTAGGACACAATTTCTCTGATTTCCTCATAAGGCAAACCGCAGTCAACGGAGATTTTACCTGTTTTCTTGTTGCTCTCGCCTCCCAGATGCGGAGGTGTTGAGGGAATAACACCGTCAAGCACCCTTTTGCCGAAAACCTTTACTCTTTGTGCAGACATAATTCTTTCATCCGCGCCGCCGCATTTGTCAACGCGCAGAAAGCCTGATTTTTCGTCAATTCCCGTTACGATAAGACCTACCGTATCAAGATGTGCTTCAAGCATAATCTGCTTTTTGCCGTTGCCCTTTATTTTTGCAATACAGTTTCCCAATGCATCGGAATAGCTATCGGGGGTATATTCCTTGAGTATTTTATGCAGATACTCGTTTTTTGTCTGCTCTGCGCCCGAAATACCGCAAAGGGAGGATAAATTTTTAAGAATATCAAGTGTTTCCATATATGTACCTCGTCAGTTTCAGTCGTTTATCAGTAAATTATCAAGCACAAGGGAGAAGCTGTCTAAAAATTCGTCTATGAAAATATCCGCTTCCTCACAGTTCATTTTCTGGATTGATTGCCTTGTGGAATTCTGAGCCGCTTCAAATTCTATGTTGCCCGTTTTCTTTTCTTCAATACACTTTATTAAAGCCGAAATTTTATCCGCCGCCTTTACAAGACGGTAAAGCTCGCTTGTTTCATCGGGGATAATAAGCTCCTTGTATTCGCTTCTTAAATCCTCGGGCAAGGCTTCGAGCAAGGTGCCCTGAGCCGCTTTTTCAATTTCTCCGAAGCAGCGGCGGATATCCTTATTATAGTATTTCACGGGTGTGGGCATATCGCCTGTTATGATTTCGGGCATATCGTGATAAATACCGAGCAATGCCGCCTTTGACGCATCATAATTTTTGCCTAAGCGTTTATTGCCTATAACCGCTAAAGCGTGGCTTATTGCCGCAACCTCAAGGGAATGCTGACTTAATGATTCATTGGTCGAGTTTCTCATAAGCGACCAGCGGTTTATATTTTTCATTCTTGAGAATAAAGAGAAAAAATGACTTGCCATAATCTGCTCCTGAAATTTTGATACATCTATTTTATTATATATTCGTCAAAATATCAATCGGATAAACAAATTTTATTCCACGGTGACAGATTTTGCAAGATTTCTCGGCTTGTCGATATCGTTCCCTAAAAGCAAAGCGGTGTGATAAGACAAAAGCTGTAAGGGAACGACGGAGAGTGATACGCTGAGAATATCGGGTGTGTCGGGCAGAGTGATTACCTTGTCACAGAAGGACAACCTGTGAGCATCTTTTTCAAAGCATATTGCGATAACAAATGCCCCTCTTGCCTTTACCTCTTTTATATTGCTCAGGGTTTTTTCAAAAATTTTCTCTTGTGTTGCTATTGCAACAACGGGTGTTCCCTCGGCTATAAGAGAAATTGTGCCGTGCTTCAATTCTCCCGCGGGGAAGCTGTCGGCAAAGATATATGAAATTTCTTTAAGCTTCAAAGCACCTTCTTCGGCTGCGGCAAAGTCGAGCAGGCGGCCTATAAAGAAAACAGAGGATGCCAAGGACAGTCTTTTTGAAAGTGTCTTTATTTCGTTTTCCTTTTGTATGAGCGAATTTATATATACGGGTAACTTGTTCAGAGTATCAACAGCCCCTGCTTCGTCTTCTTTTGTAAGCATACCCTTTGCCTTTGCGAGTGAAAGGCTTAAAAGATATACAGCGGCAAGCTGACACGAAAAAGCCTTTGTTGTTGCAACAGCTATCTCTGCTCCCGCTTTTGTACGGAAAACAAAATCGCTTTCTCTTTCCATTGTGCTCAAAGTGTTGTTTACTATTGAAAGTGTTTTTACATTATTTTCCTTTGCCTTTCTTAAAGCCGCAAGAGTATCTGCAGTTTCGCCCGACTGACTGATAAGAAGCATTAAATCGTTTTCGTTGAAATGAGTGTCTTTATATCGCAATTCACTTGCAAATACTGCCTCACATTCTGTTTTTGCAATGCTTTCGACGAGATATTTTGCGGCAATCCCCGCGTGGTATGCACTGCCGCAGGCAGCAATATGCACTTTTCTGATATTTTTCAGAAAATCAACGGGAAGTCCTGAGAAATTCACATCAATTTCCCCGTTTTTTATACCCTCCTGCAAGGTCTCTCTTACCCTGCCTCCCTGCTCGTCAATTTCCTTCCTCATAAAGGTAT
The DNA here is from genome assembly GCA_017517135.1 of Clostridia bacterium. GTDB lineage: Bacteria > Bacillota > Clostridia > Oscillospirales > Acutalibacteraceae > RUG806. Next base: position 78,248 of record JAFXAK010000007.1, read on the forward strand.
CAAAGCCGTTTTTTGTAATATCCGTGCTTTCTTCGGGGACAGGAATGAAAACAGCTTGCTTTTTTTTGCCGTCCCGTGTGAATACGCTTATGTCTTCCTTTGTGATAACAGCCATTTCGTCATCCCCGAGCACGGTAAAAAGCTGTGCTTCATTTCCCACAGCGGAGATATCGGAAGCTAAAATATTCTGATTTTCTCCCCTTGCGAGTATCAGCGGACTTTTACGGCATACGGCAAAAATGCTGTCGGGCTTATCCTTTGCAAGAATTGCAAGTGCATAGCTGCCCGCAAGCAACGGGCGGATTTTAAGCATTGCTTCAACAAAAGAGCCTTTGTAGTGCTTTGCAAAAAGATGTGCAATAGCTTCGGTGTCTGTTTCGGACACAAATTTTATCCCCTCGGCTGATAACATTTGTTTTATTTCGTCTGCATTTTCAATGATACCGTTGTGCACTACCTGTATTTTTCCGTCAAAGGATGTATGCGGATGTGCATTGCTTTGTGTCGGTTTTCCGTGTGTTGCCCAGCGGGTGTGGGCAATGCCTGTCTTTACATCATCACATAAATACAAGGAATTCAGCTTTTCCTCTAAAAGGTCAATTCTTCCCGCTGTTTTTATGTTGAGTGTACCCTCTCTGATTTTAAGTGACATCCCCGAAGAATCATATCCTCTGTATTCGAGCTTTCTCAATGAAGACAAAAGCTTTTTTCTGATATCGTCATTAGCTGCAAAGCCGACAATTCCGCACAAAAAAATCTCCTCCGATACAATAGATATATACCTATTATATCCAAAGGAGATTAATTTGATGAATGTTAAAACTTAGTCAATGAAATTAAAATCATCCTTATGCTTTTCCATAAAAACAGCATATATCTCGTCAACCAATTCCTGACTTTCTATACCCACATATGTGTCGGTGTCGGAATCGATTTCCTCGATAACCTCGAAGATATAAACGCTGTCGGGCTCGTTGCCGTTTTCTGAAACGGGAAGAAGCACCGCATAGTCTGCTCCCTTGTGAGTTATCATATCAAGAAATTCAAATTTCTCAACATTGCCCTCTTCATCTGTAAATTCAAGGATATTGCCCTGTTCTTGCTCGTCAAGAGGCTTCTGGTTTTTACTCATTTTTTTATTCTCCTTTATTTCTTTTTGAAAAAATTTTCAAGTCCTACCGCTGCACGAAGAGCAAGTCTTGCATCGGCAGAGGTTATTTTATTGTCGCGGTCTATGTCTCCCGCAGTAAAGCGTTTGCCCTCAAGAGATGTAAGACCTACCGCGGCACGCAGAATTGTTCTCGCATCCTCTGATTTTATAAGTCCGTCGCCCGAAACATCGCCCTTTGAATAAACGGCGGTTACGAATACGGAGAACACCTCGGAAAACTCCTTGTAGGACACAACAACATTCTGAACGCCCGTGGTGAGATTGTCGATTTCGCTTACCTTGTAGTCCGTTATTTCCTCGGTTTTTCCCGAATTGTATTTAAGATAAACCTTCATTGAGGAAAGGTCAATTTCTTCGCCCTTGATAAAGGTCAGCACGGGGGGTAAGGAAAGAGTAAGCCCGTCAGCCTCCAAGGGGGAGTATCTTAATGTTACGGTAACCGAAAGACCTTCGTATTTTACCTTTACCTTGTTGCCGTCACCGATAACAAAGTCAGACGGAGTGCAGATTATTTCACATTTTCTTGCAGAAATTTCCTCTGTCTCCCCGTTGTCATACTTTGCTGTAAGCACCATGCCGTCAAGGGTGGGGACAAGAGTGTTATAGTATACGGTGAGGGAATCGGGCATTGTTTTTATTGTGAGTGATGTGATTTTTCTTTCGCTTACGCTTACGGTGAAGGAGGTTTTTATGTCGGAATACTTATATCTTATGTTTATTGTGTGTGTGCCTGCTTTAAGCTTTGTGCCCTGTTTTTCATTATGACAGGTGGTTATTGTGAAATCGGGATCTTTGAGTATCTGATTCAATGTAAAGGATTTTTTTGCTCTGCCGTCTGTATATGTGGCGGTCAGCACAAGTCCCGTCAGGTCAAGAGCCTCGTTTTCCTTGTATACTGTCTTATTCGGCTTCGAGGAAACGGAAATGGATTTTAAGGGAACCTTATTTACCGTTACCGTAAAGGAAGCCGTTACGGCAGTTGAAGAGCCATCGGGCAGATATCTTACCGTTACCGTTTTCTTTCCGTGAGTGGAAAAGGACGGACAGTAAACCTCATAGCCCGTGATTTGCTTGGTTGTTCCGTCGGAATAAACGGCACTTACCTTAAGCCCCGTTATGTCGAGCGTGTCCTCGTCTTCAATGTATACGGTGGTTTTCGGCTTGGAGGTTATTTTAAGTCCCGTAACCTTGCTTTCTGCTTTTGCGCTCACATATGTAAGCTCGCTTAAAAATACCCAGCCCGAAATACCCGTATCCTTCATTTCACAGTAGCCGAAGGAGCCTTTTATTTCGGTTATTTCAATATATGTGTTTTTTGCCACCTCGCCCGTTTTTTGTGCCATAAGGCTTGCGGAATCGAGTACGGATACGGCTCCCGCCGATACTCTGTATTTTCCTGTTTTATAGCTTGCCGCAGATGAAAAGCTTACAAGCATAAGTATAAGCATAAAAACACACACAAAAGTATATAAAAGCTTTTTCATTTATTCAGCACTTCCCATATAGGTTATTGCGTTTTTGTATTTTTCAAACATCTTATCGTTGTATTCGTCGCCGCCGTCAACATTTGCACTCATAAAAACGGGCGGCTCGAGAGAGTTTTCAACATACAGTCCCACTACCTCTGCACAAAGAGAGTTGATTATTGCTGCGCCCGTTATGGTCGAGGTTGCGGCAGTTTTGCCCTTGAAGCCCTCAATTTCTATAGCGGCATCACCTATACAGCCGCAGTTATCAATAACCAAGTCTGAAACCTCATATAAACGCTTGCCCGAGGAGTGACGGGAGGATGATGCGGACGAGGTTGTTATATTTGTGATACACGCAACAAATATTCCTCTTTTCTTCGCTTCAACAGCCATTTCAACGGGGACACCGTTTCTGCCCGAAACGGAATGTATAACCAGCAGGTCACCTGCTTTGATATCGGTATTATCGAGGATTTCGTGAGCGTATTCCTCTTTTCTTTCAAGGACTGTTGTGTCCGTTACGGGTACTGTTTCAAGGGTAAGTCCCTTTGGAAGAATGGGGTTTGCCGTAACAAGACCGCCTGTGCGGTAGAACGCCTCCTGAGCGAGAATACCCGCGTGTGAACAGCCGAAGAAGAAAAGCTTACCGCCGTTTTGTGAGGTTTCAAAGCATTTTTCGGCAAGCAGACGGATATTTTTCTGCTGTGTTTCAAAAAGAGTGTCAAGCAAGGAGTGGATATGTGCGAAATATTTTTCTGTGTATGTCATATAAGCTTCTCCTTTATATAAGATTGTTTGATTTCAATATGTCTGTAAGGCTTTCAAGACCTACCGCAATTCGCAGAAGCGTTCTCGCATCTCCCGAGGTGAGCTTTCCGTGGCGGTTGAAGTCTGCTCTTGCTAAAATGTGAGCGGGTAATTTTTCAAGCCCTACCGCCGCACGCAGAGCAATTCTTGCATCTGCGGAAGTAACGGCGTAGTCACCGTTGAGGTCCCCCCAGAAGGCCTGCTTTATGTCATAAAGCTCTTTTTCTTCATCTGTGAGCCATAATGCATACAAAACAATGTCACCCGATGAGCCTTTCGGGATTTCGTTTATCTTTTCACCTTTGTATTCGGGATTACCGAACCAGCCCCCGAAAACAAAGCCCTTGACGGGAGAGACAAGGTCCTTTATTTCCTCGGCATTTTCGGGTGTGTATTTTTTCGGGTTCATAGTGTTGTTTGTGCCCGAAAAATTATGCTGTGTATGTGTTGTGATAACATAATTTATTTTATATGTTTTAGGAAGCCATTTTGCCGTGAGGGAAGAGTATCTTGTATCCTTTGAAAGACGGTTTATGTTCTGTCCTTTTTCATTCTCCCAGCCGTCAAAGGTGTAGCCTTCACGGACGGGATTGCTGAGTGCGATATCCTCGGTTAAGGGATAGGTAAAAAATACTCGGTTGAGTGAATTGTCTGTTTTTTCGGGTAAGCAGTAATCAATATAGCCGAACTGTGAAACCTTGGTTTTTACGGTCTCGGTGGGTTCGGTTTTTACAAAATAATCCTGCTTTACAGAAAACTCATAATTGCTGTTTGAAACAAGAAATCTTATCTGTAATTCAAAGCCGTTCCATATTTGCTTCATATCAACTCCGCTGTTTTGCAGACAGGGGAGTGCTTCTTCGTATACGGACAGGGTGAGAGTATCGGCATCGGTATCTGCGGTTTTAGCGGTGTACCAGCTGTTGCCGTCCGCACTTATTTCGCAGATAAGCTTTATTTCATTGATAAGATATGAAAAGCCGTTTTCGGTGAGCTGTTCATCTGTGTATGTGTCTTTAAGCCCGCCATATAAAGCAAGTCTTGCCTGCTCATACTGTGAGGCTTCAGGGGTATCAATATTAAAGGTAATTGTGCCGTCCGTTCCGGAGACGGACACAATCTCGGGGGATACGGTATCACTTATGTAAACCTTTGCCTGTGATGAAAAGGAGAGAGGCAAAAGGAGAGCGGCACACAGAAAAAATGAAAGGATTTTTTTGCTCATTTTTTTCTCCTTGCTTTGATTTGCTTCAATATATATTTCATTATATATGTTTTGTGTGTTACAGTCAACAAGCAAAAACATACAATTGCCGTATTGACAAACCTTTATGATTTGTTGTACATTATAATTTAGTGCTATGTATTAAAATAATCTTAAAAAAGGTGATACGAAAATGAAAAAATGTTCAAAGTACATTTCCCTGCTGCTTGCGGTTTTATGTCTTGTTATGTCCTTTGCGGGCTGCAGATTTGACCTGCTTGTAGGAGACCTGAGCTTACCCGGCTCTGCCGATCCCTCAACCGGGGCTCCCGTTGTTGAAACAACTCTGCCTCAGCAAGAAACCACAACTCTTCCCGCAACGGAGATCACAACACTTCCCACCGTTGAACAGACAACTCTTCCTCCTGCAGTTGAGCAGACAACCCTGCCTCCCGCAGTTGAGCAGACAACACTTCCTCCCGTTATTGAAACAACCACTCAGGCTGCGGCAAAAACTCCCGATACAATGTCAAATCAGGAGCTTCTTGATTTCTTCAACTCAAGTCTTAATGCTCTTAAAGCAAACAAGGTAGGACTTACGCGTTCAAAGCTTACAACCATTCAGGACCTTGTTCTTTCCAACTCACTTGCAAACTCACTTGTAGGTATGGTAAAGGGAATGCTCTTCTCAGAGGAAACAGAATATGCCTCTGCCGCTAAAGGACAGTCCAATAACGATGTTCTCTCTCCCTCGGGACAGACCTTTGCTTCCGCACTCACACTCAATGATATAAAGAGCATCAATGTTCAGAAGAACGGCAATAATTATGTTATCACCGTTGTGGGTGTTGACTGCAATAATCCCACATCTGCAAGCCCCTGTGCAAAGGTATTTGACTATCTCACACTCGATGATGTTATGAATGTGTATGTTCCTAAGGTAGGAGCTACCGTAGCAAGAGAGAATGTCAGCGTTTCCTTCAAGAACAGCAGCGCTGTTCTCACAGTTTCCGCAGACGGTGTGGTTTCGGGATATGAAACTCATACATATAACTACCTCACAATGAAGAATGCATCTATAAAGAAGGGTGTAACAATAAGCACAGACCTTGATGTGACACTCTACACCGTTACAAAGTTCTACGATTTCCAATATTAATTGTGAAAAATGTCTGATTTTGATGTGCTGTTTTTGGCACACAATGCGGATATTACAAGTTTGTTTAAAATAAATTAACAAAGTTACTTGACAATTTTTGAAAGATGTTGTAAATTAGTTTATGTATTGTACATATTGCGTGTGTACAGCACCATAAAATACGGAAAAAATTCCGGACATAATTGAAAGGGGTAAAAACCTAATGAAGAAAAACATTTTGAGAATTATCTCACTTGCACTCGTTGCTGTAATGGTTTTCGCTTTTGCTTCCTGTAAGCAGGAAATCCTTGTTCGCTTTGTAGACAAAGACGGCAATGACCTTTTCGCAGCAGGCTCAGTTAACACAGGTGTTAACACAACTCCCGGTGTTGAAGAAACAACAGTAGCTGAAACACCCACAGATGCTCCCACAGGTGAAACACCCACAGAAGCTCCCACAAATGCTCCTGTTGACACACCCACAGAAGCTCCCACAAATGCTCCTGTTGACACACCCACAGAAGCTCCCACAAATGCTCCTGTTGACACACCCACAGAAGCTCCCACAAATGCTCCTGTTGACACACCCACAGAAGCTCCCACAAA
>JAFXAK010000037.1 GCA_017517135.1 Clostridia bacterium
GCAGAATGAGTAAACCGAGCAAAAACAACACAAAAGTGTTGTTTTTGGTTTCCCCGACAGCGTACAAAGGTACGCCGAGGGCGAGGTTTGCTTATAGCATAAAACTTGTTTTATGCGGTCTGCACTTTTTTTACAACCCCAGTTTTATTCGCCTTGCGGCGAGTTATATTGCTTCGCAGTGATATTCGGTTATCACCGAGTGATATTTGCTTCGGGGGTTAAGGCGAATAAAATATCACTGAAGCTGAAAACTTCAATATTGCAAAAAAATGAGAGATAACACGGATTTGTCCGTATTACCTCTTTTTTCTATATCTTTGCGAACTCTCGGTATGAGTTATTCTATAACCCCTCCGCCGAGGACTCTGCCTGTTGTATCATATATAACCGCGGACTGGCCCGGTGCGGGGGAGAGGACGGGAGTGGTGAATTCTATAGTCATTTTATCGCCCGAAAAGGCTATGTCTGCCTGTGTAGGTGCGCCTGTGCTTCTCACCTTTACAAGGGCGGTTAATTTTTCGGGTATATTATTTATATTCATATATATACTGTCGGCAGTAAAGTGTGTTGCAAAGCGTTCGTTTTCCTTGCAAAGCGTCACCGTGTTGTCGGCGGCGTTTATTTTTTTTACATATCTCGGTTCCCCGAAGGCACCCAAGCCCTTTCGCTGTCCTACGGTATAATTGATAATTCCCGTATGTGTGCCGATTTTATTTCCCTGCATATCGAGGAAATCACCGGGGGCGGGGACAAAACTGAAGTTATTGTAGATGAATTTTGCATAGTTGTTGTCGGGAATGAAGCATATCTCCTGACTGTCCTTTTTCTTCGAGTTGGAAAGCCCTGCCGCTTCTCCGACAGCTCTTACCTGCTCCTTGTTTTCAAAATCTCCCAAGGGAAAAAGCACACGGGAAAGCTGTTCGGCTTTAAGCCTGTACAAAAAGTAGCTCTGATCCTTTTTTGACGGTGCGGCAAGAAGAAAATGTCGGTTCTCTTCCTGAGAAAAGCCGATTTTTGCATAATGTCCCGTTGCGATAAGGTCAGTCCCCTCTTTGCCCGCTGTTTCGAGGAGAGAAAAAAACTTTGTTGTGGGATTGCACATTATACACGGATTCGGTGTTTTTCCGCTTAAATACTCTTTTGCAAAATATTCGCTTACATTTTTTCTGAAATGCTCCCTGTAGTCTGCAAAAACGAGCTTTATGCCGAGAAGGTCCGCAACGGCTCTTGCCTGTTCGGCTTCTTCGGAATTTATGTCCGCGTCTTCAGTCAGAAGCAGAAAACAGCCTGTTACATCATAGCCTTTATCAATTAAAATTTTTGCACTTACCGCGGAATCGACACCGCCCGATAAGCCAACCAGAACTTTTTTCATAAAAAACTCCCAAATCTGCTTTTTTTATAATATATTATCACAAAAACTCTTGAAAATAAATACAAAAAGGAATATAATTATATATACTGCGGGAAATATTTAAATTTTTTTCACATTTTTCATATTACAGCCGCATTTTTGGTACTAATAGCGAAAAATCAGACAGAAAATTGTGAAATACGCAGAGAAAAAACCGTTGGTAAAAAACGGTAGTGGAGAATATTTATACAGAAAACATCAGCACAGACATATAAGTGCACTGTAAAGGAGGAATTTTTTTTGAGTGGGGATTTGCATTGTCACACAAGGTTATCAAACGGTTCGCTGGGCATTGATGATATAATCGCACTTGCCAAGCTGAACAATGTTGAAGTTCTTGCAATAACAGACCATGACTGTCTGGCTGGAAATGTAAGAGCCAAGCTTATCGGTGACAGAAATGATATTAAGATTGTTCCCGGTGTGGAGCTGTCGGCAACGGATGAAAGCAGCAACGAAACAGTATACATATTATGCTATTGTGCCGATTCACCCGACCGTCTGGAAGGCTTATGTCAGAAAAACAATCTCGCCAGAAAAAGAGCCTCCCAATATATGATGATAAAAGCCGCACAGCGTTACCCCGTAAGTGCAGAGCTTATCAAGAAATGTGCCGCAGGCTCAACAAATCTTTATCCCGAGCACATTATGCACGCTCTTATGGACTGCGGACTTGCAGATAAAATCCACGGTGAGCTTTGGGACAGTTTATTTTCAGAGGATTCGGCAAACAATATATTTGTAAAGCCCCGTTTTGTGCCTGTTGAAGAGGTCATAGAGGGTATACACGCTGCGGGCGGTATTGCGGTGCTTGCAACTCCTCTCAGCTATAAGGACGAAACCCTTTTGCCCAGACTTATGGAAATGGGACTTGACGGAATTGAGGTATGGCATCCCGATGTGAGCGAGGAGGACAGCAAAAAGCTTTACAGCTTTGCGAAGAAAAACCGTCTGCTTATGACAGGCGGAACATCATTCTGCGGAATGTATAATAAAAGCAATGTAACCTTGGGTGCTGTTTCAACACCTAAAACTCAGCTGAGTGAGCTTCTCAGCTACAAATCGAAGCTCAAAAGACTTGCAAAAAAGCAGGCTATGGCAGAACAAGAATAATAAGAGGTGATAATATTGAGCGTACATTTTGATGATACTGATATGAAAATAGTAGGGGAGCAACATCCTCTGGGACATTATGACCATTTTGATGCGCTTGATTTCATCCGGGAAACAAAGCAGCAGCGCTTCAACGGAAACACAGCAAAGGCAAAGGCTCTCGGCTCAAACATAGTGAGCGCGTTTTCGTACAAGGCGGCTCCCGAGGAGCTTTACAATATGGCGAATGAGATGGGTATTGAAATAGATGCTCAGATTCTTCTGCAGATAAAGATTCTTTCCGTTTTTTCTGCGGAATACTGTCTTAATAACTTTCTTCCCTCGCCTATGCTTTCAACCGTTGCGGTAGGAGAGCTTTATGATGTACTTATGGAAATTTCGGCAGACTTCTACGAGGAGCTTTCCCGTTCAACCGCTTTTTCTCTTTACTATATGTGTGTAAAGGACAGCAATTCCTGCTCGAGAAAGGTCGGAGAGCAGTTTGCGATGCTCTGCGGCAAAAAGGGAGAAGAAAATTTCATTCAGTTCGGAACAAAGCAGCATGAGCTTAACACCGAAGTGTATAAAAAAGCAATCCAAGGATTTGCTTTTGTGTAATTGAATTGTATGTAATTAAACAATAAAATTATCACCGCAATGTCTGACTTTTGATAAGTGTTGACATTGCGGTGATTTTTTTCATTTTCAGCAGAAGCTTAGAGGATAATCAAAGTAATACAGCAAAAACGGTTTTTTGATTTATTAAGAAAAAAATATACAAAAAGGGAGCTGTAAACGAAAGGTTTTACTGCTCCCTTAAATTCTGCATTTATATGCTTTATTTTTTCAGTTCGTTTTTCTTAATGAAGTCAACAACCTCGTCAACTGTTGTGAAAGCGAGAGCTACGCTTGTGTCGGCGGCTCCGTAGTAGATTGCTATTTTGCCGGTTTCGGCATCTGCCAGTGCTGCACAGGGGAACACTACATTGGGAACATCGCCCACACATTCATATAATTCGTGGGGAGCTAAAAGGAAGCAGTCTGCACGGTGGAGTACCTTCCAGGGCTCGTCCTTGTCGAGTATAGCGGCACCCATTGCGTATGTAAAGCCGTTACAGCTTGTGAGTACGCCGTGATAGAACATAAGCCAGCCTTCGTCTGTTTCTATGGGTGTAGGGCCGGCTCCCACCTTTGTCATTTCCCAGTTCTTTTCGGGCTTCATAACAAATCTGTGCTTGCCCCAGTATGTAAGGTCCTTGCTGTGGCTGAGGAAAATGTCACCGTAGGGGGTGTGTCCTCTGTCACAGGGACGGATGAGAAGCAGAAATTCGTCATTTACCTTTCTGGGGAAAAGCACACCGTTTCTTGCAACGGGATAGCAGGCATCCTCAAGCTGTACCCATTCCTTGAAATCGGTTGTGTATGCAATACCTATTGTTGTGCCGTGAGGAGTGAGGTTTACCCATGAAAGATAATACTTGCCGTCAATAAGACAAAGTCTCGGATCGTATCCTCTGAAAATAACCTTTTCTTCAAGCTCCCAGTTGATAGCATCCTTACTGTAGCCCACAACAAGTGTGTGGTCACGGCTCATAACATCAACTCTGAATACACCCGCAAAGCCGTCACCGTAGGGGACAACTGCGGAATTGAAAATAGAGTTTGCCATAAAAAGATTGTCTCTTGTGATGATGGGATTGCCTGAGTATCTCCATACGGGATATTTATAGCCCTCGGGCTTGTCCTGCCAGGGGATATTGGGGATAGCTGTGCCTATAATCTTTGCCATATCAGCACCTCTTTCTTAGTTACAGAGAATGTCTGTTTCCATATATCTTACGCCCATATCATAGAGCATCTTGGCATCTTCTATAGTATTTACTGTCCACAGCGATACACCGATACCTGCATCGAGTGCCTTCTGAATGGAAGCAGTTGTGTTCTTTTCGTAGCTTGCTGAAAGCCACATATTACCGCCTACGCTGTTTGCTGTTGCAATAACCTCGTCTGTGATTTCGTCGCAGAGGAACCAGAGCTCAATGTCAACACCCTTTGAGGAAGCATAGTTATAAACTGCTTTAAGCTGTTCAATATCAAATGAAATAATGATTGCCTGCCCGCACATATCTCTTTCGATAAGCTCATCAACAATTACATCAAGCTTATCGTTGCCGTCTGTTTTGATTTCAATCTGAGGACGGGTTGAGGTGCCGACGAAAACATCAAGATATTCATCGAGAGTTGCAATCTTCAGGCCCTCCTGCCAGAAGTTTGCCCCGTACTTGTATGTATATGTGCGAAGCTCCTCGAGTGTTGTTTCGGAAATTTCTGCATACTGACAGAACATTTTGTCTGTGTCGGAGTTGTGGTTGAGTACCCAGTAGCCGTCACTTGTGAGCTGAACATCACATTCTGCGGAATAAAATCCGAGCTCAACTGCCTTTTCATAAGAGGGAAGAGTGTTTTCGGGAGCAACTGCGGTGATACCTCTGTGTGCTGTGAGATATACGGGGTCTTCAGCAGAGCCTACACCGTTTTCACTCAGAGAAATAACTTCCTTTTCGGGATAGATAATCTTTGCTATCTGAATAAAGGGAAGATAAGGACAGAAAAACAGGGGAACGAGAACCATTGAGATTATTGTGTTGATAAAAGCCATAAAAAACATCCTTTCAGATTAAAATATATATATCTAATATATCAAATAAAAATATATTTTTCAATACCTTTTAACACACAAATATATAAAATGCTGTATCAGTCCCTTGTGTTCCGATACAGCGTTTCTGTTTTTATGAATACATTGAATTGACTGTCATATAGTCATATATAATTTTGCCGTGCTCCTGCTCTTCTTTCTGGATGTGGTTGAGGATATTTCTCGCATTTTCGTCCCTGAACTCAAAAATACAGGTGTCATACAATGCACTAACGTGCTTTTCTCCTGCAAGCACATCTGAACATAAGAAGCAGTCATTATCCTTATCGGGATTGGATGCCATCGCATATTTTGCCGAGAATGCTTTATTTACGGTCGGTGCACTACCTCCCATGGCAGTGTTGCCCTGTTCGAGCTGTGTAAGGGTGTCAAGATGTGTCTGTTCAACGGCTGCAAGCTGAGTAAACAGAGTTTTGAGCTGTTCGTCCTTTGCACAGGATGAATGCTTCTGATACTTATCAATGCATAATTTCTCCTGACCTTTAAGATCCTTGATCAGAGAGCTTTCTTTGGGTGTAAGCTGCATATTGCTTCTCCTTTATACATATATTTCCGAGAGTATCTCTCAGAAATATATTTGGCACAATATGATGCTCTTATACACAAAAACGGATGCAAAGGGCAGAAGCCCTGAGCATCCGTTATCAGCTGTAATTTAATTTATGCTATATTAAATATACCCGCAATAAAATTGAATATCTTTCTGAAAAATTCAAGAATCTGTTCCCAGATTGAAAGCGATTCTTCAGCAGGTGTTCCGTAGCCGGGCAAGATAACATTGTTATCAGCAGGTGCTGTGTCATCCGAAATGTTTGTCAGCATAGGTATAACAGCCGTTGTGAGAACCAATTCCAGATGCTCATATATTGAAACAATTGAGCCTGTGAATTCGAGTAAGCCTGCGTCAACCTCAACACCGAGGAAGTCAAACAGTAATTTGAGAACAACAGCATAATCCTGTGCGCTTACATCCTCAAGTGCATAAGTGAAAACTGCGGTAACTCCTCTTGTTGCAATAAGAATTTCCTTTGTGTATGCAGGATAATCCTCATCACCGCTCTGATATGCAAGATAAATTACTCCGAGAAGATCAAGCAGATCCTTGTATTCACTGTCCGGAATAGTTTTTCCGAAGCCTGCTGCTATTGCTTCAACAGAATTTTCACCCTCAGCGGCATCCTTTGCATACAAGGGCATTTCAGCAACCTCGCTGATTCTGTCACCCACCCTTTCGATAAGTGCGCAAAGCTCGGGATTTTCTTCCTTGTTAATCTTCAGCAGAGAAACAAGAGATGAACCCTTGATGTATGAAGCCATAACTATACGCATACCCACTCTTGCACATTCGTATGCATAGCTCTGGAAGTCACTCTTGGCAAGAGCAAGCGCTTTTTCGGAAATTCCCGAAGCTACATCTGAATAATCAATGCTCTCAATTTTCTTTGTTTCAAATTTAACATCATCAGAGAAGGTCACCTCTCTGTATGCACAGGGGTATGTGGTGAGAGAGCCTGTGACAACATCATATATTGTTGCACCGCCTTTGGAGGTATAAGACAAAATATCCTGAATGTGAATATGCCCTGTGAAAATATACTTAACACCGCCGTCTGCAAGAGTATCAGCAAGCGCGATATCTGAATTTACTGCCTCACCGATATGAATTTCTGCAAGGAATGAATAGTGGTCAAGAAGTGAGTGATGCATCATGGCAATAACATACTTACCGTCTGCCTTTGCCTTCTCACACTGCTGAGCGATCCAGTCAACTCTTGCCTGAGTCATACCGTGAGGGCCGTTACCGGGGTCTGTGCTGTCTATAGCAAGAAGACGGTATTCATCGTTAAGGTCAACGGTATATGAAAGTGAGTTGGTGTCTTTTTCAAGCGCCTTATCATAACCGAAGCTGTAGTATACAGCATAGAATTCCTCGGTTGAGGTCTTGAACAGATCGTGGTTACCGGGAACAACATAAATCTGCTTTCCCGTTGTCTGCTCAAATTCTGCAAACTTTTCGGCAACAGCAATATGCTCATCAACCGTGCCTGCTTCAACAATATCACCGGGAACAAGAATGACATCACTGTCACTTGCAGCAGCTGCTGCCATAAAAGCATCAAATATTGCAACAGACTCATAGTTAAGCTTTCCCGTTGAAGAAATATGGGAATAATCTTTACTTATTGAGTTGTGCTTTTTTACGGTCGCAGCAGAAGAGTATGCAAGACTGTAGTGCATATCGTTAGCAACGGTCACCTTGATATCTCCTGTGCCTTCTGCCGCAAAAGCAGGAGTACACAAAGAGAGCACAAGCAACATACTTAAAAATACGGACAATAATTTTTTCATAGAAAGTCTCCTTTATATCATAAAATACTGTATAATCGCTGATTTCAGTTTAACCGATTTTCTGCCACAAGTCAATAAAATAAACAAAAAAATAAACAAAACAGATGCTATTTTGTATACATTTGCGCTTTTGTTATAGTTGTCAACGCACCGTACACCAAGAAAGTTTCTTAAGTTGCTTGTGTTAGGCATCGTACCCTAACTGACGAAGACGCAAATCCTCATAAAAATCCTTAATTTTTTAGCAAAGAAAAAAGACCGCAGATATTTCCACGGTCCTTTTTCTTTTCAGGTTGTTAAAAAGGGTTGTAAAAAAATGAATTAAAACTTGAGAAATCCCAAGGGATTTATTTCATCAAAGGAAATGGCAAGAATTACCGATGTGCAAAAAATTACGGAAATAATTGCTACTGCTAAGATAGTGTTTTTATTGGCTGAAATGAACTGACGCATCGGTAGTCCTCCTTTATTATTTTCTGTGAGTATATAATATAACATTCCTAAAACAAATCCAATTAAAAAGCTGTTACAAAAAAATACAGTTTTGTTACTTTTTGATTGAATGATTTACAGTTTTTTAAATTTACGGTTTACAAACCCCGACAGATATTGTATTATATAGGATATTTATAATAAGACTGTATCAGGATTCTTATATAAAAGCATATAAAATAAGAAAAATATCAAAAAACACTTTACTATGCTAACGCGGTAGTGTATAATAGCAAAAAAAACAAAACATCCTCGGAGATTTTTATGAACAGTGTAAGCTCAGTGACAAAAAAATTAAGTCTGCTGTTTGAAGCGGCGGGCTACAAAAAATACAAAATGCGTAAATTTGAGGAGTATTCTCTCTATCTTGAGAACAAAAGCTTCCTCACAAGCGAATATGTTATCACCTTTAACGACCTTTCGGGTAAGCTTTTAGCGTTGAAGCCTGATGTTACCTTGTCTATAGTCAAGAACACAAAGGCAACGCAAACCGGCCGTGAAAAGCTTTACTACCGTGAGAGCGTATACCGTCTTGACAGCCGTACGCACGAATATAAGGAAATCGACCAGTTCGGTATGGAGATTTTAGGCGATATTGATGCTGCCGCAACCTTAGAGGTTATTTCTCTTGCAAAGGGGACACTTGCGCAGACCGAAAGGGCAGCATCCTTGTGTATTTCACATATGGGCTTTATGTCGGCATTGCTTGATTTTGCCGCAGGGGACAATTTTTTCTTACGCGAAAAGCTCACCGACTGTGTGAAAATGAAAAACACCCACGATATGCAGGCTGTTTTCGCTCAGTTCAATGTGTCGGGCGACAGAAAAGAGAAATTTATTGCCGCAAACTGTGTTTCGGGTAATTTTGAAGCATCTCTTGAGGCTTTGTATAAGCTTGAAATTCCCGGAAGCAAGGCTTCTCTTGACGAGCTTAATGAATTATACACAAATCTCAAGGCTTGCTCACTTGAAAAAGGCATTACGCTTGATTTGTCAATAATAACCGATACGGATTATTACAACGGCATTGTTTTTCAGGGCTTCGTTGAGGGTATACACAAAAACATTCTCTCGGGCGGCAGATACGATAAGCTTGCGGGAAAATTCCGCGAGGGAATAGGTGCTATGGGCTTTGCGGTGTATATTTCTGAGCTGGCTTTTCTTACAAGCCCCACACAGTATGACTGTGATGTGCTTCTGCTTTATAAGGAAAGCTCAAGCCCGTCCGAGGTGCTCAGCACGGCACAAAAGCTCAGAGAAGAGGGACTGAGCGTGAGAATTGAAAAAACGGTCCCCGATGGCCTGAGATATAAAGAATTAAGGGAGGCAGAGTGATGCTTAATATTGCACTTCCCAAGGGCAGACTCGGTTCAAAGGTCTATAAAATGCTTGAAAGCATAGGCTATGAGTGCCCCGAAATTTTAGAGGACAGCAGAAAGCTCATTTTTGAAAACAGCGAGGCAGGAGTAAAGTATTTCCTTGTAAAGCCGTCTGATGTTGCAATTTATGTTGAATACGGTGCGGCGGATATCGGTGTTGTGGGCAAGGATATACTTGACGAGGGCGATTTTGATATTTATGAGCTTGCGAACTTAGGCTTCGGCACCTGCCGTATGGCGATTGCGGCAAAAAACGAGTTCAGAGAAGACTTTGACAGACCTCTGAAGGTCGCAACAAAGTATCCCAATATAGCAAAAAATTACTATAATTCAAAAAACCGTGAAATTGAAATAATAAAGCTCAACGGCTCAATAGAGCTTGCTCCCGTTTTAGGTCTTTCGGATGTTATTGTTGATATCGTTGAAACGGGCACAACGCTTAAAGAGAACGGCTTGTCCGTTTTCGAGGAAATTCTTCCGATAAGTGCAAGACTTATCGCAAACAAAAGTGCATTCAAGTTCAAGGAAGAGGAAATTACAAAAATCGTTGAAGCGGTAAAAGGACAGATAAAATGATTAAGATATACGAAAAGGGTATTGATACCGAAAAAATACTCAACAGAGAAATTCAGAGCTACACAGAATACGAGGGTACGGTTAAGGAGATTATTGCAGATGTACTCTCAAGAGGTGACGAGGCAGTTTTAGATTATTGCAGAAAATTTGACTGTCCCACTCTTGATTCTCTTTTAGTAACTCAGGCAGAAATTGACGAGGCGGAAGCCCAATTAGAGCCTGAATTTTTTGAAATTCTCAAGGAAGCAAAGGAAAATATTGAATTTTTCCATAAAAATCAGTTAAAAGACGGCTTCAGACTTGAAAAGCAAGGCGGTATTGTTTTAGGTCAGAAGTATACACCCGTCAAGAAAGCGGGTATATATGTCCCCGGCGGTACTGCGGCTTATCCGTCAACCGTTCTTATGAATGCAATTCCCGCTTCAATAGCAGGAGTTAAGGAAATTATAATGGTAACCCCCGCCGATAAAAACGGCAAGATAAAAAAGGAAATTCTTGCTGCCGCTTCTCTTTGCGGTGTGAGTAAGATTTTCAAGTGCGGCGGAGCACAGGCGATAGCGGCTCTTGCCTACGGTACCGAGAGTATCCCTGCTGTTGACAAGATAGTAGGCCCCGGCAATATCTTTGTTGCTCTTGCTAAAAAACAGGTTTTCGGCAAGGTCTCCATTGATATGATTGCAGGCCCGAGCGAAATTTTAGTTATTGCAGATGAAACTGCCAATCCCGTTCATATTGCGGCAGACTTATTAAGTCAGGCGGAGCACGACAGACTTGCAGCAGCGGTGCTTGTAACAGACAGTACCGAACTTGCACACAGGGTAAGCGATGAGCTTGAAAGACAGATTCCTTTACTTCCCAGAAACGAAATTGCCCGTTATTCAATAGACACAGCAGGCAAGATTATCATTACCGAAAGCATTGAAAAGGCAATAGAAATCAGCAACGAGATAGCTCCCGAGCATCTTGAAATCTGTGTTGACGAGCCTTTCAGATACCTTGATATGATAGAAAATGCGGGCTCAATTTTCCTCGGCAAATATTCTCCCGAGCCCTTGGGTGACTATTTTGCGGGCCCCAACCACACATTGCCCACGGGCGGCAGCGCGAAATTCTCCTCGCCGTTGTCCGTTGACGATTTTGTTAAAAAGTCCTCATTCCTCTACTATCCCGAGGAAGAGCTTAAAAAGGTAAAGGACAAGATTGCGGACTTTGCACAGAGAGAGGGGCTTGACGCTCACGCAAGAAGCATATTAGTCCGTTTTGAAGGTGACACAAATGAGTAAATATTTTTCAGGTAAGCTTTCATCCATTGAGCCTTATGTGCCGGGTGAACAGCCCAGAGATAAAAAATACATAAAGCTCAACACAAACGAGTCCCCCTTTCCTCCCTCACCCGAGGTTGTAAAGGCTCTCGATGAAGCACAGGTAAGCTCACTCAATCTCTATTCCGATCCCACGGCAAAGGAATTGGTTGATGCTATAGCTGAATATTACTCTGTATGCCCCGAAAATGTTTTTGTGGGCAACGGAAGTGACGAGGTTTTAGCCTTTGTTTTCTATGCCTGGGGCGAAAACGGCTTTACAGGCCCCGAGCTTTCCTACGGTTTTTATCCCGTATTCTCACAGTTTTTCTGTGTTGACTACACACAAATAGACCTTAAAGAGGATTTGTCTATAGAGCTTAGTGACTATTACAATGTAAAAAACAGCATAATCTTTGCAAACCCCAACGCTCAGACGGGACTTTACATAACACCCGAAAAAATTGAAGAGCTTGTAAGCAAGGTAAACGGTGTTGTTGTGGTAGACGAAGCATATATAGACTTCGGCGGAGAAAGCGTTGTACCGCTTACAAAGAAATACCCCAACCTTGTTGTGACGGGCACTCTTTCAAAGTCAAGAAATCTTGCAGGCGCAAGAATAGGCTTTGCTATAGGTAACAAGGAGCTTATAAACGACCTCAACACTCTGAAATTCTCCTTTAACCCCTATAACATTAACCGTCTTTCAATTATAGCAGGTGCGAAAGCAATGGAGGATAAGGAATATTTCAGAAAGTGTGTCACAACGGTTGCCGAAACAAGAGAATTTACAAAAAAGGCACTTTCTGATATAGGCTTTACCTGTACCGATTCACTTTCCAACTTTATTCTTGCCAAAACCGAAAAATTAAGCGGTAAGGAATTGTATCTTGCACTCAAAGAAAGAGGAATACTTGTAAGATACCTCGGTGACGAGATAATCAAGGAATATGTCCGTATAACAATAGGCTCAAAGGAACAGATGATTACACTCATTGATACTATAAAAACAATACTTTCGGAGGTGGAAAAATGAGAACAGCCGAAATTAAAAGAACATCAACTGAAACAGATATTTCTATAAAGCTCAATATTGACGGTAAAGGACAATACTCGGTAAACACGGGCTGTGAATTTTTCGACCATATGCTCTCCCTCTTTGCAAAGCACGGCAATTTTGACCTTGAGGTTTTCTGCAACGGAGACATCGGTGTTGATGCTCACCACACCGTTGAGGATGTTGCAATGTGTTTAGGTCAGGCTTTCCTTGACGCGGCAGGCGAAAAAGCGGGCATAAACCGTTACGGAGATATAATTCTTCCTATGGACGAATCTCTCATTATGTGCGCTGTTGATTTCGGCGGCAGAAGCTATCTCGGATACGATGTTGAAATAAGAACGGGAAAGTGCGGTACATTTGACACCGAGCTTTGCGAGGAATTTATGCAGGCTTTTGTAAGATATGCAAAAATCAATCTTCATATCAGGAAACTCACGGGCACAAATGCTCATCACATAATTGAGGGCTGCTTCAAGGCTCTTGCAAGAACACTCAGGAAAGCACTCACCGTTGACGAAACACTCGGCGGAGCACTTCCCACAACAAAAGGAGTTTTTTAAATGACCGCAATTATTGATTACGGTGTGGGAAACCTCTTTTCCCTTGAAGGCTCTCTGAAGCACATAGGTGAGGAATGTGTCATCACGGCAGACGAGGCTGTTTTAAGACGGGCAGACAGAATTATTCTCCCCGGTGTGGGAGCCTTTCCCGATGCTATAAAAAAGCTTGAAAATACAGGGCTTGTCCCCGTAATAAAGGAGTTAGCCGAAATAAAGCCGATAATGGGAATATGTCTTGGTATGCAGCTTCTGTTTGATGTAAGCTTTGAGTACGGCACACATAAGGGGCTGGGACTCATAGAGGGCAAGGTAGTTCCCATTGAAAGTAAGCTCACCGAGCCGCTTAAAGTGCCGCATATGGGCTGGAATTCTCTCAATATCAGAAAAACGGGCGGTATATTAAAATATGTAAACGAGAATGAGTTTGTATACTACGTACACTCATTCTGTGCGGTTGACTGTGACGACAGTATTACTGCCACCTCCGTTTACGGCACGGACATAACAGGCAGTGTGCAGAAAAACAACGTCTACGGCACACAGTTCCACCCCGAAAAAAGCGGCGAAACAGGACTTAAAATATTAAAAGCGTTCTGTGAATTATAATTTTCTGCATCAAAATTGAAGTTATGAATGGTAGGGAACGATGCCCACATCGTTCCGGTTGCGGCAAATTCTAACTTATCACAACCAATTTATTATCACCAAAAACCGAATGTATACAATGGGAGATTACCAATCCCTCATGCGGAACGATGTGGGCATCGTTCCCTACAAAACAGACCTTTGGTTTCATAAAAAAACAAAAGGTCACACAAAACCCAAGGAGCAAAAAATGGAAATTTTCCCTGCAATAGATATAAAAAACAAAAAAGTAGTCCGACTTCTCAAAGGCGACTACTCACTTGTTACGGAATATGAACAGACACCCATTGAAGCGGCTCTGTTTTTTCAGAGTCAGGGTGCAAAAAATCTGCATATGGTAGACCTTGACGGTGCAAAGGACGGGACATTGTCCAACTTTGACGCTGTAAAAGAGGTCTGCGAAAACACTTCGCTTTATGTTGAAATCGGCGGCGGCATCAGAAGTATGGACAGAATAGAAAAGTATCTGTCCGTTGGTGTGGGCAGAGTGATTTTAGGCACAGCCGCACTCGAAAACCCCGATTTTCTCAGGGAGGCTGTGAAAACCTACGGTGACAAAATAGCCGTTGGTGTTGATGCGGCTGATTCAAAGGTTGCCACAAGGGGCTGGCTTAATGTCAGCGATACGGACAGCTTCGAGTTCTGCAAAAAAATGCGTGACGAGGGAGTAAAATCCGTCATATACACAGATATTTCAAGAGACGGCACTCTTTCGGGCACAAATATGGAAGCCTACAGGAAATTAAGTCTCATTGAGGGACTTTCAATAACTGCCTCGGGCGGTATAACACATATTGACGAAATAAAAGAACTTTCCGAAATCGGCACCTGGGGTGCTATTCTCGGCAAGGCTCTTTACAGCGGAAAAATTGATCTTAAGGAAGCACTTTCAGCTTCAAAGGGGTGAAAAAATGCTTGCAAAAAGAATCATTCCCTGTCTTGATGTAAGAAACAGCAAGGTAGTCAAGGGAGTAAACTTCGAGGGCGTAAGGGATGTTGACGATCCCGTAAGTCTTGCTAAGTTTTATAACGAGGCAGGTGCAGACGAGCTTGTTTTTTACGATATAACCGCAACACACGAGGGCAGAGAGCTTTTTACGGATATATTAAAGCGTGTTGCAGGTGAAATTTTCATTCCCCTGACAGTAGGCGGAGGAATTAACACTCTTGACGATTTCGACAGAGTGCTTAAAAGCGGTGCAGACAAGGTAAGCGTAAATTCGGGTGCAATAAAAAATCCCGCACTCATAGGTGAAGCGGCAAAACGATACGGCGACCAATGTGTTGTTCTTTCAATGGATATAAAGAGAGTTGACGGCAAATTTACTCTTTTCAGTGCGGGCGGAAGAATAAATACGGGTATAGATGCTCTCGAATGGGCAAGGATGGGACAGGAAAACGGAGCCGGAGAGCTTGTTGTGAACAGTATAGACACCGACGGAGTAAAAAAAGGCTTTGATATTGAAATGCTCGAAGAAATTTCAAAGAGAGTTTCAATTCCGATAATCGCAAGCGGAGGAGCCGGCTGTATTGACGATTTTACCCGTCTTTTCAATGCAGTACCCGGTGTTGATGCGGGACTTGCGGCATCAATTTTCCATTTCAGAGAGGTATCTATAAAAGACCTCAAAAAAGAGCTTGCAAAAAACAATATTTCTGTGAGGATATAAAAATGCTTGATATAAAAGAACTTAAATTTGACGAAAAGGGACTTATTCCCGCAATAGTAAGAGACTACAACACAAAAGAGGTGCTCACCCTCGCGTATATGAACGAGGAGAGCCTTAAAATCAGTATGGAGAAAGGACTTACCTGCTTTTTCTCCCGTTCCAGACAAGAATTATGGCTCAAGGGTGAAACCTCGGGCAATTTCCAGCACATAGTGTCCATTACTGCCGACTGCGATAACGATGCACTCACAATAGATGTCATAAAAGACGGCCCCGCGTGTCACACAGGCGCAGACTCGTGCTTCACAAAGGAAGTTTACAAGGCAGAAAACGCAGTAAAGGAATTTTCCTTCAACACACTTTACGACTTGCTCATAAGCCGTAAAAAAGAAATGCCCGAGGGCTCATACACAACCTATCTTTTCCAGAAGGGACTTGACAAAATCCTCAAGAAAATCGGTGAGGAAAGCACAGAGGTCATCATAGGCGCTAAGAACGACAAGGAAGAATGCGTATACGAAATTGTCGACCTTGCCTATCATGTAATGGTGCTTATGGTTGAATTAGGAATAAGCGTAGATGATATAAAAAATGAGCTTGCTTCAAGACATGTTATAGACCATAAGGTAAAGCAGGAAAAAATGAAATAATATAAAGGGATGTAAAAAAGCGCAGAGCGCATAAAACAAGTTTTATGCTATAAACCAACCTCGCCCTCGGCGTACCTTTGTACGCCTTCTGAGAAACCAAAAACAAAACAGGAGCTGTCAAAGGCTCCTGTTTTTTTGCAGAAAACAAATATCTTCGTCAGGTAGGGGACGGAAATTCCGTTGAAGTCTGTCAATGCACACGAAGACGAAAAATTGAAGAAAGCTCTGTTTTATCCCGAAAAATCCCCGTGCCAACAGATTGTAGCGGGGATTTTTTATGTTTGTTTTAAGTGAATAAAATTCTTGAAAGAATGAAAACTATATGATATAATTATTGTGCCAAGCATAGTTTGAATATTTTAAACACACAATGAAAGTATGTGTATTTTTATTAATTTTGATAAAAATACATGTGCTCAGTTTCTGCATATACTTTATTGTGTGTTATGTTCAGAGATTATGTTTGGCGACAGTTGAGCTATGTGTTTTTTGTGCGTGGCTTCGGCTGCGCACTTTTTTAATATATAGGAAATTGCTCGCGAAGTGAGCAATTTAGCTTATATCAAGAAACACCTTTCCCCCAAGAGTGGGGGCAGGGGGTTGATAAATCGTAAGATTTTTTCTTATTGTCTTTTTTCATAAAAGGAGAAACTCTGAATGGGATATAAATGTGTTTGCTGTGATTATGAGTCTGATGAAAAAAGAGAATTTATTGATGTTCGTGGCGTTATCGAGCCGACAACCATATGCAAGGATTGTACCTCTGTCATAGATTTTACTACTGTATATGAGCTTGGCAGAGAAGGTAATCTGAATGCTCTGAAAAGATATATTGAGGTATATCCCGAAGCACAGCCGAAATTAGATCGTTTTATCGAAAGGCTGAAAGAATATTATAAAGAGCATCCGTATGAATACTGAAATTTGCCGAATGCTTTGTTTTATCCCGAAAAATCCCCGTGCAACAGATTGTAGCGGGGATTTTTTATGTTTTTTTCGTGACTTAATGCGAAATAAATGCTATTATAAGGGTGACAAAGCTTATAAATCCTGCTTTGCAGAAAGGATGATTTACCTTGAAAATATCCAAAACGATAAAAAGGCTGAGAAGCGAAAGGGGTATGACACAGGAGGCACTTGCCGAAAAGCTTTTCATTACCCGTCAGTCCGTTTCAAGCTGGGAGAATGACAGAACACAGCCGGATATTGAAATGCTCGGGAAGCTTTCTGAAATTTTTGATGTGTCAATAGAAGAATTAATCTACGGTCACAAACGCAATCTCACCCTTGAAACAAAGAAGCCTGATTATAACAGTACGCTGATGATTGTTTTTTCAATCTTAGGCTCGCTTCTTGCGGGTGTGGGTGTTGTACTTATATTTGTTACCTTCTGGCAGAAAATGCCTATGTTTTTCAAGGCTGTGCTTTCATTGCTGCCCTTGCTTGCAGGACAGTCCGCGGGAGTTTTCGTACTGCTTAAAAAAAGAGAAAAGCTTCCCTGGTGTGA
The DNA here is from genome assembly GCA_017517135.1 of Clostridia bacterium. GTDB lineage: Bacteria > Bacillota > Clostridia > Oscillospirales > Acutalibacteraceae > RUG806. The sequence continues at coordinate 17,415 of JAFXAK010000037.1, forward strand.
GGGAGCCGCTGTTTTATGGACAGCAGGTATTGCCGCAACACTTGCAATGATTTATAACATATTCGACCTTGAAATTTACTGGCATACGGTGCTGATAATAATAAGTGTGTGCATAATTCCCGTGCTCGGGCTTCTGAAAGCGGTTTCTCCCTTGGTTGTATACTATGCGTGTGCGATAATCTGGCTGTGTGCCGCGGCTTCGTCGGATACAGTGTATCTTATGCTTTCATTGGTGGTCTTGTTGCTTGCAGGCGGATGTATATTCTCCTCGCGTCTTGTAAAAAAGGAAAACAAGAGTGTCAGAAGTCTTTATTCTCAATGGGTGAGTGCAGCGGCTGTGTTAGCTCTGGCAGTATGCACTGCTATATCCTTCAGTGTTATACATCTTGTGTTTTCGTCTGTGGGTACAGTGGGAATATGTCTTCTGCTTTTATCTCTCAGAGATGCAGACATCGTTATGCCCTACCGTCTTCCCGGTCTTTTGCTTACAAGCTTTATGCTGTTTGCATCAGGTGCAATATATTACGGTAATCTTGACCGAAGCAATGAAAATATTATTTTTGCTGTTTTGCAGGGTGTTGCCGTTCTTTTATGCGGCGTATATATTATCTTTACAAAAACAAAGGGTAAGGATAAATTTTTCAATACCTATATCGCAGTAAGTGCTTTAAGTATTTTTGTTTTTCTTATAGCTTATTTCCGTTTCCCCGATTCTGTTTCTGCTTTAAAAAATAAGGATGAGATATTTAAAGCGGCAATGAAGATAGTTGCCGTTATTGCAAACATTTTTCTTATGATTTCGGGCGGACGCGAAAAGAAGCTTGCATCCATAAACCTCGGCTTCATATCCGTTGCGGCGCTTACACTTCTTTTTGTGTATCAGTCGGGACTTTCTATGATAGCCAACGGCTTTTTGCTTCTTATTTTCGGCGGAGTGCTTCTTGCAATCAATTTCAGACTTTCACGGAAGAATGTCAAAAAGGATATGGCTGTAATTAACGAGGAGGTGGCAGAAAATGACACGGAAAGCTAAAGTACTTTTAATTTTAACACTTATAATTCAGCTTATCATCCCTGCATATCTTCTCTCCCATCACTATTCCGTTACGAACTCAGCCCTCATGAGTGCCACCGAATACCGTTTCAGAATAAACAGTATTGATTTTGGTTATTATAAGGATGAGGATAATAATTTTGTATGCGACGAAATTCGGTTCTATGTAGAGGAAATAGACGGACTGCGAAACAAAAAAATTGCCGTCTCTCTTAATGAAAACGGACTTCCTGTGCTTGAGGAATTAAAGGATAAAAAACAGACCGACATCTGGTTTGATTACGATTATTATAAGCAAATCCGTGAGCTTTCAGCAGATGACATCACCTTTTCTCCCAACAGGAATATGACGGAAATTATAGCAGATATAAGAAGCGAGTATTCCTGGTTTAACAGGAAAGACGAAAACAAAACCTATGCCTATGTCACGGCAAAAATCTACAAGGGTGTATTTATACCAACGGCAATATATTTTAACGGTATAGAGGTTATAACAATTACAAACGAATAACAAAAAATGAGCTGTAAAAAACGAAAAATTTTTTACAGCTCTGTTTATTAAACGGTAAAATTTATGCTTATTTCATCTGAAACACGGTGATATGCACTTTCGGCCTTTATTGTAAGCGTATAGTTTTTGCCTTGCTCAAGAAGCTCCTTTGAAACGGTAAAGCCTTGATTGCTCTCTGAGGAAACAATATAGTATGAGGCAATAAGTTCGTCCGAATATACCTCGTTGTTGTTCTCATCTTTTATTGACACCTCATAGCTGTGCACAACAAAGCCATCAGGTACTGAAGCTTTTGTAAACAGGATTCTGTAATCTCCGTTTTCGGTAAGCTTTACTTTAGCAGTTGTGTTTTCACTGAATACGGGAGCTTCGTCGTGGGCTTTCATATTTTTGTATGTATATGCATAGGTGTCGGGATTGTTTATATCCTCAATAAAGTAGTCGCAGAAGTATGTGTCAGAGAGTAAATCGTAGCCTCTTATACGGACTCTTCCGTAGGAGTCTGCTTCAACAACACAGAACTGTGCGGCATCCTCGTAGCTCTCGGGGTGCTGACCTACAACATAGTTTTTATCAAGCTCAAATCTTGCCATTGCACCAACACCAAAAGAGGTGTATGTAGTCTGGTTTATACTTCTCGGATCGTTCATCGGGAAATGTGAGTGTCCCGAGAAATTTATCACCTTGCTGTGTCCTGCAAACACGGGATTTAGCTGCGGTGTACACCATACGGAGCTTCCGTATACCGTGCCGAAGGGATGCGGATGCTGGAAAACGAAAACAGGCTTGCTGTCGGCTGTTTCTTCCGCCTTATGTATTTCGTCACTCAGCCACATAAGACTTTTCGGAGTAAAGGTCCATTCCGTAAGAGAGCGTTCTCCTGAAAACGCAATACAGGTAAAGCCGTTTATTTCGGTAACGGTATTTAACTCATGTTCAAAATACTGCTCGAAAAGCTCCTTGTAGTTATCTGCCTTGAATTCGTGATTACCTGCCACATTTATGCAGCCCGTGTCCTCACGGATATGCTCTTTGAGAGTGTCAACATACGCTTTATAGTCAGGCTCTGTTCCGATACTTGAAAAATCGCCGAGACCGAAGAAAGCATCAACACCGGGATAAATGCTGTCTTCATCAAACAGGGCATAAGCTGTATCAATAGCATCTGCAACATTTTCGTTTTCATTATGTGTATCGGTGAAAACAATAAGTCTGATTTCGGGTACAAAGTTGTCGGGTGCTACGGGTAATGCTTCTGTGACATCTCCTCTTGTCATCTGCACTGAGCCCCAGATGAGTGTCGCAGCACAGCATAAAACTAAAAAAGAGAGCAGAGAGCCAAAAATAATTGCAAAAATTTTCGCAACGGTTTTCAATGTCTTTTTCATACACCATCATCCTTTTAAATCTATAATATGTTTTTTGAAAAACAGAGTCAATATATTTTAATACAATTATTGTTTTTTTATATGATTATGAGTATAATTTAACTGTACAAAGCAGCCGTGTTATCGGCAAAAGGGGAGGAAATTTTATGAAATACCGTGAGGACAAATACGGAAATCGGTTGTCTGTTTTAGGCTTCGGATGTATGCGCTTTAAGAAGAAAATGGGCAGAATTGAATTCGAGAAAGCTGAAAAACAGATAATGACCGCTTTTAATAAGGGTGTCAATTATTTTGACACAGCATTCATATATCCCGGAAGCGAAGCCGCAATAGGTGAAATCTTTGAAAAGAACAATATCCGCGATAAGGTTTTTATTGCAACAAAGCTTCCGCCTCAGCTTATGCGCAGTACCGAAATTCTCGATAAGCTTTTTAATGAGCAGTTAAAAAGACTGAGAACCGACCATATTGATTTTTATCTTATGCATATGATGGCAGATATAAAGGTATGGGAACGCTTAAAGAGTATCGGTATTGAAAAGTGGATAGAGGATAAAAAGAAAAGCGGAGAAATCCGTCAGGTCGGATTTTCATATCACGGCAATTCTGATATGTTCTGTAAAATAGTTGATGCTTATGACTGGGATATGTGTCTTATACAGTATAACTATATGGATGAGCATACTCAGGCAGGCAGAAAGGGCTTAATGCACGCTCACAAAAAGGGTATACCTGTTATGATTATGGAGCCGCTCAGAGGAGGCAGACTTGTAAATAATCTCCCCGCTGAGGCAAAGCAGATTTTCTCTGAGCACCCCGTACAGCATACCCCTGCACAGTGGGCATTCAGATGGTTATATAATCAGCCCGAGGTTTCCGTTGTGCTTTCGGGTATGAATTCCGAGGAAATGGTGGAGGATAATATAAAAACCGCATCCGAAACCGAAATCGGAGAGCTTACCGTTAATGATGAAGAGATGCTTAAAAGAGTTGTAAAGGCTATCAACGCAAAATTAAAGGTCGGCTGTACTGGCTGCGGCTACTGTATGCCCTGTCCGCAGAATATTAATATCAGCGGTACATTCTCAGCCTATAACCGTCATTTCTCCGACAGTAGCTTCAAAGGCTTTACCGAGTATGTCAAGGCTACCAATAAATTTGCACCTGCTTCAGCGTGTATAGGCTGCGGAAAATGCGAACAGCACTGTCCGCAGAGTATTGAAATAAGAAAACAGCTTCAAGAAGCCGCAAAAGTCCTTGAAACTCCTGCATACAAGGCAGTAAGCAAGGTGTTCACAAAGAAAAAGTAATTTATTTTTCAAGGAGATATCAATAAAAGTGAATATAAATGCTTTCAGAAAAACAGGAATAGATCTATCCCATCTGGGCTTCAATATGAACGGAGAGTTTGAATATTATTACTGCACACCGAAAAATGCTGAAATTATTGCGTCATCAGGTGTTGACGGTATACATTTTTGTACTGTAAAGCAATTTGGTGAAATGATATTTGCCGTAAGTCCTATGAATCTTGGGGACTGTGTGCATCTCATTGCCCGAAGCTTTGAGGATTTGCTCAGATTACTGTTACATTGCTCGGATGTTGCCGCTTTGGAGCAGTGCTATGCCTGGGATGAGGAGCAATACAAAGCTTTTCTTACAGATTGTCCGCCAACTCAAAAACAGCAGGCAGTTTCAGATGAAATCAAGAGCAAATTCGGACTTGAACCGATATGTGATTCTTTTGCGTATGTAAAGGAATTACAGGCTGAATTTGATTTGTCGCAGATAGAGTATACCGAAGATTATTATGACACGGATATGAATCCTGCTGCTCCCGAGGTGCAGACAGAATGGAAGGTATACTTTGACGGCGGATATTGGACTAAAAACGCCAAAGGTGAACCGGGTGAAGAAATAACCTTGAACAAGAGCTTTTCCTGGGGCGATGAAGTATGGCATATTCCTGCTGTTTATTCCTACCCAAAAGGTCTGGTTGTTGATTTCTGTATTGAAATTGACCCTCAGAAAGAAAAGGCATTTTTTGATAAGTGGTATCGAGTTCTTTCAAAGGATGAAAATATCAGTAAAGAACTGCGTGAACGAATTGAGCAGGAAAACCCGATGGATGTAAATTTTACAGCTCATTTGCAAGTCAACTCAAAGCCTGTTATTGCAAAATACGGCAGTTCGGTCAATTGGATTCCTGAAGGATGTCTGCCCGACGGGGAAAGGGGTGTAAGCGAATCAAAAGAAATTATTAAGCATTACGGTCTGGACAAAACACGCGCCTGGGTTTTTTACAGACTTTCCTGTCCTTGGGCAACAAAAAGAAAGCATGAAATCAAATCTATAAAGCTGAAATTGGAACGCCAACCTACCGCGATTCAGGGTATTCATTTTAAGAATCCTGCAGTCGGGGATGAAATTTCTTTTGTGCATCCCGTTCACAAAACCGAGCACAAATTAACAGTTCTTGCTTATGAAAAACAGGAGTTTTCGGCTAAAGGATTTCAGCACGAGGAATACGAATTTCCCACTTGTCACACGGCTATGACCTATACGTTAGAGCCCGAGTTGCCCGTAAGAAATTATCAGGTGCGCGATTGTGAACAAAACGAACAGCCGAAGCGCAGACCGAAGAAAAATTATGAGCCGAAGTCGGAATATGATGCTTGCTGTATAGGCATTATCGGCGGCGCAGACGGCCCGACAGCCATTTTTGCTTCAGTCGGACAGAACATAGAGCAACACACAGCTTTATCTGCCTTACGATTTGAGTATACGGACGATATTGAATGGAAAATAGTTTTCCGTGAAAAATTGATGGAAGATATTGAAACAGAATTATTGTAAAGTCGACTGCTCTCTTATGAGGGCAGTTTTTTAATGTAAACAATTTAATAAAGTGGCTGCAAATTTGAGGTTATGAATGGTAGGGAACGAAGCCCAACGCAAGCAACTAAAGATTTTCGCAGCAAATTTGAGGTTATGAATGGTAGGGAACGATGCCCACATCGTTCCGCATGAGGGAAAAGTTACTTTTATTTACACACAGTTTTTTGGTCAGATGTAGCTCGAAAAGCCTGCAAAAAAAGTTAGACTTTGCTTAATACGGAACGATGTGGGCATCGTTCCCTACCAACCGAAGACAAAAATGCAACGAAAAATCTTAAGTTGCTTAGCGTACGGCATCGTTTTCTACAATTACAGACTCTTGATTTTGTGAAATATTTATAGTATAATTAATTTATTGTAAAAAAATATGGTGTTTTAGCACACAAAAGGGGAAAATATATGAGCAGTAACGGGTATAAATGGTATGTAGGAGTTCCGCATAGTCATACTGTGGCTTCTGACGGAGGACTGACTCTTGAACAGCTTATTGAAAAGGCAAAAAAGAATAAGCTTGATTTCCTTATTATCACAGACCATAATGTAAACTGCAAGGAATTGCCCGAGGTTGCGGGCTTAACGCTCATTTACGGTGCAGAGCTTACCAAACACGGCGGACATTGTAATATGTGGGGCGTTAAGGATGTTATAGACCAAGAGGACTACGAAACCTGCGAAACCTATGAGGACTTTTTGCGTGTAAAGAACAAGGCTAAAGAACGCGGTGCAGTTATATGTATGAATCATCCGCATTGCAAGCAGTGCCCGTGGAGATGGGAAAAGAATGCGGCAGATGTTGATGTTCTTGAGGTTTGGAATGCGCCTACCCATTTTGATAACCTTGAATGTACCGAATGGTGGCACGAGCAGTTAAGAAACGGTCATAAGCTTCCCATCGTCGGTGGAAGTGACTATCACAGAGATTATGTTATAACAAATATGCTTGCATGGCCTGCTACATATGTGTATGCAAAATCAAATTCCCCTGAGGATATACTTGATGCTATTGTCAAAGGTCGCACAACTATCACATTCGGTGTGGGCACAACCTTTATTGACATTGTAAGCGGAGAGGCAGTACTGGGTGACACAGTAAAGCTTACCGACAAAACAACTGCTACAATTAATGTTAAAAAGCTTCGTAAAAATCATAAGCTTATAGTTTTTGACAATAAGGGCGAGAGGTTTTCTTATACCGCAAGAAAAACACAGGACTATTCCGTCACACTTGAGATTGAAAACGAGGGCTTCTTGTGTGCACATGTTGTTTTCGAGCCGGGCTTTATATACAGCAAAATCCACGATTACGCTATTGCATCAAGAATCCCCGAGCAGAAGGGTATGAAGCTGCCGCCCCTGATTTTCGCCCAGAGCGGTGCAATATTCTTTGAAAAATAAAACAGAAAAAGAATAAATTTTGGCAATTTACCTGTATCTGAGCCATATGCGGTTCAGATACAGGCTTTTTTCTTAAAAAAGCTATTGACTCTCACCTTAACTTAAGGTTTATACTATCATTGTAAGGTACCTTAGATTATATGAAGGAGAGCTGTTTTATGAAAATAGGAGAGTTTGCGAAAATGTGCGGGACAAGGATTTCCGTTCTGCGCCATTATGACAGAGAGAAGCTTCTTGAGCCTGAGTACACAGACAAATTTTCGGGCTACAGATACTATTCCTCTGAGCAGCTTCTTGTGTTTTATAAAATCGATGCCCTTAAAAAGGCAGGCTTCTCCTTGCAGGAAATCAGAGAAATCTTTTCAGGGAAAAAGTCTGAAAAAGAAATTGAGGAGATTTTTTCTCATAAGGAAAGACAATTTCTTGAAGTACTGAAAAATCTCAGGGAGGCAAAACTTATGATGACAAAATTAGATATTACATTCTTAAATGACACGGCAATTATCAAACGCAGTTCCCGAAACAATGCTCTTGATTTGTGTACGGTTGCCGAAGCCGAAATCAAGGCGGCAGATTATCAGAGAATATCGCAGTATGAAATAAACGAAAATGAGATAATATGTAAGGTTGTGAAATTGGGTGACGAAACCGCACAGCCGAAAAAGGACATCCCCTTTGTGAATGACGAAAGAGTTATAGGCAAATGGGAGGTCAGGGGTGTTTTTGCAGTCAGAGAAGACTATCAGCAGAACATTTTTTGTGATAACACTAATTTTTACGGTGAAACCGTAAAATATCTGTATTTTCTCCCCGACGGAGAGGAATACTGGGGCTACAGCTGGACAAAGGGGTATTTTATCAGCAATTCGTATCTGTCGGGCAATACCTACAGCGAATATGAGCTCGAGGAAAAAGCAGACGGGACATATATGCTCATCACTCTCAGAGAGGATGAGGTAAGCCGCGGCGGAAAGCCTGTATACCTGTCCCTGAAAAAGACAGACAGCAACTGTTATTCAGCCGAGAGCATTGCAAGAAAGGACGATATCAACAAGCCCTTTGTGAATGATGAAAGGGTGATCGGCAAATGGACTGCTCATTCTTTTCTGTGCAGTAAATCCGAATTTCCGCAGGAAAGGGAGCTGCTTGAGGATTTGTATTTCAAGGAGCTTGAATTCTTCCCCCAAGGTAATGCAAGCTGTGTCTATGCAGATGCGGTTTTTGAGGGTAGCGACACCGTAGTATGGACAAAAAATTATCTTCTCCGTAAATGGAATTGGTCTGCCTGTGAATATGAAATAAGAACAGTTGGCGGTACGGACTATCTTATAATCGAATGGAAAAGCGGTGACTACCGATACGGCGGTTTTGATACAAATTATTATGTATTCACAAGAGCATAGTTGAAAATCCGAAAACAAAACTCATCTGACAGCTTATTTACTTTATCTTTTCCTCTTGCTATACTGTTATCAGAAAACAAAAAGAGGTGTAGCAAATGAAAATTGATAAGGTAGCCGAGCAGATTTGCTTATTGAGAAAGGCAAAGGGGCTTACACAAAGCGAATTAGGGGAAAGGCTCGGTGTGTCCTTTCAGGCAGTAAGTAAATGGGAAAGGGGAGAAACACTTCCCGATACCCTGCTTTTGCCCGACCTTGCAAGGGTGCTTGAAACCTCGGTTGATTATATTCTCTCGGGCGGTGAAAGGCAGCTTGAATATAAGGGAAAAATAAGTGTTGCCGATATGAAGAAAGGACTTGACTGTATTAAAAATATGGGTGAATATCTCGGAAAGGAAAATATCATTTACCGTTCTGCGATAAAGGGCATAAACACCGAAATGAACACCGATATCGAGCCGATTTTCACGGATGACTACATTTTCGAAGCCTTTTTGGCAGAAGCAATAATTCAGAATCTTTTACAGGGGATGTATGTTGATATAAGCGATGTAAAAAACAATTTCAAGCACGAGCATTTCAAAAAAGTTGTGTTGGATTTCTGTAAAAGATATGAAATAAAGTAAGTTTACAAAGGGGTTGTAAAAACGAAAGTTTTTTGCAACCTCTTTTTGTTGACAGGAGAAAATAAAAGGTTTATAATTAACTCAAAAGGAGTGAAATTTATGGGAAAAATTTTTAATACGGGAAATTTAAGTAAACGCGATATCCTTGAAAGAAGATATAACAGCGGTGTCACAAGTCTGCTGTTGGTTGTGGGGCTTACTCTTGTCAATGTTATTCTGCTTGTTGCAAACAGCGATACATATTTTCTTTTTTCCGCTTTGCTGCCGTATTTTCTTGCTGACTACGGTATGTTCTATTGCGGTATGTATGCTCCGGAATATTATGCGGATGTACCCGATATGGAATTTGCAGATACATCCCTTCTTGTAATAACTCTGAGTATTGCCGCAGTAATTTTATTGGCTTATCTGCTTTGCTGGATTTTTGCAAGAAAGAAAAAGGTGGGCTGGCTCATTTTTTCTCTTACCTTCTTTGCACTCGACACAGCGTTTATGCTTTTTATGTACGGAATAAATATTGATATGCTTCTTGACATACTTCTCCATGCGTGGGTTATTATTTCCCTCGCAAGTGCTGTCAATGCATATTATAAGCTGCAGAAGCTGCCGCCCGAGCCTGAAGAGGCACCGGGAGAAAATGCAATTGCCGCAGATATGTACCCTGCAGTAAGCAATGAAAACTCTGCTATGCTGAGAATGGCGGATACGGATGTAAAATCAAGAATTCTGCTTGAAGCACAGCATCTCGGTTACCGTATAGAATACCGCAGAGTAAAGAGAACAAACGAGCTTGTTGTAAACGGCAGAGTGTATGATGAATACGAAGCCCTTGTTGAAACACCCCACGCACTCACAGCCGTGCTTGACGGACACAAAATAGAGGTGCAGTATGATACATCAAGTCATATGTATATCATTTTCGACGGCGAGCAGATTGTTAAAAAGCTGAGAATTATCTGATGAAAAATTATTAACAGACTTATCGGAAGAAAATACCGGTAAGTCTGTTTTTTCAATCCGCTTTATTTGACTTTTATCTTTCTTTGTTATAAAATACTTGAAGTTATGAAAAAGGAGAATTTTTTATGGAAAAGAAATTACTTGTTGCGAATATCGGTATGAAATTCGGTATGTGTCATGTTGAGGGTGCATTGAACTGTAAGGATGCAGAGATTGTTATGATATGTGACAGCAATGAAGAAAATCTGCGTTTTGCAGGGGAGAGATATTCTATCCCCGAGGAAAAGCGGACTACCGATTATATGAATATAGTCAATAATAAAAACATTGATGTTGTTACCGTTGCCGTTCCCGATCAGCTTCATGTGAAAATTTCCTGTGATTTGCTTCGTTCGGGTAAGCATGTGCTGTGTGAAAAGCCTCTTGCGCTTAAAAGAGAGGAATTGGAGGAAATTATCAAGGTTTCCGAGGAATCGGGCTGTAAATTTATGGTCGGTCAAATCTGCCGATTCACCCCCGCATTCGAGAAAGCAAAGGAAATTATTGACAGCGGTACACTCGGCGAATTGTATTTTGTTGAATCGGAATATGCACACGATTATATGAAGCTGGTCGATAACTGGCGTTCAGATCCTTTGCGTCACGGAGTTATAGGCGGCGGCTGTCACGCTGTTGACCTTCTTCGCTGGCTTGCGGGTGATCCCGAGGAGGTGTTTGCCTACGGCACACACAGACTTCTTCCGCAGGTAAGCTATGACGATGCAACTATAGCAATTATGAAATTCAATGAAAATCTTGCAGGTAAGGTATTCGTTTCCACGGGCTGTAAGAGGGATTACACAATGAGAACGGTAATTTACGGCACAAAGGGAACACTTATCTGTGATAATACCTCCCCTACAATGACGCTCTTTACCGTTGACGAGGAACAGGTTACAAAGGAAGCCGAGATACTTCCCGTTGAGGTCAATAATCACAATGCAGTAAAGGAATTTGAGGTTTTTGCAGATGCAATACTCAACAACAAGCCTGTTCTGACAGACGCAAGAGAGGGCGCAAAGACAGTTGAGGTCTGCCTTTCAATCGTTGAAGCCTCAAAGACGGGTAAGGTTGTCAGACCGGATTATAATTTCTGATTTTATAACCATTGATTTATAGGAGCTTTATTTATGAAGAAGATATTTGGATATTTCCCCGGAATTATTTTGTCTATGATAATAGCGGCACTCGCTATGTTTATAGAAAGTCTGTTACCGATACATCTGATAGGTTCTGCTGTTATTGCAATGTTTATCGGTATGCTTCTCAACAAATTTTTGCGTTCAACTGCTGTTTTTTCTTCGGGAATCAAATTCACATCAAAGAAAATTCTTAAATTTGCGATTATACTTTTAGGACTGTCACTTAATATAACAACGGTTCTCAATGTCGGAAAGATGTCACTCACCGTTATGATATTTACTCTGCTTACCTGCTTTGGCGGCGGATATTTTATCGGCAAAGCATTGAAGCTTAACTGGAAGCTTTCAAATCTCATCTCGGCAGGTACGGGTATCTGCGGCGGCTCGGCAATAGCGGCTATTGCCCCCACGATTGATGCAGATGACGATGATGTAGCTTATGCTATGAGTGCAACATTTCTTTTTGATATGGCAATGATTATTCTCTTCCCCATTATGGGCAGGGCAATAGGTATGAGTGATGAAGCCTTCGGTATATGGGCAGGTACGGCTGTCAATGACACATCCTCCGTTGTTGCAACGGGCTATGCTTTCTCTGAAGCGGCAGGTGACTTTGCAACAATGGTAAAGCTTACCCGCACACTCTCGATTATTCCCACGGTTATCACCTTTGCATTCATTCAGCTTCGCCTTAAAAAGAAAGAGGCTGCTATGAACTCCGGCAGCAGCGACGAGCTTAAAGCAAATTTCAGCATAAAAAAGATTTTCCCCTGGTTTATTCTCGGCTTCGTTGCGATGTCTGTAATTGCAAGTATCTTTTCTATTCCCACAGAGGTTGTGTCGGGCACAAAGACTGTCAGCAAATTCCTTATGGTCAGCGCACTTGCGGCAATAGGACTTAATACATCATTTTCAAATCTGAAAAAATCAGGTATAAGACCTATGCTTCACGGCTTTATTATCTCGGCACTCGTTGTTGTGGTTGCATTGCTTGTTGAAATCTGTATGGGAATTGTTTAATTAAATAAAAAGTAAACCGCTTCATTCAGCTCTTGTGCTGTAATATGAAGCGGTTTTTTTAATTAAAAATCTATGTGTTCAAGTGTTTTCTCTACAGCCTTTTCGATATCAACCGTACCCACGCCTAAAATTGAGGTGTGGATTTTTCCGTTTACGGGCTTTTGCCAGTATTCGTCTATGCTGTCAATTCCTCCTCGCATACCGAGAATTGAGCCTACCGTTGCACCGTTACAGTCTGTGTCAAACGCCATACCGACTGCAATGCATATTGACTTGCCGAAATCGCCCTCGCCGTAAAGCAGGGCGGCAGCAACTATCATTGCATTTGAAATTGTGTGGCACCAGCCGTGGTCTGTATGCTCGTCATATTCGGAATGTATAAAAGAAAAACATTCGTCGAGGGTGACACCGTTTTTGTAGCCGTCAAAAATTTTCATAACAGCCTCGAAAAGTCTTGAGGTTGCGGGAATCTGAGCAAGACCGCCAAGTATAATATCCTCAATACTGTCTGTTACTGCGGCACAGGCAAGCATTGCAGATACAAGCATTTCACCGTAAATACCGTTTTTGATATGTGACACTCTCGCATCGTTATATGCCATTTCGGCAGCCTTTTCGGGTGCACCGGGATTTATATAGCCGTAGTAGTCGCCTCTTATCTGAGCGCCTATCCACTCACGGCAGACATTTTTATACATAGCAGAAGCAGGCGGCTGAATACAGTTGATGAAATTTATGTATGCAATTCTCTCAGCTGTGAAATATGCGTGAATCGGCTGATACTGAAGCCATGCATTTGCAACATTCTCGGAGGTGAAATTTCTGCCTGAGTTTTCAACAATCAGCTGATTGAGAACAACATAGTTTGTGTCATCATCAACAGGCATACCGTCAACCGTGTCGGCATAGGCTTTGTTTTTAAGATAGAATTTATAATGTGAACAGACCTCGTCTGTGATGTCTGTGCTTAATATGTAGCGGTCCATCGGATAATTTCCCGTCTCTTTGAGAAGAGGAATAAGCTCGTCACTTCTGATACATTCAACAGGTTTTCCGAGCAAACAGCCGCAGGCTCTGCCCGTCCACGCACCGAGAAGCTTTTTCCTGAGTGTTTCTTTGTCGGGCATCTTAGCCGTAAATTCATATTTTTTGAGAAGCTGTCTGATTTTATTGAGGTCATTCGGCTCGTCATATTCATAATCGGCTCTGAGAGAAGAGGAGATAACCGTTTCAAAAATAATGTCACTCATACTCGTTTTCTCAGGTCCGTTTTCCATCGCGGCAACCGCCTCAAAAAGAGCCTTGTGCCGTTCAATATCAAGCCCCTCTTCAATACTCTGCTTGTATTCCAACATAATATCGTTAATGTAACGGTTGAATCCGTCCGGCTGATTATAATCAATTTTTATTTCGGTATCATAAATTTTCGCAAACGTAAAAACACCCCTTTGAAAAAAGTATATCACATAAAAAATATTATTTCAATAAAACAAAGGTTATATAAAAAATATGCTTTTCAGATGAAATGAAAGGTCTGCGTTCCCTGCCTGACGAAGACGCAAATTCTCTGCAAAAAAAGCTCTTGACAAATATATTACCCTTGTGTATTATATACATAGATACTCTATGTATCGAAACTCTATGCATAGGAGGAATACTTATGGATATTAAAAAAGAACTCACAAAGGGCAGCAGTGCAATGCTGGTTTTATCCGTTCTCGAAAAAGAGGATTTGTACGGATATATGATAATCAAAAGAATTGCACAGAAAAGCGAGGATGTTTTTTCTTTCAAGGAGGGCACACTCTATCCTATTCTTCACAATTTTGAAAGCAACGGCTATGTGAAATCCTATACCGTTGAGGTGGAGTCAAGAAAGAGAAAATATTATAAAATCACAAAAAAAGGTATAAAGGCACTTAACGAGGCAAGAAAAGAGTGGGAAGCTTATACTATGGCTGTAAGAAAGGTGATAGATGTAAATCCTGTTGCAGCATTAGTATAAAACCCGCAAGTAAGCTTTATGCGGAGGTGATTATATGGACAGAATTTCTCAGTTTGTTGATTCATTTATACCGAAAAATCTTCCTAAAGAAAGAAAACAAATGCTCAGATATGAGCTTGAAGACCATATTTTTGAAAAAACCGCATTTTATGAGGAAATAGGCTATACCCGAGAGCAAAGCATTGAAAAGGCTATAGAGGAATTCGGAGAAGGTGAGGAAATGAAAAAGCATATTTTCAATGAATTTGAAGAGCTTTATGCCGAAAGAGATATTTTCGGAGTGTTTGCCTTTATAATAATTGCTTTTATGAATTATCTGTGCTGGCCGCTTGATACATGGGTAACATCGGCAGACTTTAACAGAGATCCTGATGTTTTCGGTACTGCAGTAAGTCTTGGAATGATTTTTGTTGTGCTTGCAATGATTGTTTTTGCAAGGATAAAAAAATACCGCAAGATGCTTTTTGCTATAGGCTTTGCGAACATACTTGTTGCAGTCTGCGTTTTAGTCAGCTTCTATCCTCAGATGGCGGCATATGCCATGACATATAATTTTATTTATCTTGTTGATAACTACACTCCATTTTTGCTCGGAAATCTGATTGCTAATGCATATGAAGGCTTTTTAATCGGTGTTTTATGGTTTGGCTCTCTGCTGATTCCTGCAATATATGCTGTTGTTATGTCTTTCCTGTTAAAAAAGGGCAAGGCAAAGGCTGTGAAAAATCCGAAGAAAAAAGCAGCACTTTTCTGTTCAGTGTATCTCTCAATTGCCGTTGTGAGCTGTATTTTACAGCCTGTGGGACAGCAGTATGCCGATGATTATCCCGTGTGGTTTTCTCCGTACACACTTTATATTTCCGAAATGCCCGAGGAAATATTTTCAAAGCTGTATCCGGGAATGAGTGAAGAGAGTGCCAACGAGGTGCTTTATTCTTACGGCTATCAGAATCTGGAGGACTACAGAGCCTCTCTTGATTGGGTTGCAAAAAAGCAGTTTGATGCGAATGTAAAAGAATTTGATTTTCTTGACGGCTACACAATATGGTTCCTGCCCGATGTATACATACCGGGAGAAGGCTTTGTTGGTGTTAAATCCGAAAACGGCACGGTAACGGGCGTGGGTATAGGAAATCTCAACAACAGAATGTATGACGCAGATGATTATAATTCCTTCGGTTACTCGGAAATAGAATTCAATCACGATATTGAAGCAATGACAGAAAGCTTCAGAGCATTGCAAAAGGGTGCAGATGAAGCCGATGTAATAAACATTTTTACTCAGCTTCACGGGCAGATATATGCCAAGCGTTTATATATTGAAAACGGAGAAGCAGTAAGCTATTACCGCATTTATTTTTACGGTGTGGTAAATCCCGAAATGAAGCATTATTTAGATAAATATGACTCAAGGTATATTGAGCTTACCTTCAAGGGCGGTAATCTTATAAAGGGAAATCTTTATTCAGAAAGAAATCAGGACGGGGAAAGCATTGTTTCGGTTGAGTATGTAAAATAAACATAGGAGGCGGCAGAAATGAAAAAAAATATGCTTGTTAAGGTAAAAAACACAGTATGCGGTATCACGGCTGTCTGGGCAGGAATAGCGCTCGTTGAATATATTGTTGTTCTTCTGCCGTTTCTGTTTCCGGGAATTTTATTTGACTTTTTTGCTTTTTTTGGTGTTTTTCTGATTTACGGTGTTTATGGCGTGCCTGCTTGCTTTTTCCTTTCGTTATTGCTTATTCGGGCAGTCAGAAAAAAATACAAAAATGAGGATACGGCAAAAAGACTGAATATCGTAACCGTTGTATTATCCGTAGCAGTCATAGCAATTACTTTTCTGACAGATTTAAATTCACGGCTACAGTAAGAGAAGAAGAGATTTGCGTTTTCGGTAGCATTGATGTTTTCGTCATAGTAGAGAACTGAACATTGCGGTAAAAAAGGGGATTGTATCATTGATACGGTCCCGATTTTTATATAAAAATATATTGATAATGTATCTGTACAGTATTATAATAGCCTTATTGTTAATACGGAGATAAGGAAAATGAAGGATAAGAAAAAAATTATAATTATAGCCGTTACGGGAATAGCAATACTCGTTGCGGGAATTTTGTGCAAACAGCATTTCCTTTTGATGGTGCCTTTGTTTATATCTCTGTTTGTTATGGCTTTTCAGTCCGAAGCAAACCGTTTCGGAGCTTTGGCGGGTGCTGTAAATTCTCTTATATACACTGGAGCCTATATTTATATGGGTGTTTATGCGTCTGCAGCCTCTGCTGTGCTGTTCAGTTTTCCTATGCAGCTTATGACTTTTTTCAACTGGCGGAAGAATGCATATAAAAGTACGGTTGTTTTCAAGAGTATGTCAAGAAAAATGCGTATACTTTCTTTTTCGGGCTTTCTTATTTTGTGGGCAGTGCTTTCACTTGTCTTTATACATCTCGATTATGAATATGCCGTGTTGGACAGCGGTTCATTTCTCCTCGGCTTTATAGTTCCCGTGCTTACACTGCTTGCCTACATCGAATACACCTATCTCTGGCTTGTTCAGGCGGTGCTGAGTACCCTGCTGAGTGTACAGATGGTAATAGTTGATTACCGACAGACAACATATCTTATATATTCAATATACTGCTTCTACTGCATAATCTGCGCATTTATAAATGTACGCAGATTTTACAAGGAGCAACAGACAGTTTAAAATATTATCATGGAGAAATCGGTTATGAAATACAATCTTGTTGTTGTGGGCGGAGGTCTTTCGGGAGTTGCGTCTGCAGTAAGTGCGGCTCGTGAGGGACTTAAGGTTTTGCTTGTTGAAAAATCAGGTTGTCTTGGCGGAGCAATTTCAAATTGTCTCGTTTATCCTTTTATGCCTTATTGGACAAAGATTCCCGATAGTGAAAATCCGAATAACAAAAAGTATCTTTCTCAGGGAATTTTCAAGGAAATGAAGCAAAGGCACGACAAATATGTTTCCGATTGCAAGGATCATGAGTTTAATTCGGAATATTTTAAAATAGTTCTTGATGACATGACAACCGAAAGCGGTGTAGATGTGCTTTTTCACAGTGTTGTTTATGATGTAAAAACTGAGGGTAAGCAGATAATCGAAGTAGATATAATCGCAAAAAGTCAGCATATAACGGTACAGTCGGATTTTTTTATTGATGCAACGGGAGACGGTGATTTATTTTATCTTGCAGGATGTGATTTCCAACTCGGCAGAGACTGTGATGGGCTTTGTCAGCCTATGACCACATGCTTCAGAATGAGCGGTGTTGACCTTAATGTGTTCACCGATGAAAGACCGTATTTGCAGAAGCTTTACAAAGAGAAACAAGCCAAA
This sequence comes from Clostridia bacterium, assembly GCA_017517135.1. Classification (GTDB taxonomy): domain Bacteria; phylum Bacillota; class Clostridia; order Oscillospirales; family Acutalibacteraceae; genus RUG806. The sequence continues at coordinate 35,211 of JAFXAK010000037.1, forward strand.
GGAGAAATTTTGAATCCGAGAGAAAATATCCTTGTTTTTTTTGGTGTCGGTGAAGATGTTTTACATTTCAATTCCACCAGAGTTGTTAAACTTGATCCCACAAATCCTTTTGATGTAAGCCGTGCTGAGGTTATTGCCCGCCGTCAGGTACACGAGCTTGTAAGCTTCTTGAGAGAAAATTCAAAAGCTTTTGATGAGAGTGCGCTTATATCAATAGCTGTTAATATTGGTATCCGAGAAAGCCGTAAGCTCAAAGGAGTTCATATTCTTACTGCTGATGAAATTATAAACTGTACACGATTCGAAGATTCGGTTGCACTCGGTAACTACGATATAGATATACATAACCCCTCCGGCACAGGCACGAGCCACAGATATTTTGAGGACGGTGAATACTACACCATTCCGTACCGTTCTCTTTTACCCAAGGAGTTTGAAAATCTGCTTGTTGCAGGTCGCTGTATTTCTGCAACGCATGAAGCACAAGCCTCCGTCAGAATAATGCCTATCTGTTGCTGTCTCGGTGAAGCGGCAGGCACAGCTGTGGCTATTGCTTTCGCTTCACAGACAAATGCTCATGGCGTTGATATAAAGAGTTTGCAGAAAAAGCTGATTGAAAACGGCGCGGTGTTATAATAATATTTTAAATTCAGAGGTGTTTTTTATGTTCAATAAACGAGGTGCAGGTGTTATTATGCACATAAGCTCTGTTCCGTCACAGTACGGTATAGGTGTGTTCGATAAAAACTGCTTTGATTTTGCAGATAAGCTTGCCGAGATGAAATTTTCATACTGGCAGGTGCTGCCCTTTAATCCTGTTGATGAGGCAAATTCTCCGTATTGCTCTGCATCGGCTTTTGCAGGAAATATTCTTTTCATTGATCCCATGGGACTTGTTAAAATGGGACTCTGTACAGAGGATGAGGCAAAAACGAATGTATATGACGGCTCACCCTATACAGCCGATTTCGATTTTGCGAAAAAGACAAGACTTTCGCTTCTCAAAACTGCGTTTGCAAGAATTGACGCGTCCCTTGCACAGAAGATAAAGGAATTTGAAGCCGAAAACAAATGGCTTACGGATTTTTCCCGCTTTATGGCGATAAAGGAAGCCAACGGCTTCACCCCCTGGTGGGAATGGGATGAGGAATTTGCCCGTTATGACCTTTTCAAGAGGCTTCACAAGCACGATTTTGAGGAGCGTTCTGCGTTCTGGAAATTCTGTCAGTATGTATTCTTCACACAGTGGAATGAGGTAAAGGCTTACGCTAACTCCAAGGGAATAAAGATAATAGGCGATATGCCCATATATGTTGCTATGGACAGCGTTGATGTGTGGGCAAACTTACCTATGTTCCTTATAGACGATAAGAAATTGAAGCCCGAAAAGGTTGCAGGGGTACCGCCCGACTATTTCAGCGAGGACGGACAGCTCTGGGGCAATCCCATATACGATTGGGACTATATGGAGAAGGACGGCTACAAATGGTGGCTTTCAAGAATCGGCAATGCGCTGAATGTTTATGATGTTGTGAGAATAGACCATTTCAGAGCCTTTGCAAGCTACTGGGAAATTCCTGCTTCTTCCGATACCGCAAAAAAGGGCGAATGGAAGCCCGGCCCCGGTATGAAGCTTTTCAGAAAGGTATTCAGAAAGTTCCCCGATGCTCCCATTATCGCGGAAGACCTCGGTGTTTTCGGTGAGGATGTTGTTCAGCTTCTTGCAGACACCAATTTCCCCGGAATGAAGGTTGTTCAGTTCGGCTTTGATCCCGACGGAGATTCCTCTCATATGCCCCATAATGCACAGAAAAATTCAGTAAACTATGTGGGTACTCACGATAACAACACTATTCTCGGCTGGTTGTGGGAAGCAAGCGAGAGAGAACGCCGCTTTGCTCTCGACTATGTAGGCTTTGAGGGAGATAACTGGGGAGACGGCGGATATTATTCAAAGAGCTGCCGCAAGGTTATAGAGGCTGTATGGCGTTCTTCGTCCGATACGGCAATTATTGCATTTCAGGATATGTGCGGCTTCGGCTCGGATGCGAGAATGAACATCCCCGGAGTGCCCGAGAAAAACTGGCGATACAGAACAACTGCCGAAACAATAAATCAGATGGATTGGCAGTATTTCAGAAAGATAAACGAGCTGTTCAGACGCGCATAAATTATCAGTTGTATGCCGGACAGAAATCTGTTATGCTTTAAATGTATTAAAATCAGGGAGGCTTATTATGTGTTCTGTTATAACTAAAGTTACATCCTTTTTTACATCAATTATTCTTTGTATCTGCTCATTTCTTAATGTACCCTGGTTCGCTATGGGACAGAAGGTTGACCTCGATAAATTTACTCTTACCTTCAGCGATGAATTTGAGGGAGAGCTTGACCGCAGCGTGTGGTCGGGACATTATCAGTACGGCAACACAAGTGAAGCCAGAAAGGGCAGCTACTGGAATCAGTATCTTGCATATACCGAAGACGGAAATCTTGTTATTCCCGTAACATATCTTGAGGACGGTTTTGGCGGCAAGGGTGCAGGCTGGTACTCTGCCGGTATCGATACCGATTCGGATTCTCCCAACGGCTTCAGTCAGAAATACGGATATTTTGAATGCCGCTGTATTCTTCCTGAAGGAGCAGACATCTGGAGTGCCTTCTGGCTTATGAATGACGGTGTTTATGTTGCAGACGGCTCAGGTCAGGACGGCACGGAAATAGACATCTTTGAAAGTGACTGCTACGGAGATACCTTTGAAAACTGCGTAACCTCAAATCTTCATTTTGACGGCTACGGGGATGCTCATCAGAAGCTCGGTGCAAAGGCATTCTACACAGGTAATAATCCTTATGAGGAATACAACACCTACGGTCTTGAGTGGAACGAAAACGAATATATTTTCTATATCAACGGTGTTGAAACCTTCCGTACAGACTTCGGCGGTGTAAGTCAGAATGAAGAATATCTCATTCTCTCCGTTGAAATGCGTGGCGAAAACGGTGTTCCCTCCGAAAGAGCAAACACCGCGGCAGACGAAACAGAGTTTATTGTTGACTATGTAAGGGTTTATCAGTATAACGATAAAGTATAATAGAAAACCCTAAGGAGATAGAAATGAACCAAGGAAAGAAAAAGAAAAAAATAGTCTGGCAACAGTACATAGGCTTTGCATTTATGATGCTTGTAGGTGTAATTTGCGGTATCGTTATAGCTTCTTATCTTGATAAGTTCACAGCAGAAACACCGTCGCACCAAAAACTTATCTCTTTTGCAGGACTGCTACTCGGTATGTATGCTGCGTTGTTTTTTCATCTGATCGTTCATGAAGCAGGACATCTTGTGTTTGGTCTGCTGACGGGATATGAGTTCTGTTCTTTCCGTATAGCCTCTTTTATGTGGTTGAAAGAAAACGGAAAACTCAAATTGAAGCGTCTTACTATGGTTGGAACAGGCGGTCAATGTCTTATGTCTCCGCCCGATATTAAGGACGGCAAAATGCCGCTTGTGTTATATAACCTCGGAGGTTCATTTATCAATATCATTCTCGGTGTTTTGTTCTTGGCAGGTCATCTGCTTTGTTCAGATATTCCGTTCCTTTCACCGCTTCTTCTTATATTTGCTGTAGCAGGATTTATGATCGCTATAATGAACGGCATACCGATGCGTATGGGAACAGTTGACAATGACGGCTACAACGCCTTTGCATTATCGAAAAATAAAGAAGCGGTTGAAGCCTTTTGGGTTCAGCTTAAGGTTGCTGAGCAAGGTTCAAAGGGGGTTCGTATCAAGGATATGCCTTCTGAGTGGTTTGCAGTACCGACTGATGAAGCTATGAAAAACAGTATGGTTGCAACCCGTTGTGTGTTTACATGTAACAGACTTATGGATGAGGGAAAGTTTGAGGAAGCAGATGCACTTATGGCACACCTGCTTGAAATTGACAGCGGAATTGTTGGCTTGCACCGCAATCTTATGATATGCGACAGAATTTATGTTGAATTGATTAAAGAAAACCGCAGTGATGTAATTGCAGATATGATGACCAAAGAGCAAAAGAAATTTATGAAAGCAATGAAACGGTTTCCGTCTGTGCTGCGTGTGCAATATGCTCTTGCGTTACTTTTTGAAAAGGATACCGCAAAGGCAGAAAAGATAAAAAACGAGTTTGAAAATATTGCAAGAACCTATCCGTATTCAACGGATATTGAATCCGAGAGAGAATTAATAAAGATTGCAGAAGAAAAAACAGTTTAAAAGCAGAAATGGTGCAGCTCCTTTTTAGAGGTTGCACCATTTTTATATAAAAACCGTTTTTTGAATGTACTGCAGATAAAGCCGTTTTTTTATTTAAGTGATTCAATATATGCTTTTATCTGTTCCTCGGTCGGCTTGTAGTCGGGGTTGGAGCAGCAGGGGAGGTCGGGCTTTTTACCGTTTGTGCCGTAGGGCAAATCGGGTACATTATCACCGAAAATAAAATATGGTGTATGTCTGTCATTTTCATACTTTAGTCTGTCTTCCTCTCTTGTCATATCGGGGATATCGTAAGGAATACCGCCGTTCAGGATTGAACGGTGAGAGAGTATTGCAACGCTTGACATATTTACTGCGGAATAAATGTCGTAAGGATGCTCGGGCTGTTTGTGTTCTCTGATACAGTCAAGGAACATTCTCGCAATTATAAAGTCACCGCCGCCGTGTCCGCTGTTGACAATAAGCTCTTCGTCCTTATCGTTCCATTCGGGAGTGTAAAGATTTTCTGTTTCCTTTCCCTCGGGAACGGACCACTCACTGTAGCGGAGCATAATTTTGTTGTCCATACCGCGCAGATTTTCAATCTGTCCTTCGGTGCCGCAAACACGGTAAGAGTTGTGATGTGCACCGAAGCCCGCACAGCCTGTCACTCTGAAAACAGAGCCGTCGTCATTAAGCGTTGTTATAATAGCAGCTCTGTCACCCACATGTCTTGCGGTTGCCTTTTCTTCCAAGGGTGCATAAACGGGGAGTGCACTCACTCTTTTCGGTGTTGCACCCGTTGCCCACATAATGGGAGCAAGTGAGTGGGTTATATAGTATGAACGGGGATTGAAATTTCTCCAATGGTCAACGAAATAAATATAGTCCTTGTTGAATTCGGTGTTGTCGGGGCAAACAGGATGGTTGTATTCGCCCTCTGCATAAAGAATCTTGCCGAGCGTTCTGCCGTCACACACTCTTTTTATCTCACGGTTGAAAATCATCTGCGGATAGTTTTCGGCAAGCATATAAATTGAATTGCTCTTTTCAAATGCTCTTACAAGCTCAACACCCTCTGCTAAAGTACCGTTGCTGATACACTCGCTGAAAACATGAATTCCCTTTTCGAAGCATTTTATCGCATAGGGTGCATGCTCATTGAAGAAGTTTGCAAGCACAACGGCATCCATATCCTCTTCAATAAAGTCATCAAAATTATCAAAGCCTTTAACATTTTCACCAAGTGCTTCAATACCTTTATTTCTGCGCTCTTCAATAAAGTCACAAAGAGCCACAATTTCACAGCCGAGAAGCATAAGATTTTCTGCAATGTCAATACCGCGTCCGGCACCGAATATACCAATTCTGATTTTTTCCATAAGGCTGAGCCTCCTATTTACTTTTTTCTTAATTTTAGCAGATAGAAATTGAGTTATCAACAAAAAAATCTTGATATTATCCGTCTTTTGTTGTACTGTTAAATAAACGGAGGCGATATTATGAGAAACAAAGATATTCTTGAAATTATTTTTATCCGTCACGCACAGACAGACTATGACGATATAGGCGACCGTGATCCCAGCGACGGTGAATTGACCGCCGAGGGCGAAAAGCAATGTATTGAATTGGGTGAAAAGCTGAAAAACAAACCGATTGATGCATATATCACAAGCTCACTTCTGAGAAGCTTCAAGACTGCAACGGGTGTATGCAAGGCAAAGCCCGACAAGCCTGTGCTCGAAATCTGCCCCGAGCTTGTTGAGTGCGGCTGTACACCGGGGTATTTCGGCTGCAGTAAAGAGTATCTGAGCCGCTATTATGACAACACAAAAATGTGTGAAAGTCTTTACGGCACAAAGGAATATTCATTCTCTTGCAAAACAAAGGAAGACAATGATATCAGAGCTAAAAAGGTGATAGACTATCTGAAAACCCGCTTCACCTACGGACAAAGCGTAGCAGTTTTCTCTCATCACGGAATGCTGGAGCATCTTATCCCCACCGCCTTGGGAGTTGATCCGCATATATTCCGTTTTGCATTGGAAAATACATCAATAACGATAGTTGAATTCACAAGGGACGGGAACTGTATTCTCAGGTGTGTGAATAATTGAATTTTCGGGAGCTGTTTTTTGCAGCTCCTTTAATTATTAATACAACAAAAAACAAAAAAATGTTGACTATAACTGTTAATAATGATAAGATAAAATTAACTAAAAAATGCCGGAGGCAAGAAAAATATGGATGTAATGGGCGCAATCTCAAAAGTCATAGTATTTCTTATGTGGATTCTTTATCTGCTTTTCCCGTGGTGGTTCTCTAACCCCAATGCACCAAAGCCGGATGAAACCACAACAGGAATAGTTATCGAAGAAACCACAGATTATGAAACCACAACCGAATTCCAGCCGGAAGAGTGTGCACATACGGGCGGCACAGCTACCTGTACCGAAAAAGCAGTATGTGATTTATGTGGTGAAGCTTACGGTGAAGCTCTTGGCCACGATGAAATAAATCATAGCGGCAAGGATGCTACCTGTACCGAAGGTGGATGGAAAGCATATGTAACATGCTCAAGATGTGATTACACAACCTATGAAGAAATTACTGCAACAGGCCACACAAAGATTTCTTATGAAGAAAAAATTGCTGATGCAACCTGTACGCAGGACGGTTCCTATGACAAGGTTACATCATGCTCAGTATGTCTTGCTGAGCTTGACAGAGTAACAGTAACAGTAGATGCACTCGGTCATACAGATGGCGCAGTTGTTGTAGAAAACGAAGTAGAAGCAGATTGTGTAAACGACGGTTCATATGACAATGTAGTTTACTGTACAGTATGTGAAGAAGAACTCAGCAGAGAAACAGTAACAGTAGACGCACTCGGACACAAAGAAGTAACTGACGCAGCAGTAGCACCTGACTGTACAAACACAGGACTTACAGAGGGTAAGCACTGCTCAGTATGTAACGAAGTACTCGTTGCACAGACAGTAGTAGATGCACTCGGTCATACAGAGGGCGAAACAGTTGTAGAAAATGAAGTAGAAGCTGATTGTGTAAACGACGGTTCATATGACAATGTAGTTTACTGTACAGTATGTGATGCTGAACTCAGCAGAGAAACAGTA
>JAFXAK010000038.1 GCA_017517135.1 Clostridia bacterium
CGCATAAAACAAGTTTTATGCTATAAGCAAACCTCGCCCTCGGCGTACCTTTGTACGCTGTCGGGGAAACCAAAAACAACACAAATGTGTTGTTTTTGCTCGGTTTACTCATTCTGCGCATTTTTTCCTGCCCCCTAAAAAGCCGTGGCTGTAAAAAAACTTTCGTTTTTTTACAGCCCCAATTTTTATTGTGCTTTATTTTTTCTGTATGCCAGATAGTCCTCAAGTATTATAACTGCGGCAACGGCATCAACTGTCTGCTTTCTTTTTGCACCTCTCGTATTGGTCATATTAAGAAAGTTGTGAGCACTCACGGTTGTTAAGCGTTCATCCCTCATAACAACCTCAAGAGAGCTTGCATTTTCAAGCTTTTGAGCAAATTCTCTGCAGGCAACGGCTCTGAAGCCCTCGGAGCCGTCCATATTCTTAGGAAGCCCCATAACTATCTGTTCTGCCTTATACCGTGCTATAATCTCGCATATTCTCGCACAAAGCTTATCCGAATCGCGTTCGGTTATAACACATACGGGAGAAGCTAAAAACTCGCTTTTATCACAAACGGCAATACCTGTTCTGACATCACCGTAGTCAACCGATAAAATTACCATATCTTATTTCTCCGCTGAAAATTATGAGCCGGAGCACTGCTTACAACGGGTGGGAAGATTATCAATCTTATACCAGCCTGTTGCCTTATCTTTACAAGAGCTGCTCGCAAGAAGTCCTGTTGCAGTACAGTAGGAGCGTCTTACAGACTCATCCGAATATTCAAATTTCTTCTTATCGAGGTCCTCGTGGATTCTGTTCATAACCTCTTTATAAACCTTACCTGCGGGATTCTGACCGTATTTCTTTGTATTGATTTCGGTATTATCCTCAAAGCCAACCCATGCAGCACATACATAATAAGGTGTGCCGCCGATAAACCATTTGTCCTTGTTATCAGAGGTTGTACCTGATTTTGCAAAGGAATCAAAGCCCTTTACGGAATATGAACGGCCTGTACCGCCGGAAGAAGTAACAACTGTCTGCATCATATGATTCATAACATCAGCTGTTCCCGCAGAAAGCACCTGCTCGCCCTCTCTTTCAGTCTCAAGAATGGTTTTTGTGCCTGATGCATTGGTAACCTTATAATAGCACCAGGGCTCATAATACATACCCTGACTGCCGAAAACAACATAAGCCGCAGCCATATCAAGTGCCTTAACACCCTTTGTCATAGCACCGATAGCCATAGGAGCATAGTCGGCATCCGCCTGAGTGAGAGTTGAAAGCTTGAAAACATCTCTCAGGAAGAAATATGATCTTGAGGGGGACAGAGTGTCAACAATTCTTGCGGGAATTGTATTGAGTGAGGGAGCCAGAGCCTGCTGCAAGGTTCTGAGATCCTCAATATCACCGGGATTTCCGCCATAGTTGGTAGGCCAGGTTGAGCCCATCTTTTTAAGATAAATACCAAAGTTTGGCAGATATGATGACCAGTAATAATAATCAAGCTCAATAGCGGGAGCATAACAGCTCAGAGGCTTAATACAAGAACCGGGCTGACGGAAGGAGTCTGCTGCAATATTAAGCACACGGTTACCTGTTTTCTTACCGAGCTGTCCCATAATACCCACAAGTCTGCCCTCATAGTCAAGAATAACCATTGCAGACTGTATGGGGTTCTCATCATCATCGGAATCGGGGAAGGTTATACGGTTATAGTATACATCCTCCATTTCCTCCTGCACATCCATATCAACAGCCGTGTAAATTCTGAGACCGCCGTAGAAAACCTGTGTCCAGGCTTCTGTTTCAGAGTAGCCGTACTGTGCCATAAGGTCATCAATAACGCAGTCTATAACATAGTCAACATAGTAGCTCTGATATTCCGTGGTTGTTGCGGAAACCTCTGCTTCATCGTCTTTTTCGGAAGTATTTGAATGTACACCCTTGAAAACAACCTCTTCTGCTATAGCTTCGTCGTATTCTTCCTGACTAATCATACCCTCGCTTAACATTGTGTCAAGACAATATACTGCTCTGTTTCTGTTTTCGTCATAATTGATCATAGGATTATTTTTTCTGGGCTTTTGAGTGATAGATGCAAGAATAGCACTTTCCATAAGTGTAAGCTCGGAAACATCCTTACCGAAATAATATTCGGCACCTGTTTTTACACCGTAACAGCCCATATCAAGATATATCGTGTTAAGATATGCTTCAAGAATCTCATCCTTGTCAAAATGCTGTTCAAGCTTCAATGCATTTTTAATTTCTTTATACTTTCTTGCAAAGGTTGCCTGATTTTCACCCGTAAGATTTTTTATAAGCTGCTGTGTTATGGTTGAACCGCCCTCTGAGAAGCCTGACTTGATAACACCGCCTATTGATCTTATCCAGTCAACACCGTCATGGTCAAAGAAACGCTTATCCTCAACCGCAACAAAGGCATCCTTCAGATATTTGCACACCTCATTGAGGTCTACCCACATTCGGTTTTCTGAGCCGTGCAGACGGGCAATTTCAACCTCCTTGCCCTTTTCATCATAGGCATAAACTATTGTTGTCTGACTTTGATTTGCTATGTATTCATCAAGGTCAATATAGTCAACACCTGCAACATCATCTTCAATACTGCCTGCTCCTATGAAGCCTAAATCATTGAAAACGGTAAGCACTATGCCGGCACCCGTAACCACAGCTATCATAAAGCAGATAAGAAAAACCGTAAGAAAAACAGTAAGCCCTGCGCTCATCTGCTTACGCTTTTTGCCTTTCTTTTTTGACAAAACTTTCTTTTGCTCGTTCATTGTATCAATCCTTATAGGTTTATTGTAAGCTTTTGTAGCGGTTTTATTATAAATATATACAATAAAACCGGTATACAGAGCATATTGTATCACATATTTTTCAATTTGTTTAGTATTTTTTGAAAAATTTATCCAAAAATATTGGTAACAATTTTGTAAAGAAGTGATTTTTTTGTTATTTCCCCGCCGTCCGGCATTTTGTTTACTGTCCCTGCTGCTTATTTTAGTCCTTATCGGCAGTTTTTATTGTGAAAATTTTTCAACTATGAACACACCTGAAAATAAAATATATGAAACACAAGAAAGCAGAGTATACACATTAAAGGAATATAACGGTTTTCTTGCCTTGTTCATAGACGGAAATTCCACCCCCGAGGCTGTATATTCTGTTCCTGTAGCTTCCCTTCCCGAAGCCGACAGAAAAATGCTGACGGACGGCATAAGCGTTACGGACATTTCTCTTCTTCAGAGCCTTTTAGAAGATTTTACGGGATAAATTGTTGACTTTTTTCCTTTCGGGTACTAAAATTGACTTATAACCTGAGAAAGGACTTGACAAAATGTATTATCCGATGAACATCGCAGGCTGTGACAGACAGCTTCCTCTTTGCAAATTAACAGACGAGCTTATGATAGGTGCTTTCGTTATTTTCGGTGATGCCGAGCTTACCGTAGCGTGTGCCGATGCACTTCTCAAAAAAGCTCCCGAATACGATTATCTTTTAACAGCCGAGGCAAAGGGCATCCCCCTCATTCACGAAATGGCAAGACAGCACGGCGATAAAAAATATTTTGTTGCCAGAAAAAATCCCAAGCTTTATATGACAGGTGTTTTTGAGGTTGATGTACACTCGATAACAACCGCAAAGGAACAGAAGCTCTACCTTGACACGGCAGATGCCGAGCTTATGAGGGGTAAGAAAATACTTATCCTTGACGATGTTATTTCTACCGGCGAATCCTTGTTTGCTCTCGAACAGCTTGTGGAAAAAGCAGGCGGTGAAATCTGCGGCAGAATGGCAATACTTGCCGAGGGAGATGCACAAAACAGAGAAGATATAATATATCTTGAAAAATTACCCTTATTCAACTCAAAAGGTGAGGTTATAGGATAATTCTCTTTACATAACTTATATAAGAAAAAATCTTATGATTTATCAACCCCCTGCCCCCACTCTTGGGGGAAAGGTGTTTCTTGATATATGCAAATTGCTCACAATCGCGAGCAATTTCCTATATATTAATAAAAAACTTGAATGAACCATTCGGAGTCATTCAAGTTTTTTTGTTTAATAGATATTATTTCTTTAGAGCAGTAAGTTCAATTACCTGCTTGCCGAGGTCTTCGGATTCAACAGTTACGGTAATTTTTCCGCTTTCACCTGCAGTCTTTATCCAGAAGGCTCTGCCGCCACCGATAAGTGCGAAATTATCGGGACCTATTACCTTTGCAGGTCCGTCAACCGTGACCTTAACGGTATCGTTTGCAAATGCAAGTCTGTTGCCGTTCTGGTCAACTGCAAGAAGTTCAATTCTTGTTACATCATATGTTTCGTCTTCAATAAGCTCGGTACTATCTGCCTTTGCAACAAGAGATTTTGACATAACGGCTGTTCGGGTAACGGACTTCACCATCTGTCCGTCCTTATATCCGTCAAAACGGTAGGTTACCTGCTCGTCGCCCCAGTTTGCAAAATACTTTGTTATAAGATTTACTATCTGAGGAATTGTCATTCTGCCCTTTAAGAAAGCATATGCGATTTCAAGATAGTGCTGAGGCGGCATTATATAGCCGTATTTGGCAGCCGCAACAAGTGCATTTTTAAGTGCGGCAGCAGCCTTTTCGTCAAGTCCGTCCTCCGTTACAAGTGAATTACCGATATAGTCTGCAGGAAGAACGGGGGGATTGGGAATATTTGCATATTTCTTAGTATCGGGATATGCCGTGCTCTTATATTCACCGTTTTTATAAATCTTTACATAATCGCAGTTTGTGAAGAGATATATCTGACCGATAATAGCACCCGGATATTCACCTACATCCATTGAAGATGAGGGCTCAAGAACGGGAATATCCTCCTGCTGAGAAGCATAAACCGAAGCCGAAATCTTGGGAATACGGAACATATCGGTAACACCGTGATAACAGATTCTGTCACCGCTGCCGAAATCCTTGTGAGTATTATAGTCAGCCATACACCAGGCAATAGCACCTGTAAAACGCTTATTTCCGAAAGAGTGATTCTGCACACGAAGATGTCTTAATGCAACCTCACGGCGAAGCTCCTCTCTGTCAAAGCTCTTTGTGGGATAAACATGACCGTTATATTCGGTTACAAGGTAAGGTGCCTTGAAGCCTGTTACCAATGCGGGAGGAAGAAGCTTTATAAAGCCGCCCGTGTGGGAGAAATCGTTATATGTGTAAACATCCTCAAGCAGATGGCTTCTGGGCATATTACGCACACCGCCTGTCTGTCTTGACGGATCAAGAGAACGCGCAAGAGCGTTTGTTTCGGTATAGAACTCATCGCAGTCATTACCCTCGTTTACTCTTACACCCCATAAAACAACGCTGGGATGGCTTCTGTCACGGATAACCATTCTTCTTATGTTTTCAAGGCAGTTTTCTCTCCATTCACCCTCACCGAGGTGCTGCCAGCTGGGCATTTCGGTAAACACAAGCAAGCCTATTTCGTCACATCTCTCAAGGAAATGCACGGAATCGGGATAATGAGCTGTTCTTACTATGTTACAGCCAAGCTTATATTTAAGAAGCTCGGCATCTGCCTTCTGTGCGGAAGCGGGCATTGCGTTACCCACATAAGGATAGCTCTGATGACGGTTAAGTCCCACAAGCTTTAACTTTCTGCCGTTAAGCATAAAGCCCGTACGGGTAAATTTTGCCTCTCTGAAGCCGAAACGGCGGACAAAAGCATCATTGCCGAAGGATACTCTGAGCTTATAAAGCTTGGGAGAATCAATATCCCACAATTCAACATTTTTAACCTTCCAGCGGGTTTTTATAACCTTACCCTTTATATCGGCAGTCTTCTTGGCAATCACCTTTTCACCGTCAATAAGCTCGAGTGTGCACATCCCCTCTACGCTTTCGTTGAAGGAAATCTGTGTTTCGATTATCTTATCTGCTCTCAGACAATTGGGAGTTGTTACAAAAACATCCTCAATGTATTTTTCATCTCTTATTTCAAGATGTACCTCTCTGTATATACCGCCGTAGCAGAGATAGTCAACAATAAAACCGAAGGGTGGGATTTCGGATCTTTCCGTGGAATCAAGAACTACCGTCACAACATTGGTTTTCTTATTTACAAGCTCGGTTATATCAAAGGAAAAAGGAGTGTAGCCGCCCTTATGCTCCCCTGCAAATTTACCGTTTACATAAACCTTTGAATAGTTTGCCGCACCCTCAAAATTTATGTATATATGCTTGCCGCTTTCAAATGCGGACTTGGGCAGACGGAAGCTTTTTCTGTAGCAGCTGACAAACTGATACATTTTTTCGTCAAAATAGTTATAGGGAATTTCCTTGTTGCAATGAGGAATATTTACCGTTTCAAATGAGCTGTCATCAAAATTGGCAGCTATCATTTCCTCATTAAAGCTTTCGGAATATTTCCAATCAAAATTAAGATTTATTGATTCTCTCATGTTCCTGCTCCTTTTATTGTATTAATACTATTATAAACATAATTCTTGATATAGTCAATCCTCTTGAAAAAGTTAACAAATACGCTATAATGATAATGAGGTGAAAAGTATGAAATTAAGTAAAACTTCAAAAGCTCTAATCGGTGTCGGTGTTGGTACAGCCACCGCTTACTACGGTATAGGTGCCGCCCTTTGCATTGCCGTTTTTTCAAGAAAAGCGGTAAACGAGTGTCCCGAATTTCTGCCTGATGATATAGAAAGCTATCTTGCCGCACAAAAGGACGGCATTTGCGATGATTGGTTCATAATGCAGCGTCCCGTTATAAAAAAGCTTGTAAATCTGAAAGGAGAAACGCTTACCTGTGCCGAAATAAAGCAAAAGGAGCCTTCCGATTTATGGCTTATTGCCTGCCACGGCTACAATAACTCCCCTAAGGGAATGGGAGCGTATGCAAAAGGCTTCTATGAAAAGGGCTATAATGTTTTACTTCCCTATATGAGAGCACACGCAAAAAGCGAGCAGAAGATGTGTACTATGGGATATTATGACCGCTATGATGTTGCGGAATGGATAAATTATATAGTAACAAACAACCCACAGGCAAAAATCGTGCTTTTAGGTGTTTCAATGGGTGCTGCTACAACTCTGCTTACAACGGGTGAGGACTTACCCGACAATGTAAAATGTGCCGTTTCAGACTGTGCATTCACGAGCTGTTGGGACGAATTTACCGTTCAGGTAAAGGAGCTTTTCAACCTGCACCCCGTCGTGCTCTATCCTGCAAACACGGCAAATAAAATAATCAGCAAGTGGGATTTTAAGAACTGTTCACCGATTGAAGCCGTTACAAAATCAAAAACACCCACGCTTTTCATACACGGCGAGGAGGATAAGTTTGTCCCCTATCCTATGATGGATAGATTATACAATGCCTGTGCGGCTGAGAAAGAAAAGGTAAGCGTACCGAACTCCGAGCACGCAGTAAATCTTGACACAAATCCCGAGCTTTATTGGAAAAAGGTTTTTGAATTTACTCAGAAATATATATAAGTATATAAGAGCCGCATCAAAAAAAAACGATGCGGCTCATTTTTTATTGTGCTTTTTGCTGTTTTGCTTTTATTATCATCTGTTCGGCAGAATAAATCTGCATAGTGTCGGCATTATCACCGAAGGTTATTCTTGCTAATTCCTTTGCTCGTTCTTCAACATTGAGTACCTTTACGCTTGTATAGGTTTTGGAATCAACCACACTTTTTGAGAGGAAATAGTGCTCGTCTGCAAAGGCGGCAATCTGTGCTAAAT
This sequence comes from Clostridia bacterium, assembly GCA_017517135.1. Taxonomy (GTDB): domain Bacteria; phylum Bacillota; class Clostridia; order Oscillospirales; family Acutalibacteraceae; genus RUG806. The sequence continues at coordinate 7,774 of JAFXAK010000038.1, forward strand.
GGGTAATACAAAGCACCTGTGCATTTTTAGCAACCTTGGAGAGCTTTACGGCAATTTTACCCGCCGCAGAACCGCTGACACCCGAATCGACCTCGTCAAAAATAAGTGTATCTGCTCCGTCCTTTGAAGTAAGCACACTCTTCATTGCAAGCATTATTCTTGACAATTCACCGCCCGAAGCCGTTTTGTTAAGGGGTTTAGGCTCCTCGCCGGGGTTGGCGGATATAAGAAATTCTATACTGTCCTTTCCCTTATCAGAAAAGGGCGTTTCAGAGAATTTACATACAAAAATCACATTCGGCATATCAAGGAAACGAAGCTCGTCTATAATTGCCTGTGAAAGCTTCTCCCCTGCCGTTTTTCTGCATTGAGTCAGATTTTCGGCAAGAGCCTCTGTTTCTTCAAGCAGCTTTATTTCTTCCTTTTTCAGCTCCTCCTGCTTTTCCTCCGACAAGCTTATGTTCTCAAGTTCTTCCTTTGCATTTTCTAAAAATGCAAGCATTTCTTCTTCTGTCTGTCCGTATTTTTTTGATAACTTATATAATAAATCAAGCCGTTCTTCAATTAAGTTTATGTCCCCGTCGATATCCTCAAGCTGCCTTAAAACATCGTCGAGCACACCCGAAACCTCATCAACTGTATTTTTTGCATTTTCGAGCATTTCACAAAGCTGAGAAAGCTCCTTTGTTATCGAAACAACAGAATTTATTTCCCTTTGTGCCGAATTCATAAGAGAATACGAGCCGTTTATTTCTCCGTCACCGTTCAGAGCAATAACGGCATTTTTCAAAGCAGACGCAAGCTTCACGGAATTATTGAGAAATGTTTTCTGCTTATTGAGCTTCTGGGCCTCACCGGGCTTTATATCGGCTGCTTCAAGCTCATTTATCTGATAAGTAAGTAAATCAATTTTTCTCTCTTTTTCCGCTTCATTTTTCTGCAAGGACCTTATTTTACTCTGTACTAAACAAAGTTTTTCAAAGCTTTCACGGTATTTATTAAGTAAATCAGAATTGTGTGCAAAGCTGTCAACAAAATCAATATGTCTTTCAGCATCTAAAAGCTCCTGAGAATCCCGCTGTCCGTGAATGTTTATAAGCTTCATTCCTATGCTTTTAAGCATAGAAACCGTAACATTCATACCGTTTACTCTGCAGGCATTTTTGCCGTCCTTGTAAAGTCTTCTCTGCAACAAAAGAGTGCCGTCTGCTTCCACGGGCAAGCCGTTTTCCTCGAGCAGGGCTTTTATGTTATCCGAAATATCACAGAAAAGTGCATTTACAAAAGCCGAGCTCTCCCCTGTTCTTATAAGCTCTCTCGAGGTCTTTTCACCTGTCACGGCATTAATGGAATCTATAATAATTGACTTACCTGCACCCGTTTCGCCCGTAAGGACATTAAGCCCGTCGGAAAAACCGATAGACGCTTTTTCAATTATTGCTATGTTTTCAATCTGTAAACTTTTAAGCATTATTAAAATCCAAAAATAACATCAAGCTTTTTCTTTGTCACAGCAGCAGTTTCAACAGAATAACAAAGAATGAAAATTGTATCGTCACCGGCAAGAGTACCCGCAACATCCTCAAGATCAAGACTGTCAAGAGCGGCACAGGCTGCCTGAGCCGTTCCCGCATGGCACTTGACAACAACGGTATTCATTGCAACATCTGTGCTGACAGCGGCTCCGACAAGAATAGACATATATTTTGAAGCATTTTCCTCGCCCGCTGCTGACGGCATACAGTATTTATACTCACCTGAGGACGCGGGGTGCTTCACAATACGCATTTCCTTTATGTCTCTTGAAACGGTTGCCTGTGTTACATTTACCCCCGCATTAAGGAGCATTTCAAGTAATTCCTCCTGAGTGCTTATCTGATTCTGTTCAATAAGCTGTGCTATGAGATTCTGTCTGTTCTTTTTCATTGTTAACACCTTTTACATCTTTTTTATTTCAAGCTTTTTATTCAACACATCAATAAAATTATCTGATTTGATTGAGATAAACTGCGCAGAGGCTTCTGCCTTCTCTACCTTTACAACGCTGCTTTCATCAAGCAATACGGTTTTTTCACCGTCACACGAAAAACCTACACTCACATCGCCCGCACGAAGTCTGCAGCTGATTTCAAAGACTGTTGAAGCCGCAAAAACATAGGGACGCACAGCAAGAGAGTGAGGACATATGGGTGACAAAACAATCGCATCAAGCGTGGGCTCTATTATAGGGCCTCCCGCGGAAAGAGAATATCCCGTTGAGCCTGTGGGGGTAGCAAGAATCAGACCGTCTGCAAGATAATCTCCGATATTTTTGCCGTTTGCACGCACACTCAGATCAATAAGACCGATATCAGCCACTCTGCAGAAAACAATATCGTTTATACAGAAATTTTCAGATATCTTCTTTTCATCTCTGAACAGCTCGGTTTTCAGCATCATTCTGCTTTGCAAGGAAAACTTTTCCTCTTTGAGTGCAGATAAAAGATGCATTTCGTTTGCATCGAGTGAACACAGGTAAGCAAGTCTTCCCGCATTTATACCTAATATTTTTTTGTTTTTCAGTGCAGCAATTTTTGCGGCTCTGAGCATTGAACCGTCTCCGCCTATGGAAATCACATAGTCGGCACAGTCAACAAAATCGGCATCCTCGCAAAAAAGCCTTGCCGGATATTCTTTAAGCTCGTCTCTGAGTGCTGACGAAAAAACATATTCAATACCAAGCTTTTTAAGCTCTCTGCAACAGTTTTCCGTTACATCTCTTGCCGTTTCTCTCGTAAGATTCGGCATAATTGCAATTTTCAAAGATTTTTTCCCCTTTTATGCTTTATCAAGCTCAGCATGTGAAGCCTCAACAACCTCACCTGCAGACACCTGTGCATCATAATTTTTCTCTTTTGAAATATACATCAGATATTCTATATTTCCCTCAGGTCCTTTAATCGGAGAAAAATCAAGACCTTTAACAGAAAAGCCTGTTTCTCTTGCAAAGGACACTATATTTTCAACAACCTCAATATGCGTTGCTTTTTCCCTGACAACACCTTTTTTGCCTACCTTTTCTCTGCCTGCCTCAAACTGCGGCTTTATAAGACACACACATTCCCCGTTTTCTGCTAAAAGCTCAAAAACATTGGGAAGCACAAGTCTGAGAGAAATAAATGATACATCAACGGAGGCAAAGGAAGGCTTATCGGGAATCTGCTCATCGGTTACATATCTGATATTGGTGCGCTCTAAATTGACTACTCTCTCGTCACTGCGTAATTTCCAAGCAAGCTGACCGTAGCCTACATCTATACAGTATACCTTAACGGCACCGTTCTGCAGCATACAATCTGTAAATCCGCCCGTTGAAGCACCGATATCCATACAGATCTTGCCTTCGAGTGTTATCGGGAAAACGCTCATTGCCTTTTTAAGCTTATAGCCGCCTCGGCTTACAAACTCCATTGAGCTGCGGACTTCGATTTTGTCGGTCTCTTTGACATTATCGCCCGCCTTCAATGCCTTCTGTCCGTTCACATAAACCTGACCTGCCATTATTGCGGCTTTTGCCTTTTCACGGCTTTCACACAGTCCTAATTCAAATATATATGCATCAAGGCGTTTTTTCTCAGCCATATTACTCTCCTGTCTTATCCTCACAAATAACCTTAACCATACCGTCCTTATCGAGCTTATAAGCCTTGAGAAGTCCCGAAACGCTGTTCTGTGTGGGGAAAACACCGTTGACGGCAGTTATTTTTACCTTGCCCTTATATGAATACTTATAAAGCTTATCGCAATAGGTTTCACCGATACCGCCGAAGCGCTGTCCTTCCTCAAAGAAATACACATTCCTACAGCCGAGCACCTTTCTGACCGCCTCATCATTTATGGGCTTTATGGTGTTGAGCTTTACAACAAATGAGTCAATTCCTTTTTCGTGAAGCTCCTTTTGTGCCTTGCACGCCTCAGAGAAGCATCTGCCGTAGGTCACAATCGCAATTTCGCTGTTTTCATTTCCGTAAACATCAAAATCTCCGAAAGAATTGACAAAATCCTCGGGAAGCTCAGGCTCAATTCCTCTGGGATAGCGTACGGCAACAGGCCCCTCGGTATGATACAAAGCCTTCACAAAGCAGCTATTAAGCTCTGCAAAGCTTGCGGGAGACATTACCGTGATATCGGGAACGGTGTTAAGAAAAGCGGCATCAAAAATTCCGTGATGCGATTCACCGTCAGCCCCAACAAAGCCTGCACGGTCTATTGCAAAAACAACCTTGAGCTTCTGCATTGCACAGTCGTGAATAATCTGGTCATATGCTCTTTGTAAAAATGTGGAATACACAGCAAAAACGGGAAGCATACCGCCTGCAGAAAGTCCTGCACCGAAGGTTACTGCATGCTGTTCTGCAATGCCCACATCAAAAAATCTGTCGGGGAATTTTTCGGCAAAGCTACCGAGCCCCGTACCCAAAGACATCGCCGCCGTGATACAGCATATACGCTTATCCTTCTGTGCGGCATTTATCATAAATTGTCCCATCTGCTCGGAAAAGCTCGTTCCCGAAAAAACAGGCTCACCCGAAACCAAATCAAAAGCGGATATTCCGTGAAAAACATCAGGCTTGCTTTCCGCAAATTCATAGCCCTTGCCCTTTACGGTATTTATATGAAGCAATACGGGATAGTTTGCTTCAACCGCTGCCTCAAGTGCCGCACAAAGCTGATTTACATTATGACCGTCAATAGGCCCCATATATCTGAAGCCCAAATCCTCAAACATTGTACTGTTATATATAAGATTTTTGATATGCGTTTTAAGATTGAATATACCCTTTGCAAGAGGTTTACCAACGAAAGGAATGCGATTTATGGCACTTTCGGTACGCGCTTTCATCTTGAAATATCCGGGATTTGCACGGATTGTTGCGAAATACCTTGCAAGTGCACCCACATTTTTGGAAATAGACATCTCATTGTCATTCAATATAACAATAAGCCTTGTACCCGTTCCTGCCCTGCCTGCATTATTAAGTGCTTCATATACCATACCGCCCGTAAATGCACCGTCACCGACAACGGCTATCGTATAGTCTTTTTTGTGCTTGATTTTATTTGCAGCAGCAATACCGTATGCCGCTGAAAGGGCAACACTCGAATGTCCGCCCGACATTATATCGTGTTCGCTCTCGTATCTTCTCGTAAAACCCGAAAGCCCTCCGGGGCATCTTATTGTTTCAAAATCGTCAAATCTGCCTGTAAGAAGCTTATGGACATAGCATTGGTGCCCGACATCCCATATAATTTTGTCATTCGGGGAATTAAAAACACGGTGCAAGGCAACAGAAAGCTCAACCACACCTAAATTAGAGGCAAGATGACCTCCGTTTTCAGATACGGTTTTTATAAGCTCCTCACGGATTTCCGATATTAACTCGGGGAGTTTTTCTTCGGGGATTTTTTTTACATCCGCAGGAGATTTTATTTCGGGTAAATATTTATATTCCATACCCTGCTCCTTAGTTATTTCTGTTCAGAAGCTGTTCGGCTATAAGTCTGATTTCATTTGCATTTTCACCGAAAAATTCAAGTGCAGAGATTGCCTTTTCGGTGTATTCAGCCGCAATTTCCTTTGCTTTTTCCAAGCCGAAAATGCTTGTATATGTGGACTTTCCTTTTATCTCGTCGCTTGACTTTTCCTCGCTTATAAAATCAAGGATATCGTCTGTAATCTGAAAAGCAAGACCTAAATTCAAGGCAAATTTTCTTGCATTAGAGATTTTTCCCTCATCTGCATTTGCCGCAATACATCCGAGAACACAGGCAGCCTCAATAAGTGCGGCAGTTTTAAGTGCATCCATTGTGAAAAGCACATCCGCATCAGCGTTTCTGTTCTCATACGCTAAATCTATATACTGACCGCCTATCATTCCGTTTACGCCTGCAAGTGATGACAGCTCCTTTACGGCTCTGATATTCTGCTCTGCACTCAATGCGGAAGAGGCTAAAATATCAAAAGCGTGTGTCAGAAGTGCATCGCCTGCTAAAAGTGCATTGGCTTCACCGTATTTTTTATGGCTGGAGGGCTTTCCGCGTCTGTAATCGTCATCATCCATACAGGGAAGGTCATCGTGCACAAGAGAATATGTGTGTATATACTCGACCGCAACAGCATAATCGAGTGCTTTTTCGGCTTCTCCTCCGCAGCAGCTTGCAAATTCAAGACACAGCAAAGGTCTTATTCTTTTTCCGCCGCTTTCAAGGGAATAGAAAAGCATATCCGAAATGCCCTCAAGATGTCCTTTTGTTTCAGGGACACTTGCTTTTACAGCCTTTTCAATCAATTCTATATATTCTTTTATTGAATTCATAAGCTTATACTTCCTCTTCAACCTCATCAAGGGATAATATCTTGTTTTCCGCTTTTTTCAGCTGTTCATTACAGAACTTTGCAAGCTTTGCACCCTCTTCAAAGAGCTTTACGCTGTCATCTAAAGTAAGTCCGCCGTTTTCGAGTGAAGAGACAATCTCTTCAAGACGCTTCATTGCACTTTCATATGTCATTTTTTTCATTTCTTTTTGTCCTCCACGCTCAGAACCTCACAAAAAGCCGCAGAATCTGCAAAGCTTATATTTATCTGCTGCCCTATATGAAGCTTTTTTGCGCTGTCTATAACTTGGTTTTCATCGCTCACAAAAGCAAAGCCTCGAAGCAAAACACTCAGGGGGTTGAGCGACTCCAGAGATGTTACATTCTTTGAATACCTGACAGCTTCCTTCTGCAGTCTGCCGTTCATGCTTTGCTTTAAGCGGTTTTCAAAATTCATAAGCTGCAGCTTTTCATTATCGAAAAAGTGCTCTGCATTGTTGAATGCTCTCTGAGAGAGCAACAAGGAAAGCTTACTCTGTTCCCTGTCTATATAGTATTTATAGCTTTTATACAGCTTATCGGTCAGAGAAGCTGTTTCAAGATAAAGATTATTTATATCGGGAGTTGCAAGCTCTGCCGCCGCAGACGGCGTAGGAGCTCTTAAATCACTTACAAAATCACAGATAGTGAAATCCGTTTCGTGTCCTACTGCGGAAATCACGGGAATTGTGCAGTTGAAAATTTCCCTTGCAAGAGCTTCATCGTTGAAAGACCACAGATCCTCTATACTGCCGCCGCCTCTGCCGACAATCAGAACATCAGCCCCCTTGCATCTGCTGAAACGGCGGACTGCGTTTCTGATTTCTTCCGCTGCCGTGTCTCCCTGAACGGACACAGGCTGAAAAACTATTTCGGCTAAAGGATATCTTCTTGAAATAACATTAAAAATATCCTGAACAGCCGCCCCCGTGGGTGAGGTTATAACTCCTATCCTTTTAGGAAATCGGGGAATTGCCTTTTTGTGTTCGGGCGAAAAAAGTCCCTCTTTTTCAAGCTTCTTTTTAAGCTGCTCGAAAGCTAAAGCCAGAGCGCCTGCACCGTCAGGCTGCATCTGTTCAACATATATCTGATAAACTCCGTCACGCTCAAACACACTCACTCTGCCAAGCACTATTACTTTCATTCCGTTTTCCGGAACAAATCTGAGCTTCATAGCGGCTCTGTTGAACATAACCGCCTTTATGGCAGATTTATCGTCTTTCAATGTAAAATACATATGCCCCGTTGCATAGTGATTTGAAAAGTTTGATATTTCCCCGCTTATGAAGATGCTTTGCATCATAAGCTCGGAATCAAACATTGCTTTTACATGTCGGTTAATTTCGCTGACAGTAAATACAGGTGCGTTCATCAGTTTACCTCTCACCTAAAACAGCAATGCCAGCGGCGTTATCCGAAGAAAATCCGTTTTCGGCAAAAACTGCATTGAATTCCCTTGTAAATTTTTCTTTTATAAGTGAATTAGACATAACTCCGCCCGAATACACAACGGGCAACGAGGGATTTTTCTCAAGAAGAGCAAGTGTCATTTCCCTCAACGCGGCACTAACAAAGTCAATACAGTATTTTGCGATATCGGCTTTGCTTTCACCGTCTTTATACATTTTTTCACATTTATTCTCAAGCCCCGAAAGAGAACAGCAGCCGTCTCGCATAAAGGGCTTTATTTTGTATTCTCTTGAGCTTTCACGGCTCACTTTATCAAGTGCCGCCCCCGCGGGGAAAGGTACTCCGAGAAGCTTTCCCACTCTGTCTATAACCTGACCTGCTTTGAGGTCAAGAGAAGACGAAAGCTGCTCGATTTTTATTATTTTCTCGCTGTCGGGACTGCATTTAACAGCCTGTGTTGTGCCACCCGAAACATGGAAAGCTAAAAACTCTTTTTCAAGCATTTCAAGTCTGCCCGCCGAATAAAGTGCCGCGGCAATATGCCCTGCCTGATGCGAAAAATATTTCACGGGAACCGAGAAAACCTTTCCCATTGAATCTGCAACACACTTACCCGTCATAAAGCACGGCATATATGAGTTTTCGGTTTCATCGGGCTTTACGGAAACGGCAATAACATCGGGCTTTAATTTCGTTTCGCTGTATAATTCATCAATTATTTCGGGCAAGGCTATAGTGTGCTGAAAAACAGCATCTGCCTGTCTTAATCCCAGCTCACCGCTTTTTACCTTAAGCAATCGCCTTTTCTGATAAAGCACACCCGCCACACTGTCATACAAGGCGGCAGAGGTTGTATAGTTGCTTGTGTCTATTCCTAAAACTATCATTTTGCTTTTGAACGGACAACGGAGCCGAGAAGTCCGTTTACGAAAGAGGCATCCTCTTCGAGAGCATATTTCTTTGTAAGCTCAACCGCTTCGTTTACAACAACCGCATCGGGAGTATCCTCAACATAATTTATTTCCGCAACGGCAAGCCTTAAAACGGCAAGCACCACCTTGGGGAGTCTTTCAATTTTCCAGCCCTTGAGAAAAGAAGATATCACGCCGTCCAATTCCTCTGCCTTGTCAAATACCAATTCGGCAAGTGTCTGAGCGAATGCATCAAGCTCAAAAAGCTCACTTTCCGAAGCTATTTCTTTCATCTCGGGAAGCTCGGTGTCCATATTGAATATTCTTTCAAAGGAAAGAATAAAAGCCTGTTCTCTTGCTTCACTTCTTTTCATAAAAAATCCTCCGCATAATATTATTCTAACAAAAAATTTTATCATATTATGATTGTTTATACAAGAGTTTTTGCATAAATATATGTATATTCATAAAAATATACATTTTTTGCCGAAAGAAATTTTACCGAAATCACCTATAAAGGCTTCTTTTGTATTGATTTGCCGATTTTTTTGTAATATTATATTTATATACAGTAAAATTATAAAGGAGAGAAAACTATGAATAAAGCCGAATTAGCATTCAAGGCTATAGACATTTTCTTTGATTTACCGCAGAATGTTATCCGTTTTCCGGGGATTGTCCGCATTGAAAATCTTGCATATTCGGACAAATCGGAGGAATATACCGTCGGGGACTTATATTTCAAAAAAGATATTCTTGCAGACGGACAAAAACACCCTGTTCTTCTATATATACACGGCGGCGGTTTTATCGCAGGTGACAAGGAATACAGAGTTACGAACTCCGAGTATTTTGCAGACAAGGGCTTTTTCGTATTCAACATAAACCACCGTATGCCGCCCGATGTTGCCTTGCCCGAAAACATAAACGACTGCATTGATGCACTCAATTTCCTTGAAGAGATTGCAAAATTCTATAATATAGACACAGACAGAATTATAATCTCGGGCGATTCCTCGGGAGCTTATGAAACCTCCTTTGTTGCGGCTTCCGTTTTTGACGATGAATTAAGGGAAGCTCTCGGAATAAAGAAAGCAAAATTCAAGCCCGCAGCCCTTGCTTTGATGTGCGGTCTTTATGATCTCCACAAGCTTATGGACGGTCCGTCTATGGTCGGAATAGTTCCCGAAATGTGCAGCATGATTCTGGATTTCAAGCTTGACCGAAAAATGAAAAATCATACCGAGTATGAAAATATAGACTACATATCCCCAATAAACTTTGTAAACAAGGATTGGTGTCCCGTTTTCATCACCTGGGCAAAGGAAGACTTTATGTGTGTTGATCAGGGTGAACCGCTTGCAGACACACTCGAAGAAAACGGCGTTACCGTTTACAGACATATGGTTGAGGGCTTCAGAAACAATCATTGCTATCACCTTAACTTATACAGAAAAACTGCTAAAAAATGTATGAACACCTGTGTCAATTTCCTGTATGATATTCTCAGCATGCCCTACGAAAAACTGCCTACAGAAAATCTGATAAGTGAAGAAAATCCCGAAGCAAAAAGCAGAAAGGAACGCTTTGAGGCTATAAAAGAATCAGGCAAAGAAAAGCTTGAAGACATAAAAGAAAACAGCAAAGAAAAATTTGAGGATATCAAGGAATCAAGCAAAGAAAAATTCAGCGATATAAAAGAAAATATAAAGAAAAGAAAAACAAAAAATGAAGACTAAAGCACGAGCTGCATCAGAAAAAAACTGATGCAGCTCGGTTTGTTTTATTTGGTTTTCACATACTTATATTGAGACCAGCCGGAATAGTATTTCACATCGTTTACAGTTTTATAGGTCCTCACTCTTACATAGTAAGTTTTACCTGCAGTAAGACCTGTCAGCGTTGTTTTTACCGTGCTGCTGCTTGTGAGCGTCTTGATTTTTGCGTTTGTGAAATCCTTGTTTCTTGAATACTGAATCTGATAACCTGTAACTTGGGTTGTTTTCTTAGTAAGGTTGACAGTTATACTCTTTGTGCCGGCTTTAAGTGAGGCAATAGTTGTTGCGGGAGGATTGATTTTGAATGTCAGAGTTTTTGTTCCCATATAATTACCAAACATGGTAACGGTAACTTTATATGTTCCACCATTCTTTCTTCCGCTTGAATAACTTACTGCATAGTGAGTATCTTTGGTGAGCTTTGTTCCGTATGCATTGGTTACTGTAACTGTAGGAGTTTTGACCTTGCCGTTATATGTGTAGCTTGTTGAGGAGAGCTTAACCTTACATGTGGAAATATCGATAGGCTTGATTTTGAAGGACAAGGTCTTTATGCCTGTGTAGTTGCCTATCATTTTGACAGTAACCTTGTATGTGCCGGCATTCTTTCTGCCCGAAGCATATGTAACAGTGTAGGATTTATCCTTTGTAAGCTTTGTTCCGCTTGCATTAGTTACTGTAACGATGGGTGTTTTAACTTTACCGTTATATGTGTAGCTTGTTGCGGAGAGTTTAACCTTACATGTAGAAATATCGATAGGCTTAATCTTGAAGGATAAAGTTTTTGTTCCTGTA
>JAFXAK010000039.1 GCA_017517135.1 Clostridia bacterium
GCAGAATGAGTAAACCGAGCAAAAACAACACAAAAGTGTTGTTTTTGGTTTCCCCGACAGCGTACAAAGGTACGCCGAGGGCGAGGTTTGCTTATAGCATAAAACTTGTTTTATGCGGTCTGCACTTTTTTTACAACCCCATTTTAATTATAAGATTTCATTAAGCTTTTTGAGAACTATATTTACAAGCACCTTTGCGATGTTTGTAATTCCTTCCTTGCTCTGACCTACTGCGCTGATGATTGTCTGTGCATCCTCGGTTCCTGCGAGGGGAGTGAGGGCGATAACGCTTTCAACGATTTTTTCGTCTATAGCATAGCTTATAAGGAAATCAATTGTTTTCTGTGAATCTGCAACATAATGGCTGTTGCCGTTTGAGAGAGTGGTTTTTGCAGCACACGAACGAAGAGCGTTTATGTCCATATCGGGCATATCTGCATTTTCATTCTTTGTGATAAGAGCTAACAGAGAGTCAAGAAGCTTATTGAAGCTGCCTGAAATATCAATTCCCATTTCACAGATAATCTTTACAAGTGAATCACCGAGGTTGTGAAGCAGACCGCTTTCAAAGCCCATAAATGCAGTTGCAAGCGGATGGAATGTAGCATCTATGCGAAGAGACTGCATGCTCTTTACAAGCTCACCTGTTTCAATGATATCCGCAAAGTTTACAAGCATTGAGGGCAGAGCGTTTACGGGATCGTTTGCAGCCTTTTCAACAGCGAAGAGCACAGGCTCAAGAATTGCCTGCCAGATGTCACCGAGACCTGTATAGGAGCAAGCCACCTCAACTGACGGATATTCACCGTCCTTAAGTCCCAATGCATTGAAAAGACGCACAAGGCAGATTTCATAGCCGCTCTTTTCGGAAGCATTGTAAATGGTAGCTGCTTCAAGATTTATGTTCATAAAATCTTTCTTGAGCAAGAATTCAATGATGTTTATGTTTACAGGCTTTTCCTTGCCCTGAACACAGATTTCGAGAACACCGCGAAGTCCCTCGGACATAGCGTTCATTGCCTTATAGAAGCTTGCCTTATCGCTGACACCCCAGTTAATTGAGTTCCAGAGTGTGGTGGTTTTTGTTTTGCCGTCTGTGTCAGTCAGGGTAACCTCAGCGTCCATATAAGACCAATCACCGTCAGCGGCTTTAAGAACCTCTGTGAGAGGCTTTCTTGTGCCGTCCTTGTCACAGCATGTATATGAGGTATCGGGGATTTTTCCCGCATATAAAACGGGAGTTGCATAAAGGTCAATGTTGGGAGCAAACTCCATCATATTAAGGTTAGTAAGCACCTCGAAAAGCAAGGGGTATGCCATAGACATAATAGTGTTTACTATTGAATCAGAGTAAATAACACCCTTGACAGTATTTACGATATCTGCAGTCGAAAAGCTGCCTTCGGTGAAATCCGAAAGAAGTGCGGACACGGCAGAGCCTATGTCTGAGCTTACTTCACCGAGTGAGAGGTTGAGTGTTATATTGCTGTCCTGAGGAGCTGTGGCTGCGGGAGTATCTTTTTTAATGCCCGTTACAATCATAGCAATACTTTCGCCCAAAAGTGCAACAGCGAGAACAACAACGAGAACAGTTTTCCAAACAGGCTTCTTACGGGGATTTACAACCTCCATATTTTCTTCCCATGTTGAATTTTTCTGAAGAAGCTTTTGCTGCTTTGCGGCAGCCTTTGCTTCCTTTTTCATCGCTGAAATACGCTGAGCTTCGGCTTTTCTTTCCTTGCTGATAAGTCTGTTGTGCTGACGGGCAGCCGAGCCTTCCTTAAGAGAGCTTCTGACATTCTTTTCCCAAGTCTCTTTTTTAGCGGCTCTTTCAAGCTTCAATTCTTGCTTTTCGGCTTTCTTAGCAGCCCTTGCACGGGCTTTTTCTTCTTTCTCAAGTAGCTTATTGTGCTTTCTTCCCACGGAGCCTGCCTTTTGCTGAGCCTTTATATTCTGTTCCCAAGTGCTTTGTTTTTTCATTTTCTCAACCCTTTTTTATTTCTTTATATCTATTTTAACTATATTTTTATTTAAGTCAATAATAATATCAAAAAAGCAATCATATTGTCGGATTTGTCGGAAAATATCAATGAAAAAATCCGTATTCCGCACCAAAAAAAGGTTCAGAATACGGATTTTAATACTTACATAGGCATACCGGGTGTTCCCGCGCCGCCTGCGCCGCTCATAAGCTGGGAGAGGAAGCCGGGCTTCTTTTCCTTCTTAGGCTTGTATGCCGGAGGATTTGCAAGACGCATACGGGCAGATTTGCTCTTTGACAGTCTTTCGTTTACGGAAAGCACGGGCTCAAGCATTGTGTCTGTGAGATAGGGCATAATCTGCTGTATTGTTTTGGGATCGTTGTTGATTTCACCGAGAATTGTAACGGCAATGAGGCTCTGTACATCGTTTGTGCCGTCCTCGTAAATCTCACCGAGGATATTGAAAAGTCTTTTTAATTTCTGAGGATTGTTTTCTCGGATAACATCCATAACGGAAGCATTTGCGTGATTTACAAAGAAATCCTCTGCGAGAAATTCACCGTAGGTATCAATATTTATTTTGATTTCATCCTTAAGCTCCGGGAACATACCTGCAATTTTACTTGCAAGAGTTATAGCATCATAGGAAAGAGCACCGCTTTTTGCTGCAGTTTTTGAAACTGTTGCGGGAGCCTTTGATTTCTTTGCATATTTGTTTTTAACAAAGGAATCCGTGAGATACTCGGAGATTTCGTTTGAGAGTGAACGGACATCCTTTTCGTCATATTCGTCCATTACAAAAAGATATGTGCTGTCAAGAGAGAGCTGTGAGTCGTCGGACAAATCCGCACCGCTTTCGCCTCTTAAGAGATGAACACGGTTTTCGCTGTACACAAGGCGGATGATTTCCTTGTCACTTGCGAAATCCATAACCGTTGACTTTTCTCTCTGAAATACGGGAGTTGAAGAATTTTTAGGCTTTACACTCTCAAAACCGCAGGTACTCATTGCCTGAGTTATGCCCTTGCAAAGCATTTCCATCATAGTAAGCTGATCCATTATTTTTCACCGAACGCTGTTTTGTTCGTCCTTTCTTAAGAGTTGAGCGCGGCAAAGTTCTTTTTGTTTGCCTTGTAAAGCTCTTTATATACGGCATAAGCCTTATCGTACACTTTTTTGTTCTCGGGGTTGGGTATGTATGTTTTTGTTGCGGGGATTAATTGTTTAGCGTCACCTATGGACTTTATAAGTCCCAGACCTACAGCGATTGTTACTGCAGCACCTACTGCACCCACATTCTGTGCGGAGTCAACTGTTTCAACCTTTTTGCCGAGCACATCGCTTAAAATCTGACAGGTGAGGGGAGAGAGTGCACCGCCGCCTACGAAACGGACAACCTCGGAGGATTTGACCTTCTTGTCTTCAGCCTCCATAAACCAGCGCAGATGATAGCACACACCCTCTGTTACGGCTCTGATAAGCTCGCTCTTGCCTGTTTCAAGGCTTATGTTGAAGAACATTCCTCTTGCATTGGGATCCTCAAAGGGACAGCGGTTGCCGTGAAGCCAGGGAGTGAAGATAACTCCGCCCGAGCCTGCGGGAACCTTGCTGCATATTTCTGTCATATAGTCATAAAGGCTTGTATATTTAGCCTCATATTCGTCTGTTACATCCTTCTTTTCAAGGTAAATGCCGATTTCATCAAGAGCAAGGTGGTCTTTTACCCATTCAAGACATTTTCCTGCTGTTTCAAGCTCTGCAAAGTAGTTGTATTTGCCCTCGTCTGCACCGATTATAGCGGCAATCATAGCGGAAGCGTCAACAATGCTCTTGTCAACAACGGTGGAAACCCAGCCTGATGTTCCGCAGTAGATGTGAGTGTCACCCAATGCAACGGAGCCTGCGCCTACACCGATAAGTGAAGCGTCACCGCCGCCGCCGAAAACAGCCGTACCCTCTTTAAGTCCCAGCTGCTCAGCCTGTTCCTTTCTGAGTGTGCCCACAACAGAGGTTGAGGAAACGATTTCAGGCATATGCTTTACATCAACACCTAATGTTTTGCAAAGGCTTGCACTCCAGCACTTGTGTCCCTCTCTTAAATCGTATAAGAGCGCACCGAAAGCGGAGTCTGTTGTCATAGTGAATTTACCTGTCATACGGCAGATAAGATAATCCTTTACATCAAGCCACTTGTGAACTCTCTTGAAGTTCTCGGGCTCGTGGTTTTTAACCCAATTGTATTTCCATACAGGGTCCTTTACGGATGCGGCAACGGCACCTGTTATCATAAGTGATTTCAGAAGAATCGGAATACTTGCACCTGCTATCTGCACACCGTGTGCAATGCCCTTTTTAAGCTCTTCTCTCGCCCTCTGGTCCATATAGCTCATAGCCCGTCTTACAGGAACGCCGTCCTTGTCAACAAGCACAAGTCCCTGCATCTGTGAGCAGAAGGAAATACCCTCAATCTGCTCGGGAGAAATGCCCGACTTTCCGATAGCCTCCTTTGAGGTTTCGCACATAGCAGCCCACCATTCGTCGGGGTCCTGCTCTGCACCGCCGTCGGGGAAAACATAAAGCTTATAGCCCTTTGAGGCACTCGCTAAAAGCTCAATCTTGTCTGACATTGCAAAAACACAGGTCTTTACACCTGTTGTGCCGATATCAAATGTTATAGCGTATTTCACAAAATCACTTTCCTTCTGATAGATTGTTGAGAAAATAATATTACAGCAGCTGTCTGCCTGCAAAGGCTCTGGTAAGAGTAACGCTGTCGGCATACTGCAAATCCGAGCCTACGGGCAAGCCGTATGCAAGTCTTGTTACCTTTATTCCCAGAGGCTTGAGAAGCTTTGAGATATACATAGCGGTAAGCTCGCCCTCAACATCGGAGCCGGTTGCCATGATAACCTCGCTTATCTCTTCTGAGTTTATTCTGCTCAGAAGCTCTTTTACGGTTATATCATCAGGTCCTATTTCATCAAGCGGAGAAATAGAGCCGTGGAGAACATGATATGTTCCCTTGTATTCATTTGTTTTTTCTATTGCCATCAGAGATTCAACATTTTCCACAACGCATATTGTCGAGGAGTTTCTCACGGGGCTTCTGCAGACAGGACAAAGCTCACCGTCCGTAAGATTACAGCACTTTGCACAGCGGTGGATTTTTTCGGCGGCTTCTCTTACTGCATCGGAGAGTGAAAAAGCCTCTTCCTGCGGTAAGGACAGAACATAAAAAGCCATTCTCTGTGCCGTTTTCGCACCTATACCCGGCATACGCTGGAAATGCTCTATTAAATTCTGAAGCGGAACGGCTGAAAATTCCAATTTATATACCTAAGCCGGGAATGTTAAGACCGCCCGTAACCTTTCCCATTTCTCTTTCCATAGTGTCATTTGCCTTGCGGATAGCTTCGTTGAGAGATGCTATGAGAAGATCCTCAAGCATTTCAACATCCTCGGGATCAACAACATCGGGCTGAATTTTAACGGAGAGCACCTCGTGCTTGCCGCTGACGGTTACCTCAACTGCACCGCCGCCTGAAGAAGCGGAGTATTCAGCCTCTTCAACCTCCTGCTGAACTCTTGCCATTTCTTCCTGCATTTTCTGAATTTTAAGCATCATATCATTGCGGGAGCCGCCGCCCTGATTGGGGATTCTTGCTTTCATTTTATATTCCTCCGATTACTTGATTTTGACATTATATTCCTTATTCAGCACAAAGGATGCTGAATCCTTTACATGCTTACATATAAGTGCACTGTTTGCAAATTTTTTGAGAGCATCATTTGCAAATTCAATAAAAATAGTGTTTCCCTCAATATATCCCTTTGAGCCCGTGAGCTGACCGATGAGGGGCATAAAGGCTTTTTCGGTTTCAAGGATAATTTTCATCCAGGTTGAGGGATTTATCTGACTTGAAGAGGTCTGTGCCTCCTCTTCTCCGAAGGGCAGGTCTGCCGACGGTGAAGAAGAGCCGAAGGGCATATCTGAAGCAAAGGAAAAGTCCTGAGACGGTTCTTGCTTCTCGTTTTTCGGCTGCTGTGCCTTTTCGTCCTCAAGCTCTGCCATAAAGGCATCAAAGTCAAAGACATCGTCTGAGTCTGAATTGCCGTTATCAGCCGCGGCAAATTTATCCGCAAAGGAGCCGCCCGACATTTCGGCTGCAAAGCCTGAAAAAGAGGATACAGGCTTTTCGTTTTCCTGCTTTTCTTCGTGTGCTTCCTCGGGAATGTCCCACGGCACATCGGCAGGTGTCGGTTTTTCTTCGGGAATGTCCCACGGCACATCCGCCGGGGGAATATCTGTTTTTATCGGTTCGGCTTTGGGTACAGGCACGGGAATTTCCTTTGCTTGTACAAATGAGCCGCTTTTAAGAAGTGCTATTTCCTTTTCAAGCTGTGCAATTCTCGCATTGAGTGCACTTACATCGTTTTCGCCCTCGGGACGGCACATTCTTATAAGAGCAATTTCCGCTTCAATTCGTCTGTTCTGTGTTTTCTTTATTGCCTGAGAAGCAGAGGTGAGCACATTGAGTGCAAACATAACAAAAGCCGATGTGAACATATTGCTTAATGCCTTTACGGTCTCAAGCTCCTCGGCAGTACATATAATGAGATTTTCGGGGTGCTGCACGGTTTTTATTATAAGAAAGCTTCTGAACTGGTCAATAAGCTCGGAGCAAAGCCTTTCGGTGTCGCACGAGGCCTTGTGAAGCTCGTCCAATATATTAAGGCACTTTGCCGTGTCCTTGTTGGCAACGGCTTTTATGAGCTCATAAAGATGCTCTCTGCCCATAAGTCCCGCACAGGCGGAAACGGTCTGTATATCAACCTTTTCGGTAACACTCAGGCATCTGTCGAGCAGAGAGAGTGCATCTCGCATACCGCCGTCGGAGATTCTTGCTATCAGTATTGCCGCATCACGGTCAAGTGCGGTTTCTTCGGCTGTTGCAACCTCAATAAGCCTGTCTGCGATTATATCAGGCTCAATTCTTCTGAAGTCAAAACGCTGACAGCGGGAGAGTATCGTTGACGGGAGCTTCTGCACCTCAGTTGTTGCAAGTATGAATTTTACATGCTCGGGAGGCTCCTCGAGAGTTTTAAGCAGAGCATTGAATGCCTCAATTGTGAGCATATGAACCTCGTCTATGATATAAACGCGGTACTTTGCCTGAGAGGGTGTGAAATTTGCTTCGTCTCTCAGAAGACGGATATCGTCAATTCCTCGGTTGCTGGCTGCGTCTATTTCAACTATGTCGAGCACGGTTCCTCTGTCTATCCCGCGGCAGATTTCACATTCATTACAGGGATTTCCGTCCTTGGGATTAAGACAGTTGACAGCCTTCGAGAAGATTTTTGCACAGGTAGTTTTACCTGTTCCTCTTGAGCCTGTGAAAAGATAGGCGTGAGCAAGACGGTTTTCTCTGACCTGGGAAGAAAGCGTTACCGTAACCTGAGGCTGACCTACAACATCCGAGAAAACCTGCGGCCGCCATTTGCGGTATAATACTCTGTACATTTTCTTCCCTCCTAAAAAAATTTTGCCTCTGTCACACGGCGTGCAGGCGGACTGTGTCGCACGGGCATACCGCTTAATGCTGCTCGGTTCCCCGCCTGACATGGTTCGCGGCGCTCCGTCGCACAGGACCAACACGCCGCATGACAGAAGCAAAATCCAAAAATTTTATTCGCTGAGCGTTTTTATACACGCTACCTTGATAGTATAATATAATTATTTTCATTTGGCAAGTCTTTTTTTGAAAAATCTTGTCTTGTAAAATAAAATGTAAGGTTGTATAATGATATTTATGTTAGTAACTGAGGGGAAGTGATAGTGTTGGGAAGTGAAAATTCCCGCAGGGAAGGACAAAAGAGTGTAAAGGTCATAAAAAGGCTTCTGCCGTATTATAAGCCCTACCGCAAAACGCTTGTTCTTGACCTTATGTGTGCGGCACTTACAACTCTTTGCGAGCTTGTGCTGCCGCTTATTGTAAGACGAATAACAAATGCCGCCACAGAGGGCACCGAGCCGCTTACAACAAGGCTTATTCTCACAATGGGTATAATGTACATATTCTTAAGAATTGTTGATACTCTGGCTTCATACTATATGGCAACAGTAGGTCATATTATGGGCACAAAGATTGAAACGGATTTGAGACTTGATTTGTTTTCACATCTGCAGAAGCTCTCTTTTTCGTATTTCAACGATACAAAGGTCGGAGTGCTGATGTCGAGAATAACAAGCGACCTGTTTGATGTCACGGAGTTTGCACACCACTGTCCCGAGGAATTTTTCATAGCGGGTGTCAAGATTATCGGTTCGTTTGCTATTCTCTGTACGGTGAATATACCTCTCACGCTCATTATTTTCGCTCTTCTGCCGCCTATGGTATTTATTATGTTCCGTCTCAACAGAAGAATGAAGGACGGGCACAGAGAATCAAGAAAAAAAGCGGGCGAGCTTAATGCCGATATTGAGGACTCCTTGCTCGGTATTCATGTTGTCAAATCCTTTGCTGCCGAGAAAAGGGAGATAGACCGCTTCCAGAAAGGGAACAAGGCATTCTACAAGGTCAAGGCACAGGTATATAAGTATATGGGCTCGTTCCACAGTATGTCAAGATTGTGTGACGGTCTTATGTACATAGTCACCGTTATGGTCGGTGCATTCTTTATCAAGGGAGACCACATAAATGCGGCAGACCTTGTTGCTTATCTTCTGTATGTAAGCACGCTTTTTGCCTCTGTGCGTACCATTCTGCAGTTTGCAGAGCAGTTCTACAGAGGAATTACGGGTGTTGAACGCTTCTGCGAGATTGTTGACACCGAGCCCGATATCAAAGATACAAAGGGTGCACAGGATATAGGAGAGGTCCGCGGAGAAATCCGTTTTGAGAATGTAAGCTTTTCCTATGAAGAAAAAGGAAAAACCGTTCTCAGTAATTTCAATCTGCACATAAAAAAAGGCGAAAACCTTGCGATAGTAGGCCCGTCGGGTGCGGGAAAAACAACGCTTTGTGCATTGATTCCCCGTTTTTACGAGCCTCAGACCGGTAAAATTTTAATTGACGGCAAGGATATTTCCGCGGTAACAATGAGCTCTCTGAGAAAGAGCATAGGCATAGTTGAGCAGGATGTTTATCTGTTCTCGGGCACGATAAGAGAAAATATTGCCTATTCAAAGCCCGATGCAAGCGACGAGGAGATAGAAAACGCCGCCCGCCTTGCAGGTGCATATGAATTTATAAACGAATTTCCCGACAAAATGAACACCTATGTGGGTGAACGCGGAGTAAAGCTTTCGGGCGGACAGAAGCAGAGAATTTCCATTGCGAGAGTATTCCTTAAAAATCCCCCCGTGCTTATTCTCGATGAGGCAACAAGTGCGCTCGATAACGAAAGCGAGAGACTTGTAAGAGAATCCCTTGCAAGACTTGCCGAGGGCAGAACAACGCTTACTATAGCTCACCGTCTGACAACCATAAAGAATGCGGACAGAATTATTGTTCTGACTGATGAAGGTATCACAGAAGAGGGCAGCCATACCGAGCTTATTGCAAAAGACGGTATGTATGCACAGATGTATAAATTATATTCTACGGATTAATTTTTAAGAAGGAGAAAGAAAAATGGAAGAAACCACAACATTATTATCCGAGGAGCTTTCGGAAAGCCTTTCCGAGCTTGCAGACATTCCCACAAACACCGAGGAGATAAGCGAATATCTGCAGAATCTCATTATGCTTGTTCAGGAATTTGCAGTTACATACGGTGTAAAGCTGCTCATTGCCGCAGTGCTTCTTATTGTAGGCTTCAAGCTCATAAATGTTTTTGCTAAAAAGCTCTCAAAATCAAAGGCTATGTCAAAGGTTGACCTTTCAACACAGGGCTTTGTGAATAACATTTTTTCAATAGGACTTAAGGTAGTTCTCGGTATAACGGCCCTCGGTATTGTAGGAGTTCCGATGACCTCCATCATCGCAGTAGTAGGCTCCTGCGGTCTGGCAATCGGCCTTGCTCTGCAGGGAAGCTTATCGAATATTGCGGGCGGCTTTATAATCTTATTCCTCAAGCCCTTTGTTGTCGGCGATTTTATTATATCGGGCGAAATCACGGGTACTGTTGAGGCAATAGGTATATTCCACACAAAAATTATTACCGTAGACAATAAGCGTATAGTTGTACCGAACTCAACAATATCAAATGCTACCCTCACAAATGCCTCTGCGCTGAAGGAGAGAAGAGTTGACCTTACCTTTACCGCTTCATATTCCAATGATGTTGACACAGTTGAAAATGTGCTTAAAGAGGTCTGCAGAAAGCACGAGCTTGTTTTCTCCGAGCCCGAGCCCTTTGTCCGTCTTTCCGCTCACAAGGATTTTGCACTTGAATACACCGTAAGAGTATGGTGTAAGGGGGACGATTACTGGACGGTTTATTTCGATTTGCTTAAAGATGTGAAAAAAGCATTTGACGAAAATTCAATATCAATTCCTTATCCGCGAATTGATATTAAGAATAAGTGATTCAGACAATAATAATTTAAACAAAGACAGTCTGTTTTTGCAGGCTGTCTTTGTTTAATATTGTGAGTAAAATATTAACATATTATTAATATATATTTATTTGAGAAAAAAATATTGACACTTTGTCATTTTTTTGATATCCTTAGCATTGCAAAGAACTGACAAAATGTCATTCTTGTTATTAACAGGCTTTTCGGAGGACTTTTAATGTCTGAAATATCGAATAAAAAAACGGAAAAAAGAATGAAAATTCTTGAATCTGCATTCTCTCTTTTCCTTGAAAAATCCGTTGCCGCAACGGCAATAGACGATATCGTCAAGGCATCGGGAATTGCCAGAGGAACATTTTATCTGTATTTCAAGGATAAAAGTGATTTGCTTGAGCAGATGATTATGTATAAGAGTATGGAATCAATAAAAAGGCTTCTTGCCGGAACAACTCAGAAAATACAGGAGGAAAATCTTTCCTTTTGCGAGATTTGCGAGCTGTTTATTGATAACTATATTGATTACCTTGTGATGAATAAGGATATACTTGCAGTGCTGCAGAAAAATGTTTCATCCTGGCTGAAGGCACTTCCCAATCTTGATGACGAGGAAATTGCTCTGTACTATATCAGAATTCTTGACAGATTTCTTGAGTTCGGCTACAGCAAGGAAAATGCACAAAAGGTTATGTATATAGTGATAGATTTGGTAGGCTCTGCCTGTTGTGATGCTGTTTTGTACTCCAAGCCCTTTTCGATTGACGATATAAGGGAAACTGTTAAGGCGGCAGCATTGAATGTTATAAAATACGGTAAATGAGGTGTATATAAGCGTGAAAAAAATAATCAGTATTTTGTTGGCACTTATTGTGTGTCTTTGTCCGCTGTTATCTTTGGGTGCGGCGGCAGTAAGCTTTCCCGAGGGTGTGTCGCGTGCAGATGTGCAGACGGTTTTACCCAAGGTAGAAAAGCTTGCCGATTCTCTTATGAGCTCGGAAAAAATGGATATAAAAAAGCTGATTTATGATATGCTGTTCACCGATGCTACCGTGAACTCAATCATAGAAGCATTATATGTTTCCGAGGAAACACAGGAAACTGCCCAGACGCTTTCAAGTCTCGGAGTGGATTTTTCTCCTGCAAATGTTGCAAAGGGACTTGAAGGCTATCCCGAAATTGCGGCAGCTCTCTCCTCGTGTGCAACATGGGATGAGGCAAAGTCGGTAATCGGTACCTTCAAGTGGAATATCGCAACCCCCGAGCAGTTCGGTGAGGCTCTGAGCGGTGTATTTTATCCGTTCAATGATCTTTTATTCACTCTTTTATGTGCAGGTAAATATTCCGTAAATGTTCTGCTTTCAATAAAGGGTGAAAACGGCTACTCAAATTCAATTATTCCTCTTCTCAAAACGGTGGGCTGTCCCACGATTATGACACAGGAGGCTTTCACGGCAGCTGCAAGTGAGGACAAGAGCAGTATGATAAAGAATCTTGTTAAAATGATTTTCTCTGCTGTAGACAATATGCTCGCTTCCCCCGTAAGAGGCATATGCCAATATCTTCCCGCAATAGCATATCTTCTTCATTCCGAAGCACTTACCGAAGCGATAACCTCGCTTATTTCTCCTCTTTCAATAAGAGTAGGTATTATTTCCTTCACGGGACTTGATTCAATGATGGAAAATCTTTCGCTTATGGAGAATTCTCAGGGACTTACCTCTATGTTTGAGGATATGGATATGTCCGCTGTGTTAGGTGAGGATGTAAAGCTCGATTTCCCCGAAATTGACCTGAAAGAACTCTCTCAGTGCGGAAGTGTCGGCTCGGACGGTATATTCAAGGCTGATGAGGAGCTTGCCTTCATATGGATTTTAGAGTTTTTTGTTGAGCTGATGAGGCTCAATTCCTCTGAAATGCTCTCTCTGCTTGCGGGCGAAATGCCGTCAGCAGGGAATATGAGTGCAATGCTTGATACCTTCCTTAAAAAGGACACCGCTTCACTTGTAAAGCTTGTTTTTGATATTTTCACACTTGAAAGTCAGGAAACAATCAATAATTATCAGTGGACTTATCCGGCAGTAACGCCCGTTGAAGTCACATATACCGCTAATCTCACAAAGGAAGACTACGCCAAGATGCTCGAAGAGGTTGATGAGGTCATCAATCAGTTCGCATATGAATTCGGCGGCGGTGTGACCTTGTCTCAGCTTCTCAGAACAGAGCTTTATTCAAACACACTCGTTTCCACTCTTGTAAAAACAGTATATTCTCTGCTTGCAGACGAATCAATGGCGGGTATACTCTCAATGCTGGGTGTTGATGCAACTCCCGCAGGTGTTGCAGATGCAATCAAATCACAGTATCCCGCAGCAGCCGAAAAGCTCAGAGGGCTTTCATCTTGGGAAAAGCTCAACGAAAAGACCTTTACATGGGGCTTCTCAAACGGCAGTAAATCAGGTTTTACAAGCGTGCTGACAGCCGTGCTTCGTCCCTTTTTCCCGATGCTGAAGCTCCTTCTTGCAGGCGGCTCAATGAACATCCTTGATGTTATAGATATATACGGCTCAAACGGCTATAACACCGCTGTTATTCCTCTTTTAGAGGCTTTAGGCTGTGACAGCTCTTTGATAAAGTCTTATTCGCAGTATGCCGCAACAGCCGGCACGGACAGCGTATTTACGGATATTTTAACCCCCATAACCGCTTTGCTTGACAGACTTATTGAAAAGCCCATAAGCACAATAGTTGAGATTCTTCCTGATATTATGTATTTTGCCGATAACGGCGGCATTAATACCTGTGTTGACAATCTTCTCTTCCCGATAAAGGTATTGCTCGAAAAGCTCGGTATGAGTGAGCTTCTCTCTGCCTCGGGACTTAACACTCAGCAGCTTGATATAAAAAGTCTTTTGTCCTCTGTTGATATGGGAGACTTAGGAATTTCACTCGAAAATGTTGATTTAAGTCAGTTTAAAAATATGGGTGTCGGTGTTACAAGAACAAGTAAGGCTACCTATAACGGCAGCTTTTCACAGTACACCTATGTTGAAAGCGACGGCACAGCTGTATTCGTGTCTCTTCTCAGGGCTCTTTTAGGCTCAATGGATCCGAATGCAATGTCCTCCTTTATGAGCGGCGATATGATGAATGAAAATCCTATGTTCGCCACCTATGCTCAGAATATAACCGAACAGCTCTCGGCTATGACGACCGATGAAACCATTGAATGGTTCTATGAGCTGCTCTTTGCCGAAACTCCCACAACTGAGCTTCCCGATCCCAATGAAGAGGAATTCATCCCCACAATAATCTATACTCCCGATAAAGAGATAGACACTTCAACCGTTATTGTTATCATTGCGGTGCTTGTGGTTGTGCTGATTGTGGGTATTATCGTACTCATATCAAAGCTTGATATGAGTGAAATGAAGCAGAAGAAAAAGCGTAAAAAAGAGCTTAAAGCTCAAAAGAAGCTTGAAGACAAGAAAGAAAAAGAGCTTCTCAATCCCGCAAAGGCAAGAAAAGCGGCCGCGAAGAAGGCTAAGGCAGAAAACAAAAAGGCTGAGGAAGAAAAGCAGAAGAAGACAGAGCCTAAAAAGTCTGTCACAAATACTGCAAAATATCCCGAGGAAATTCCCGAAAAGCCTCTGACTGCCGAAGAGTACGCTAAACAGATAGAAAAGAATAAAAAGCTTTCCGAAAAAGAAAACAAGAAGCTTCAGCTTCGTACCGAAAAAGCGGCAAACAAAGCAATAAAGGCGGCAAAGAAAGCCGATAAATATTATTCCAAGGCAATTAAAGATGCCGAGAAAAAGAAATAAAGAGGGAGGAACAGTATGCTTATATTAAAAGATATCGTAAAAGATTATGCTGCAGGCGATTTAGGTGTCAGAGCGCTCAAGGGTGTCAATATCAATTTCAGAGAAAATGAATTTGTGTCAATTTTAGGACCTTCCGGCTGCGGTAAAACAACAATGCTTAACATCATAGGCGGACTTGACAGATACACAAGCGGCGACCTTATTATCAACGGAAAATCAACTCAGGATTTCACGGACGGTGACTGGGATACCTACCGTAACCACTCCATAGGCTTTGTATTCCAGAACTATAATCTTATTCCTCATCAGACAGTTCTTGCAAATGTTGAGTTAGCTCTCACCCTTTCGGGTGTATCAAAAAAGGAACGCCGCAAGAGAGCTATAGAGGCTCTCGAAAAGGTGGGACTGGGTGAACAGATAAACAAGAGGCCCTCACAGATGTCGGGCGGTCAGATGCAGAGAGTTGCCATTGCAAGAGCTATCATAAACAATCCCGATATTCTTCTTGCCGACGAGCCTACAGGTGCGCTTGACAGCGAAACAAGTGTACAGATTATGGAAATACTCAGAGAGATTGCCAAGGATAAGCTCATCATTATGGTAACCCATAACCCCGAGCTTGCCGAGACCTATTCAACAAGAATAATAAGTGTCCTTGACGGTAAAATTGTGAGTGACACCGATCCCTTTGAGCCTCAGAAGGAAGATTTTGAGGCTGAAAAGGAAAAGGCAGAAATTGAAAAAGCAAAGGGCAAGAAGCCCTCAATGTCCACCTCAACAGCATTCTCTTTAAGTCTTCGTAACCTCACAACAAAAAAGGGCAGAACCTTCCTTACCGCATTCGCGGGCAGTATCGGTATTATCGGTATCGCACTCGTACTTGCACTTTCAACAGGTATCGAAAACTATATAGATAAGCTGCAGAACGACCTGCTTTTAGCATATCCCGTGAGCGTTGAAAGAGAAGCAATAGACCTTAACAATGTTATGGGTGCTATGATGAATATGTCCTCATCGGTGCTTGAGCTTGACCATGACCTTGATAAAATTTATGTAAACAACACGATGACGGAAATGATGAATACATTTATTTCTCAGGCAGAGTCAAACAACCTCAAGAGCTTCCGTCAGTATATCGAGGATAACCGTGCCGACTTTGATGCTCTTTGCAACGATATTCAGTATAAATACGAAACACAGCTCAATATATACAGAGTTGATGCCCGGGACGGTGTTGTTCAGGTAAACCCCAACAATATGATGAACACGCTTATGGCAGGCTCATCCTCCTCAACCATGACCTCGTCAATGACAGAATCAATGTCAAATATGTTCAGCTCATCTATGACTAACAGCTGGGTAGAGCTTATAGGTGACAACAAGCTGCTCGAAATGCAGTATGATATTGTTTACGGCAGACTTCCCGAAAACAAGAACGAGGTAGTTCTTATTGTTGATAAGCACAACGAGGTAAACGAGCTTGTGCAGTATGCTCTCGGTCTTAAAAATCAGGATAACTTTATGTCCGATATGATGGGAATGATCTCAGGCGATGAGCTTTCCACCACAGTTATAGAGGAATACACATATGACGATATTATCAATATGCAGTTCCGTCTTGTTTTTGACTATCAGTATTTCGCATTGGATCCTGAAACAGGACTGTGGACAGACCAGAGAGAAAATGCCATATATGAAAAACAGCTTGTTGAAAACGGCGAGCTTCTCACTATAGTAGGCATTATCCGTCCCGACGAAAACAACGCCATTGCAATAGGCACAGGCTGTATCGGCTACACAACAGAGCTTATGGACTATGCTCTGCAGAAAACACAGAGCAGCGATATTGTTATTCAGCAGCTTGCCGATAAAACAAAGGATGTTATCACAGGTCTTACCTTCAACACTCTTACCGTAAATGATTTCAGTCTTGCCGATATCGATATGGGACTTATTGATTTCACATACCTTGATCTTGCTCCCTTTATGAGTATGATGGAGGATATCGATATCACACAGATAGATATACTCAATTTCAACATAACCGACCTTATGGATTTTTCGGATATGTCCGAGCTTCAGAAGAAGCTTGTTGAGGGCTATCTCTCCGATGAACAGGTACTCGCCTTCAAGCAGGCGTATGTTGACACACTGAATGCTCAGTGCTCTCTTGATAAGACATTAAAGGCAATCGGCTACGCAACAGAAGACACACCCTCTTCAATTTATATTTACCCCCGCTCCTTTGAAGACAAGGAAGAACTCAACAATCTTGTTAATTACTATAACGAACAAATGGAAGCTCAGGGGTATATCGGATATACAGTAACCGTTACCGATATTATGGGTATGATAATGTCTATGATGACAAGTATTCTCAATATCGTTACCTATGTTCTTGTTGCTTTCGTTGCCATTTCTCTTGTTGTTTCTTCAATAATGATAGGTATTATCACATATATCTCAGTTCTTGAAAGAACAAAGGAAATCGGTATTCTCAGAAGTATCGGTGCTTCAAAGAAGGATATTTCGAGCGTATTCAATGCGGAAACCGTCACAATCGGTCTCGGTGCAGGTGTTATCGGTATTCTGTCAACGCTTTTGCTTGAAATCCCTATCAATTTCCTTTTGGAATACTTCACTCATTCGGGTGCAGAAGCTCAGCTTCCTGTTGTTGCCGCAATTATTCTTGTCGGTATAAGCGTACTGCTCACATTTGTTGCAGGTCTTATTCCCTCATCCTTTGCAGCTAAGAAGGATCCCGTTGAAGCTCTCAGAACAGACTGATTAATAAATAATTAAAAGGCTTACCGCAGATAATATTTTTGCAGTAAGCCTTTTTTTATTCAAATATATCCCACGGGAATTTATTTTCAGGGCTTGCCGTGAAGGTGAGCCTTTCTTTTGTTGTCGGATGGGTGAAGCTCAATGAACAGCTGAAAAGTCCGAGTGTGGGGATGTTATCTGCCGCACCGTATTTTCCGTCACCTAAAAGAGGCAATTTACGGGAGGCAAACTGTACTCTTATCTGATGTGTTCTGCCCGTGTGAAGTCTTATTTTAAGAAGGGAAAAGGTATCGGTTTCATTGGTGCATATTTTTATGAGTGTATATGTCAGCGATGCCTTCTTTACACCCTTTCGCTCTCTTTTCACAACATACGATTTGTTCTTTTTTGTGTCCCTGAACAGTAAATCCTCTAAAACCGCGGTTTTTTCTTCG
Source organism: Clostridia bacterium (assembly GCA_017517135.1). GTDB lineage: Bacteria > Bacillota > Clostridia > Oscillospirales > Acutalibacteraceae > RUG806. The sequence goes on from JAFXAK010000039.1 coordinate 17,543, forward strand.
GGTACACCGTGGATTATTGCTAAGTATTCCTTCTGAAAATTGTTCTGTGTTATTTCATTTGAAAGAAATGCGGCAGCCGTCTTTGTTTTTGCGTAAACCATAATACCCGCGGTTGCCGTGTCCAGACGGTGTACGGGGAAAATCTGCGGATTTGTGATACCCTGATTTTCGCAATGCTTTATAAGCTCATTTACCATATCCCTTTTGTCAGGCCGTTCCTGCGAGGAAATACCGGCGGGCTTTATGCAGACGATTATCTGATTGTCTTCAAAAAGTAAGTTCATAACAAGGTTCTCCGAAAAAAACATATAGTATTAATTATTTTATCGTAAAAGCAGTTTATATTCAAGAGCAGTTCATATTTTTCTCTCTCAGAAAAATAAAATTCAGAAAATATTTATTTTTTTCATCACATTTGAGTTTTCTGTATGAAAAAATCGGAATTTAAGCGTGAAATGTTGTATGATTGTTACGAATGTGTTAATCTTTTGGAATGATTACGAATGTTATTGAAATTATTTTCAATTAATGATATTATTATTGTGCAATATAGTTTTATTGTGTATTACTATATTCCGGAGGTGAAATAAATGGACGAAAATGCAACAGTTGTTACACAGGAGAATGTTGCTCCCGGCGCTGTATTGTCAGATTATGCTAAAATGATTGGCGATGCTATAAGTGATTTCACAGCAATTTTCCTTTGGCTTTTTGATAAAATCAAGGAGTTGTTTGCAAAAATCGGATAAAAAGGTATCTTTTACTAAAAAGGAGGCATATTTATGGAAGTAGCAGATTATATCCAAACATTTGTTAAAATGCTTGTTGAGATTATCAATGCCATAAAAAACTTCTTTAATGCCACTAAAGGTGAAGAAGATACGGGCGAAGAAGATCAGAAAGCATAAAATTTCATAGCTTTTCAGCTAAAAAGACCGACGCATAAGCGTCGGTTTTTTTTCGCTCAAAATAAATTTTAATACTTGAAAATTGCAGATGTGTGTGTTAATATAATAATGATGAAAAATATTTTTTTTTGAAAGAGGTGAAATAAATGTACGATTCAGATTACGGCTACATTCAGAATTTCATTGATTACCTTATGCAGTTTTTCTATATGATTATGGATCTCCTCGGTCTTGCTACCAAGGAAGAGGATGAAACCGCTGCAGCAAACGAATAATCTGTAAAAAAGAAATGAGCTGTTTCACTTTTGTTGTGAAGCAGCTCATATTTTTTTTATGCTATTGTAGGCTTGCTTGCTGTTTTAGGAGCAAGACGGGCGGGATTTTTCTGTATAAGAGGTATTTCGGAATCGGTAACACATTCCTTTGTTACCGTTATCTTTTCGATTGAAGGATCGGAGGGGGATGTGAACATCACGGGAAGAAGCACCTTCTCCATAATTGAACGCAGACCTCTTGCACCTGTTTTCTTTTCGAGAGCTTCCTTTGCTACCTCTCTCAAAGCATCATCTGTGAATTCAAGCTCAACGCCGTCAATGGAGAAAAGTCCCTGATACTGCTTGACGATAGCATTTTTAGGCTCTTTAAGAATTCTGATAAGAGCCTCCTCGTTGAGTGACTGCAAAGCGGTAAGCACGGGAAGTCTGCCCACAAGCTCGGGGATAAGACCGAACTTTACAAGGTCCTGAGGAATAACCTTGCTCATAATTGTATCGTTCTGCAGCTCGGATTTGAGCACAATTTCGGAGTCAAAGCCTAAAACAGAGTTGCCCGAACGCTTTTCAATAATTTTTTCGATACCGTCAAAAGCACCGCCGCAGATGAAGAGAATGTTTGTTGTGTCTATCTGTATAAATTCCTGCTGAGGATGCTTTCTGCCGCCCTGGGGAGGGACATTTGCAACCGTACCCTCAAGAATTTTAAGAAGAGCCTGCTGAACACCCTCACCGCTTACATCTCTTGTGATGGATGTGTTTTCGCTTCTTCTTGAAATCTTGTCAATTTCGTCAACATAGATAATGCCTCTTTCAGCCTTTTCTATATCAAAATCGGCAGCCTGGATAAGACGAAGCAGTATGTTTTCAACATCCTCACCGACATAGCCCGCTTCCGTGAGTGTTGTTGCATCTGCTATTGCAAAGGGAACATCAAGAGTTTTTGCAAGTGTCTGAGCAAGGAAGGTTTTTCCTACACCCGTGGGGCCTAAAAGCAGAACATTGCTCTTCTGGATATCAACATCGGTTTTTGCCTTGCGGTAAATTCTCTTGTAGTGATTGTATACTGCAACGGAAAGCGCGATTTTAGCCTGCTCCTGACCGATTACATATTCATCAAGCTTTGCTTTTATTTCCTGCGGCTTGGGAAGAATTTTGGGTGACGCTGCTTTTTTGCCCGTTTTTCTTGACGGACTTTCTCCTCCCTCTAAAATGGAACGGCAGCTGTCTATACATTCATCACAGATAAAAGCATCTGCACCCTGAATAAGCATTGAAACCTGATCCTGCGTTCTTCCGCAGAATGAACAGCAATACTGCTTGTTTTTGGGATCATCGTATTTAGCCAATTGGATTTTCCTCCGATTTATCTTTTGGTAATAACTCTGTCAACAAGACCGTATTCCATAGCCTGCTGTGCGCTCATAAAGTTATCACGGTCTGTATCTCTCTCAATAACCTCAATGGGCTTGCCTGTTTCTTCGGCAAGTATTCTGTTGATTTTGTTCTTGATAAGAGTGATGTGGTCAGCAGCAATTTTCATATCGCTTGCCTGTCCCTGCATACCGCCCAAGGGCTGATGAATCATAATTTCACTGTTGGGGAGAGCGAGTCTCTTTCCGGGTGTGCCTGCCGCAAGAAGGAATGCACCCATACTTGCTGCCATACCCATACAGATTGTTGAAACATCACATTTGATGTAATTCATTGTGTCAAAAATAGCAAAGCCTGCGGAAACAGAGCCGCCGGGGGAGTTGATGTAAAGAGAGATGTCTTTTTCGGGGTCCTGACCTTCAAGGAAAAGGAGCTGTGCAACAACAAGACTTGCTGTTACATCATTGATTTCCTCGGAAAGAACAATAATTCTGTCGTTGAGAAGTCTTGAAAAAATATCATAGGCTCTTTCGCCTCTGTTGGTCTGCTCAATAACTGTGGGAACTAAAGACATATAAGGGTTGAATGACATAATAAATCCTCCTTGGGATGGTAAAATTTCCCTGATAATGAGATAAAAAACGGTCGGTAAATTTTCCCGACCGTTTTAATGATTGACAACTTAATAAAAATTATTCAGCGTCCTGAGTGTTTGCTTCTTCGGCGGGAGCTTCTTCTTTAGCAGCAGCCTTTTTCTTTGTTGCTGTTTTCTTTGCAGGAGCCTTTTTCTTAGCCTTGGGAGCTTCTTCAGCTTCAGCTACTGCAGAGTCTGTTACTATAGCGGAAGCCTTTCTTGCACAAAGCTCTTTCTTTACTGTGTCAGCTGTGATAGCCTTTTTAACGGTATCAGCGTCAACAGAGTATCTTTCAGCCATAGCTGTGTATTCAGTCTCAACATCCTCGTCTGATACTTCAACATTTTCAAGCTGAGCAATCTTTTCAAGAGCAAGCTGAATCTTAACTTCCTTTTCGGCAGCGCCCTTGTAGTTTTCCATCATACTCTCAACTGTCATACCGAGGTACTGAAGGTATGTTTCAAAGGGAATACCCTGAGATTCAACATTGTATCTGAATTCGGAAACCATATTTTCAGCAGTTCTCTTTACCATAGCTTCGGGAATTTCGTCTGTTACAAGCTCAGCTAACTTATCGAATACTTCGTTTTCAAAGTTTCTCTTTGCTGCAGCTTCCTTCTGTTCGGTAAGAGTTTTTCTGATATCAGCCTTGAGCTCGTCAAGAGTATCGAATTCGCTTATATCCTTAACAAATTCGTCATCGAGTACGGGAAGCTCCTTAGCCTTGATAGCGTGAAGCTTGATTTTGAAAACAGCATCCTTGTCTGCAAGCTCGGGTGTGTATTCTGAGGGGAACCTGACATTTACATCAAATTCTTCACCGATTGTGTGACCGATGATCTGATCCTCAAAGCCGGGGATGAAGGAGCCTGAACCGATTTCGAGCTCGTGCTCTTCAGCCTTGCCGCCGTCAAAAGCAACACCGTCAACAAAGCCTTCAAAGTCGATAACAGCGATATCGCCGTTTGCAACTGCTCTGTCCTCAACAGTGATGATTCTTGCGTTAGCTTCAACCTTTCTTGTAAGGTCAGCTTCAACTTCTTCGTCTGTTACTGTTGCGTCTGCCTTCTTTGCTGTGATGCCCTTGTAGCCGTCAATTGTGATTTCGGGCTTTACTGTTACCTTGCAGGAAAGGCTTACACCTTCCTTGCCGATTGATTTGATATCAAAATCAAAGGGATTGTCTACGGGATCGATTTTAGCTTCTTCCAATGCTGCTTCGTAAGCTTCGGGGAAAGCGATGTCGAGAGCGGTATCATAGAAAACTGATTCGCCGTACATCTTTTCGATCATAGCCTTGGGAGCCTTGCCCTTTCTGAAGCCGGGAACATTGATGGAATTCTTTTCTTTGTGGTAGGCCTTTGTTACGGCTGCAGCAAAGCTTTCAGCGGAAATGGAAAGCTCAACCGTAAATTCGTTCTTGCCTGTTTTTTCAGCGGATACTAACATTTAAATTTCCTCCTATAGTCTATTAAGACATTTGTATTATTATACCAAGTGAAAAATAAAATTGCTATAGTTTTTTTACGAAAATATAATTAATTATTTTAAAATTAATACCCGATTTTTGGGCAGAATGTAAAAAATAAGCTACAGCATAACCTTTTTCGGGCAAAATTCAAGAAAATCGGCAGAAACAAGGGAAAACTTTATATTGTCATATTCAAACAATGAAAATCTGCCCGTGCGTTCTGCGTGGATGTGTCCGAAATAACAGCGTGTTATCCCCTCGGACTTGAGAACGGAAAAAATTTCATCGCATACCTTGCCATCGTAAACGGCGGGGTAGTGAAGAAAGGCAACGGGAGTGCCGCCGAGCTCTTTTGCCGCTTTTACGGATGTCAGCAGTCTGCCCGATTCTCTTTTCAGCACCTTTTCAACATCCTCGCTTTCGGAATCGAAAAACCAGCCTCTTGTGCCGCACACGGCATAGTCACCGCAGCGGTAGGCATTGTTGAAAAGGAATTTTATTGTGTTGAAATTGTTTTCGTCGAGAAACATCTGCATTTTTCTCAGAGTTCCCCACCAGTAGTCGTGATTGCCCTTGCCGATGATTTTTGTGCCGGGGAGTGCGTTCAGAAACTCAAAATCCTTTTTTGCTTCTTCCAGCGACATCGCCCATGAGATATCTCCGGGAATAACAACAAAATCATCATCGGTTATGAGTGCTTTCCATTGACTTTCAAGGCGTTTTTCATAATCCGTCCAGCCTCTGAAAATGTCCATAGGCTTGTCGGTGCCGAAGGACAGATGAGGGTCCGAGATAACATATAATGACATAATTGCCTCACAAATATGAAAAATTTGCTATGAATTAAATTTCTGAGATTACTCAAACTGTAAGTGAGGTCAGTTTGAGCACCGCTTATCCGATTGTATATTCCGGTGTGCATACGGAAATATGCTGATTTAGTACCGTTTTTTGTTTTTTCATATGATTTACGAGAAAGCATTTCCCGATACTTAAATTTGTTTATCCGGCTGACCTTATATTTTGTCAGGAGAAGTGAAATAAAATGGACAAACAGATTAAAGAAATCAAGAATATCAAGTGTGATGTAAAGAACTGTGTATATCACACCGGTGACAGCAAGTGTATGGCAGGAAATATTCAGATAGGCTCTCAGAATGCCTGCTCATGTGCAGAAACTGTCTGTGCAACCTTTGAGCTCAATTCGGACGCTAAAAAGTATTAAGCATTAATATTAAGCAGCTTGAATACCTCTTTGGTCATATCCTCTTTATTGCAGATGCCCTTGAAGACAGGCTCCTTACCCTTAAGACCGGCAAGCTGTGAGGGAGCCTTGACGGAAGTTATCTGCTGAAGCTCATCAACCATACCGAATTCATCGGCAGCGGAGTATTTTTCATCAGTAACAGCGCCTAAAACAGCCTGAGAGAATTTATAGGGGTTAGCGGTTGAAGCGATAACGGTGGGAGTCAGATCCCCTGTCTTTTCCTTGTATTCATTGTAAACCGCAACTGCAACTGCTGTGTGAGTATCGCAAAGATAGTTGTTTTCTTTCCAGACCTTTGCGATGGTTTCTTTAGTTTTGTTATCATCGCATTTGCCTGCTGAGAAAACGCTCTTGATTTTTGCGAGTGTTTCCTCACTTACGGTGTATTCACCCTTTTCGGAAAGAGAAGAGAAAAGAGTATTTATTGTATCGCTGTTTTCACCGCAGATGTGGAAGAGCAGTCTTTCGAGGTTTGAAGAAATGAGTATATCCATAGAGGGAGATACGGTTGTGTGGAAGGGACGCACACGGTTATAGTGACCTTCGGTTAAGAATTCGGTCAGAACATCATTTGCGTTTGAAGCGCAGATAAGACGGTTTACGGGAAGTCCCATTTCCATGGCATAGTATGCAGCGAGAATGTTGCCGAAGTTACCTGTGGGAACGGTGAAGTTTACTTTTTCGCCGTTTCTCACCTTGCCGCCTGCAACCATATCTGCATAAGCGGAGAAATAGTATACAATCTGAGGAACAAGTCTGCCCCAGTTGATTGAGTTGGCAGAGGAGAAAGCAAGGTTATGCTTGAGAAGCTCTGCTTTTATGTTTTCATCTGTAAAAATCTTTTTAACACCTGTCTGAGCATCGTCAAAGTTGCCGTAGATAGCACAAACGCCGACATTATTACCCTCCTGGGTAGTCATCTGCAGCTTCTGCATGGGGCTGACACCGTCATTGGGATAGAATACCAAAATTCTTGTGCCGTCAACATCTCTGAAGCCCTCAAGAGCTGCCTTGCCCGTGTCACCGCTTGTTGCAACAAGGATAACAATTTCCTGCTCGGGTGCGGTTTTCTTTACGGATTTTGTGAGAAGATAGGGAAGAAGCTGTAATGCCATATCCTTGAATGCACAGGTAGGGCCGTGCCAGAGCTCAAGAATTGATGCTGTGTCTGTAAGAGAAACAACGGGAGCTACCTTTTCGTGTGAAAAGCCTGTTGAATATGCTCCGTCGGTACAGAAATCTATTTCTTCCTTTGTGAAATCGGTGAGGAAGAGGGAGAGAACCTGACGCGCACGGTCAATATATGACTTGGAAATGAGCTCTTCGATAAAATCTGGTGTGATTTTCGGCAGACTTGTGGGCACAAAAAGTCCTCCGTCTGTTGAAATTCCTTTTGTTATAGCCTCGGCAGAGGTTACCGAGAGAGTGTTGTTACGGGTGGATGTATAATTCATAATTTACCTCCTGAAAAAATGTTCTATATATTTTATCAAAAGTACAGCGGATTGTAAATAGTTTTTATGCCGAAATACACCTGTATTTTTATATTTTTTCACTTAATTATTTGAAAATAATAAAAACAGTTGATTTGATAAGCACTTCTGTGTTAGAATAATCGAATACGGAGGCTGATAGTATGGAAGACTTCACAGTAAATTTACTTAAAAATATACCCTCACACGCAGAGGTAAGACAGCAGACCGCGAGAACAAGAAGGGTGTCCGTTGTGGGCGGAAATCTTGTGAGCAATATGTCTGCGGTGTCAAAGGGCGTGTGTGCGCGTGTTTATAAAAACGGTGTATGGGGCTTTGCTTCAAAGAGTGCGGCAGACGAAAGGGCAGTAAAAGAGGTACTCCAAGCCGCAAACGAAAATGCAATACTGCTTGATTCAAGAAAGCCTAAGAATATCCCCGAGCTTCTCGGTGCGGGGACTTCCTCGTATGTTGAAAAAAGAGGCTTTGTTGAAACAGACCAGAAATTACTTGTTGATTTTGCAAGAGAAATCGATGAATATATAGTAAGCAAATACCCGTCACTCTCCTCAAGAAGCGTGGGTATTGCTTCAAGCTGTATAGAAAAAACGCTTCACACCTCAGAGGGTGCGTACGGATATCAGCTTTTCCCGAGAGTGTATATTATGATTTCAATGTCTGCAGAAACTTCCGACGGTGATACAGTCGAGCTGTTTGATGTCTTCGGTGGCGGTGAGGGCTATTTTACGGACTACTACTCAACTCCCGATAAGCTTTATCCCGATATAGATGTAATGTATAATAAGCTTATGCAAAAGCGTGAGGGTGTTTTCCCGAATGCGGGCGAAAGACTGTGTATTATAGATTCTTCCCTTGCGGGTATGCTCGCCCACGAGGCTGTGGGGCATACGGTTGAAGCAGACTTGGTGCTCTCAGGCTCGGTTGCCGCAAGCAATCTCGGAAAACAGGTGGCTTCACCTCTTATAAATCTCACCGACTTTGCAAACGAAGCCTTCGGAAAGAAAGCCCCCTTGCCCGTGTATATTGACGACGAGGGCACAAAATGCGAGGATGCCGTTATCATCAAGGACGGTGTGCTTGCGGGATATATGAATAATCTTGAAAGTGCAATGCATTTCGGTGTGAAGCCTCAGGGAAATGCAAGAGCATACAGCTTTTCGGATGAGCCGCTTATCAGAATGAGAAACACGGCTATACATCCGGGTAAGGATAAATTAGAGGATATGATAGCCTCTGTTGATGACGGCTATTATCTTGTAAACACCCAGAACGGTCAGGCAGACACAACGGGTGAGTTTATGTTCGGTATCACGATGGGCTATGAAATCAAAAACGGTAAAATAGGTAAAGCTCTGAGAGACACCACCATTTCGGGAGTTGCCTTCAATATGCTCAAAACGGTTGATATGCTCTCCGACGGCATAACCTGGGATTTTGCGGGCTACTGCGGAAAGAAACAGCCTATGCCCGTTGCAATGGGCGGTCCTGCAATCCGCTGTAAGGTAAATATAGGGGGTAGATAAGTATGGAAAATCTTAAATCAGCTGCAAAATATACTCTTGATGCTCTCATAAACGGCGGTGCCGATTCAGCTCAGGTGAGTGTGTCCGAGGGGAAAATTGAAGAATTCAATGTTGACGCGGGTGATTTTTCACTTATCAGAAGCGTTTTTAACTCGTCACTTGCCGCAAAGGTAATCAAAAACAAGAGAAAAGGTACGGTTTCCCTCAATCAGCTTGACAAGGAGGCTATAGACATAGCAGTAGCCGAATGTCTTGCCGCTGCCGATGCTTCGGTTGAGGATGATGCCTTGTCCATAGCAACGAAAGAGGAGAACTGCGATTTTGTTGACGGTGTTCTCGTACCGGATAAGTCTGTTTTCTTTGACAGTATAATTAAATTCTGCGACGACATTGAAAGAGACTATCCCGAAATTATGCTCGAGCAGTTAATTGCCACCTATTCATACGGCAAGCATATTGTTATGAACACAAACGGTGTTGAATTTACCGAGGAAGACGGTGCATATAATATCAGCGTTATGTATTCCGCACATAAGGGTGACGAATCAACCTCGTTTAATTATTTCGATGTTGATTTCCTTGATCCTGCAAGCGATATTATGGAATTCGATATGGTGAGAACCAATTTTGAAAGAGCCGTAAAGGAGCTTGATGCCCAAAGCTTCGAGGGTAAATTCGAGGGTGTTGCGGTATTTGCGCCCGCCTGCTTCGGGGATATCCTTTCAACCGTGATGGGCTCCTTTGCGGGTGACTTTGCGCTTATCGAGGGCACATCCCCCTGGAAAAACAGCCTCGGGAAAGAGGTTGCAGGCAAGGATTTTACCCTTAAGGTTATACCGCACAGTGAAAAAATCGTATGCGGTGAAAACATAACCTCCGACGGCTATAAATCACAAGACTACTGTATTATAAACAAGGGTGTTCTTGAAAGCTTTTGTCTTACGGAATATGCTTCAAGAAAAACCGGTCTGAAGCGTTCACCGTCAACAAGCTCGTGTATAGAGGTCACAGCCGGTGAAAGAAGCTTTGACGAGATAGTTGCATCAATTGACAAGGGTATACTTGTCTGCCGTTTTTCGGGCGGAGAGCCTGCAAATAACGGGGATTTCTCGGGTGTTGCCAAGAACAGCTTTCTTATTGAAAACGGTAAGGTAACAAAGCCTTTGACAGAAACGATGATAAGCGGTAATATTGCGGCTATGCTTAAAAATGTTTATGCAATATCAAAAGAAACCGTATGCGACGGAAGCTCTGTGTTGCCCTATGCCGCATTTGCGGGTGTTACCGTATCAGGAAAATAAATTTCCTTAATTCAGTATATATTTTTTGGAGTGTTCCTTTAGATGAAAAGAGAAGAATTAAAGTTTGTCACATTGCCCGTTATCCCTTTGAGGGGGATAGTGCTTTTTCCCGATATGACCTTGCATTTCGATATCGGAAGAAAGTCCTCTCTTGCGGCTCTCAAGGCGGCGGGAGAAAAGGGCAGTAACATATTTTTTGTGACACAAACGGATATAAATACGGAAAACCCCGACATTGACGAGCTGTACAGCGTGGGTGTTGTGGGTAAAATCCGTCAGATAGTAAAGCTGCCCGACAGAGGCTCTACGGTAAGAGTTGTTGTTGAGGGTATACAGAGAGGAAAAATCGTTGAGACTGTGCTCAAGCGTCCCTACATAAAGGCAGAGGTAGAGTATCTTGAGGATGACTATTCAATGCCCGAGGAGATTGCAGAGCCTAAGCTTATGGCTGAAGCGGCTTTGTACAGCGTACGCAGATATTTTGACGATTACTGTATGCACGCGCCCCAGCTTACGCCCGACATTATTTCTGCTGTTTTTCAGCAGGATGATATAAGTGCAACAGCGGATATGATTGCAGGCAATATAATGCTTTCAATGGACGATAAGCAGAAATTGCTTGCCGAGCTTAATATATTCCGCCGTCTGGAACAGCTGTGCGTGATGCTCTCCCACGAAACGGAAATTCTTATACTTGACGAGATGCTTCAGGAAAAGGTTCACGACCAGATGGATAAAAATCAGCGTGAATATTTCCTCAGAGAAGAAATGAAGGCTATTACCGAGGAGCTCAATGCCCTTGACGGTGAGGATTCCACGGGACTGCTTTCAAGGGTAAATGCGAGCCGTATGCCCGAACAGCTCAAGGAAAAAATGTATACGGAGCTTGAAAGACTGAAAAAACTCTCACAGGGCTCTCCCGATGCCAATGTGCTTCGTACTTATATTGAAAAGTGCCTTGAAATCCCGTGGGGGGTATATACCAAGGAAAACAAGAGTCTGCAAAAGGCTGTAAGAGTGCTCGAAAAGGATCACTACGGTCTTAAAGAGGTCAAAGAGCGTATCACGGAAATGATAGCCGCGCTTATTGTTTCTCCCGATATAAAAGGACAGATTATCTGTCTTGCAGGCCCTCCGGGGGTGGGTAAAACATCTATAGCAAAGTCCATTGCCGCCGCAACTAACAGAAATTATACAAGAATTTCTCTGGGCGGTGTCAAGGACGAGGCTGAAATCCGCGGTCACAGAAGAACATATATCGGTGCAATGCCCGGCAGAATAGTAAATGCACTTATAGAGGCGAAAAGTCAGAATCCTCTGATTCTGCTTGACGAGATAGATAAGCTCAGCGCCGATTATAAGGGCGATCCGTCCTCTGCACTTCTTGAGGTGCTTGACGGTGAGCAGAATTTCTCCTTCCGCGACCACTATATTGAATTACCCGTAGACCTGAGTAAGGTGCTGTTTATCACAACCGCAAACGATAAGCACGCCATTCCCGCGGCTCTCCGTGACAGAATGGAGGTTATCGACCTTGCGGGCTACACATATGAGGAAAAGCTTCACATTGCAAAGAAGCATCTTATACCAAAGCAGATGAAGGCACACGCTCTTACAAAGGAAAATATCCGCTTTACGGATTCGGCTGTCAGAAGCATTATTGACGGCTACACAAGAGAAGCAGGTGTCAGAATACTCGAAAGAAAAATTGCGGCTGTATGCCGTAAGGAAACCGTAAGACTTGCAAACGGGGATAATGAAAAGCTTGATGTCACGGACAAAAATATTGAACAGCTTCTGGGGGTAAGAAAATACCGCCCCGATGAAAAGCGTACAACTGATGAAATCGGTCTTGTGAACGGACTTGCGTGGACCGCAGTCGGCGGTGAGATGCTTGAGGTTGAGGTTGCCGTGCTTGAGGGTACGGGCAAATTAGAGCTTACGGGTTCGCTGGGCGATGTTATGAAGGAGTCGGCAAGAGCCGCTGTCACCTACATACGCTCTAAGTACAAGGAACTCGGAATTGACGGTGAGTTTTATAAGAACAAGGATATACACATCCATTTCCCCGAGGGTGCAGTTCCCAAGGACGGCCCGAGTGCAGGTATAACCGTAACAACAGCACTTGTGTCTGCTTTAAGTGAAACTCCCGTCAGAGGAGATGTTGCAATGACGGGTGAGGTCACCATACGAGGCAGAGTGCTTGCTATAGGGGGCTTAAGAGAAAAGTCCATGGCGGCATACAGAGAGGGTATGAAATATGTTTTGATTCCTCAGGCAAATGTTCCTGATTTACAGGATGTTGATAAGGCAGTAAAGGACAAAATCACATTCATTCCCGTAAAGAATGTTGACGAGGTGCTTGATTTTTGTCTTATAAAGAAAGAAGAAAGTGTTTTTGAAGAAGAGGCATCACAGCCTGAAAATAAGACACTTGAAATCCCGAAGCATAAATATCAGGAACAGAGAGGTAGAACAGGTGAACTGCAATAATGTTAAATTTGAAGCGTCCTACGGCACTTCAAGACAGCTTCCCGTATCGGATTTGCCCGAAATAGTTTTTGCAGGTAAATCGAATGTGGGAAAATCCTCTTTGATAAATAAATTCTTTAAACGTAAAAATCTTGCCCGTGTGAGTGCCGTTCCGGGCAAAACCACAACCATTAACTTTTTCACGGTTGACGGCATCCGTTTTGCAGATTTGCCCGGCTACGGCTATGCCAAAAGAAGCGAAAGCGAAAAACGCCGTTGGGGCGAGCTTATGGAGCAGTATTTTGCAAGCGAGAGAAATATAAAGCTCATAGTCCAGCTTCTTGATATGCGTCACGAGCCCACAGCCGATGACAGAACAATGCTCAATTTCCTTTCCGAAAGCGGATATAATTTTATCTGTGTTTTAACAAAATGCGATAAGCTCAAAACAACAGAAAGAAACAGACGACGCGAAGCATTTGCACAAAATCCCGACCTTGCAGGCGCTAAAAAAATAATCGAAGCCTCCGCACAGACGGGTGAGGGGATAGAGCAGATAAAAGCAGTTATTGAAGAATTTTTAGCAGAATAAAGACATAAAGGACACACAAGATTTCATTGATGTGTCCTTTGTTTTACCCAAAAAGCGGTAAAATTTGAAAAGTCATAAAACATAAAACATAAAACTGTTACCTATCCTCTTGCACAAGTGTATACAATCTTGCTCTTGACAGAGGGCTGCGTTCCCTACCATGACGAAGACAAAAATTCTCAGCAAAATTCTTAATTTTTCCGCCATACGGTATTTTTGTATATAAGTACCTATCTTTTATTTTATCAAAAACAAAAAAAGTCGAACGGGAAATCTGATTTTCTCATTCGCACTTTTATTATGTATTATGTTTTTTTTATTCAAGATTTAACTTTTTTATAATTTCCTTATCGCAAGTTCCTGCAACGGTCCGGCACTTGCTCCACAGCTCGTCGGCTTTTGCTCTCCACATCGGGAAATCTGCGGGATTTTCGGGGTATTTGTCGTAATGGGCACCTATCATAGCGGATTCCTTTAAGCCCCTTACGATTTTGGCAATCGAGGAGGGCTTTATTTTCTTTTTGATAACACCCACACAGGCATTTTTGACTATTGCGGCAATGTCCTTTGCATTAAGCTCGAAGCCGCCGTCAACATTGCCGAGTATTTTCTGACAGAAAATAACCTCGTTTGCAAACATATATTCCGCTTCATCATAATCGGGAGCGATAACACCCATAAGAAGAGGTCTGAGAGAGTCGAAGTCCTTGCCCTGCTCCTTCATATAACGGGTGTTTATACTCCACATATTCTCTTTTGTGAGAGGCTTGCCGTTTTTAAGAAGGTCGGCAATAACCTCAACTGCAATTTTGCCCTGAACAAGAGACGAGGTACAGCCCTCGCCGCAGGTGGGCTTTGTCAGACACGCCGCGTCACCCATTGCAATGAAGCCGTTGTCAACAAACGAATAGACGGAGCGGTGATAGGGGGTTACACCCTTTTCGATTTTTTCTACCGTGTATTCGGGGAAATGTACATTCTTTGTGAAATGATTTTCAAAAATATATTCCGCATAGGAATACGAAAGAGCCGCACCGATACCTAAAATTGCACCGTTTGGATTGCCCGAGGGAGCAGACCAGGATTTATACTGCAGAAAGAAGCCGTCTGCCTCTCTGGGGTTGAAGCTCTTGTCCTTGTATTCAACATAATACAGCACAACATAAAGCAAATCCTTGTTTGTAAGCTTGAAATTGCCCGCGATTGATGATGCGGGGAGCTTTGTTCTTGCTGCTGAGGGAATACCCGAGCAGTCTGCAACCAATTTTGTATAAACACATTGTTCTCCGTCTGCGGTTTCAAATTTAGCGCCTGCAATTTGTCTGTTTTTATCAAAGATGAAGTCAATAAATGATGCACCGTATATAAATTCTGCTCCGTTTTCCTTTGCCTTGTCTGCCATAAACATTATGTAGTCGTGCTTGTGCAGACCTATTGTGGGGGTTGAGGATATTGAGCCTTTGGGATGATTGCCGTAGGGCGACCACATAGGCGAGCCGAAAAAGGAGAAGGCTTTTAAGGGGGATGTATCATCGGGAATGTCAAGGTCGCATTGCTCCATTTCTCCCTGTGTCATATGAAAAATATCATAAGCACGGGATACATTTTCAGGCTCTTCCTTTTCAATTACAAGAACAGAGAAGCCCTGAGAAGCCATTTGTCTTGCAAACCAACAGCCTGTGGTGGATGCACCTACAACGAGGATATCGTATTCTTTCATAAAAAATCTCTCCTTTGAAAAATTTTATTTAATAGCGAAGCTGTTAAATACACCGTAATAGTAATGCGCTAAAATTCGGGCAAGCCTTTTTGAGGGTATGGGACAGTCTTTTGTCAGCCAATCCATAAGAATAGATGTTGTGCCGCCGCTTATAAAATTAAATGAGATTTTGAAGGATTCAATATGCTCCTCGGGAAGAACGGGGGAAAGAATTTCATATACCATATGATAAAAAACCTTGCCGAAGCTTACATGAATTGAGCTTGTGCTGTTCTGATTGAAAATGAATCTATAAAGCTCCTTGTTTTCCTTTACCGTGCGGACATATGCATATGCGATTTCGCTGTAATCATCAATTGTGAGCTGTGTAAGATTTTTCTTTGATTCAAGAATGTTTTTTGATTTGTTTACAACCTCTTGCTGCATTTCAAAAAATTCCTTTATTATCTTCTGATGCAGGTCGTATATATCAGTATAATATGAATAGAATGTTGAACGGTTTACATCCGCCTTTTCGCAAATCTGCGTAACGGTGATTTTGTCAATCTGCTTATCCTTCATAAGCTCATAAAGGCTTTCACGGATTACCTTTTTTGTGTAAGACTTTCTTCTGTCCTCTCTTTTTTGCTCTGCCATTATTAAACTCCTTGTTATTTTACCAACATAGTGTCTATTATATAACAGCTTGTATAAAAAATCAAGGATAATATAAAACAGCTTACCCCACAAGAGTGTGAGTAAGCTGTATTTTGATTATTTCAGATAAACATTATTGAGCTTCTGCTCTATTTTTATGCTGCCGTCGGCATTTAGTGTTGTGAGGGTTACACCGTGCATGGAATCCTTTTCATCCCAGCCGAATTTATCTATCATACTGTAGCAGGAATAGCCTGAGGGCTGGGTATATGTGAGGTATACGCCCTTATATATCGCACAGAAATCGTTTATATGGTCGTGACCTGCAAAAAGTCCCTGAAGAGAGCCTTCTTCGGTTGCTTTTTCAAAAAATCCGCTGTTATAGGGTGAACAGCCGACAGTTTCGTATTGCTCACCGTAAAGGATTTCAGCCTTGCCTGTGGGGGTAAAGCCGTCTTCATTAGTGCCCGAAAAGACCTCTTCATATTCGGGTACTGCTATATGCATATAGCAGAGAGTTTTTGTTTCTCCGTACTTTTCCTTGTTCTTTTTTACATCATTGAGATACCACTCAATCTGATCGGGCTTTAAGAAATCGTAGCCGTCAATTCCCTCGGGGGAGCCGTACTTTTCGTGGGAGTCGGGTAGCATATCTCTGCCCGAGTCAAACAGATATATGCTTTTTGCAAGTGTGTTGTTGGCATTTTTTATATGTACTGCACAGTTGCCGTAGCCGAAAAGCTCCTTCTTGCCGTGCTTTGAAAGACAATGCGGATAATACTGTAAGCCCTTGAGCATAAGATATTTGAAATATCCGTCAGGCTCTCTTGTTTCGTGGTTGCCGTAGGTGTAGCAGAAGTAAACGCCTAACTTTTCAAAAATCCACGAAAGCTGAACGCAGTCTATCTGCTGGAAATCGGATTCTATAACATCACCCGTGAAAATGAACAAATCGGGCTTGTTATCCATAACCTGCTTTACAATGCGGTCAATGCTCTTGTTGTTGGCTGTTTCTTCACCGGGGTCAAGGTGAAGGTCTGTAGCACTCATAATCTTGAAATCGCTGTTATCAATTTCGCCTTTTTCGTTGAATTTGGCTATTGTTACGCTGTCCTCGGTCTGTTCAAGAATTTTCACCTTTGAGCCTACATACTTTATTTCTGTGTTACGGCTGAAAAGGAATTTCGGTCTTTTGCCGTTTGTTATCTTGTGAAGCACGGATGCCGCACCTATAGCGGCAACGATATATTTATGTCTTAAAAAGGTAAGTACGGGATACATATTGTTACTCCTTCATTTCTTTTAATCTCTGAGTGTAGGCAGAGCGTGCCTGTTTTTCAAATGCAAGACGGGGTGTGCCGCCTGCAAGTGAAATGATATATTCGCACAGGGGGGGATTTTGCACAAGCACGGGACCTAATAAATGAGTGCCGAAGAAATTATTTTTTCTTACTCCCTCGAATTTGCTGTCGGGATTTATTCCTATTCCTGAATCGCTTTTTACGAAATATCCGTCTGAATTGTTGCCGTATACAAAGGAGAACTGTGAACGGATGCCCGTTATTTCAAATTCACCGTTGAATTTTCCGAGCACCTTACCGTTGTAGCGGTTGAAATAGTCTGTTTTTACCGTAAGGTCAAAAATACCTAAGCCCTCGGTCTTTATTTCCTCGGAAACATAGTCAATTTCTTTTGTGAAAACCTCAAAGGCATTTCCTGTTACAAAGAAAACAACACCCTTGTCAATAAGCTCAAGTATTCTGTTTTTTAAGGGTAATAATTTTTTGATTACTGCTCTTTGTGTTTTTTCGCTCATAGCTCCCATAAGAATAATATCGGGAGTGTTATCCTCAAAATAGGGCTTATCGCAAAGGGCGGTGTAAATAAACTCGGAATCGGGTATGCATTTTTCGAGATACTGTGCATTGAAGACATCACCGAAAAGTCCGCAGACCTCGTTGAATAAAACCTCTACTGTCATTTTATTTCCTCCCTTGCTTTTTTCTCAATAAATGCTTTTGCTTTTTTAGCTTCATTCACAAGATAGAGCTGATAGAGAATATACACATTCCTGCAGCTTGTGTCTATAAGTCCGGCTCCGTCTGCGGGATCCTCGCATATTGCTATCTTGCTCTCGTCAACACCCGCAAGCAAGGCTCTCAAAAGGTGGTCCTTACAGCGTCTGCCCGCAAAAATTACCTGTTTTATGTTGTCTGAGGCTAAGGGGGCGTAATCGCAGTCATATATCCAGCAGGCACTTTCTGCTTTTTCTTCAATGTCGTCACACATAAAAAGCATAGCCTTGCTCTCGGCTTCAATGCTTGCAATATAGTTTATTGAACGGCTTGTGGCAATGGGGTTCTGTCCCTTTGAAAGCTGCATTGTGATGGAGTAGTCGCCGATTTTTTCGGTGTCAAAACGGCTTTTTACAATAGCTGTCTTTTTAAGGGAAGCGGCAATCTGTTCAAAGGAAAGTCCGAACTTGTGAAGAAAGCCCGAAACAGCACAAAGGTTGTATACATTTACTATATTATCGTTTACCAAAGGCAGAATATGGTTTTCACCGTTGTGGGTAAGGGTTACGGTTTTGTTTTCTCTGTCAATAGCCGTAACGGTATATGCTCTTTCGGGGGAAACGAAATCACATTCACTACAACGGTATCTTCCTATATGATTATATCTTATATAGTCGGCATTGAGCTTACCGCCGCAGATAGGACAGTATACAATATCCTTGACTCCCGCACTTTCCTCTCGCTCGGGGATTTCGCAGTCAAGTCCGTAGTATGTTCTGTCTGTATTTTCCTTTCCGAAGAAGGAGCTTATAAGGTCGTCACCGTTGAGGAAAACCTTGGTTGTTGAGGGAAGAGCCGAGTTTACGATAAAGGTAATAAATTCAGCGTGAGCGTTTCTTTTCATTGAATCGCGAGTGATGTTTGTTGCAACAAGATAATCGGGGGTGATGTATTTATAAACAAGAATGGAGCTTCTTTCGTCAACCTCTATTACGGCTACCTTGTTTTTTGGCTTGCCCGTAAGTGTGGCATCTGCAAGAAGTGCCGTGGCAACACCTGCCTGTACATTCGAGCCGAAGCCGTTGTTTGTAACGGAATAGCCGTTGTCTCTGAGGATATCGGTAATCATATTGCTTGTTGTGGTTTTTCCGTTTGTGCCCGTAACACAGATAAGAGTTTCGGGCTTAGAAAGACCGCCTAAAAAGTTTTTATCGAGCTTGAGAGCAATAAGTCCGGGCAGATAGGTCGCATTTTTGCCGATGAGCTTTAACAGAAATTTTGAAATTTTAGCCGCAAGCATCGCAATAATAAAACGAATATTCATAAATAACTCCCTGTAAGCATATAAATAATAAGGTTA
The DNA here is from genome assembly GCA_017517135.1 of Clostridia bacterium. Classification (GTDB taxonomy): domain Bacteria; phylum Bacillota; class Clostridia; order Oscillospirales; family Acutalibacteraceae; genus RUG806. The sequence continues at coordinate 36,582 of JAFXAK010000039.1, forward strand.
AAATAATACAGATAGATTTTAATCTAATTTTACCCCAAAGTCAATAATTGTATATTTCTGTAATGAAAAAATTGTCAGACAAAAATATTAGCACTCTCATTGTTAGAGTGCTAATATTTACAAAATGGTCACAGAAATATCAAACGGATATAACAATTATGTTGTATATTAAAGATGCCGAAGGGGAAGAGCTCAGGGCAACAGCCCGAAAGCGTTATCCGAGGACTTTATATAGGTGATGTGATATGCGCAATCACAAAGCCGAAAATATGAGTGACACATACGGTGAATTCCGAAAGATACTTCCTTAGGTGAATAAAAAAGACTGAAATGTCAAAAAATATCTTATATAAAATCAGGAGGAAAAAACTATGTTTGAAATTATTCCGAGAAACACATTAAATCCCTTTGTATCATTTAACCCCTTCAGAGAAATGGAAGAATTTGAAAAGAGATTTTTCTCATTCCCCGAAGCAAAAGCAAGACCGTCTCATCAGATGTTCAGAACAGACATAAGAGAAGAGGAAGGTAAATTTATTCTTGAAGCAGAGCTTCCGGGCTTTGAAAAGAAAGATATCAATGTAAATCTTGAGGGGGACTACCTCACAATCAAGGCAGAGAGAAAGAGCGAAAACGAGGAAAAGGACGAAGCGAAAAATTATGTCCGCCGTGAACGCAGCTACGGCTCATATGCAAGAAGCTTTGATGTTTCGGCAGTTGATACCGAAAACATTTGTGCAAAATATGAAAACGGTGTTCTTGTTCTCACTCTCCCCAAAAAAGAGGAAAAGGCACCCGCTTCAAAACAGTTTATAATCGAATAAGATAAAAGTCAAGGGATTTGTGCCAAGGGGCTTTAAGTCCCTTGATTTTTTTTGCTTTACGGAATATCTGACTTGTATTTTTGTTCAAAAAAGGTAAGCGTTTATTGTTCACCTTGATGAAAAAATCAAATTACCTTGAAAAAGTGCCATACTTGTACTATATTTAATATATATAATTGTATTTGAAAGGACTGTTTTTTTTATGATTCCCGTACCTGTTTTTACGGAAAATAATGATAATAACATTATTATGTATTTTGATGCTGAGGGCAAGGATATAAGAAGCTTCTCGGATGAGCTTGCAGGTATTTATGCCTGCTACAGTAAAATGAGTGTCAAGGTAAAAGACGGTAAGCAGTATGTTGCCGTTGAGGTTGAAGACAGCGAAAATTAATTTTTTGGACGGTGATTTTCTTGAAATGCCCGAAATGCGGCGTTGAAATAAAACGCTTTGATTTGTCTCCGAACTGTAAAAAGTGCGGAGTACATATTATGTATTATACTCAGGAAGAGGATTTGGCAAGGGACGCTAAGAAAACCGAGCTTGAATTTGCAAGGGCAAGAGCCTTTGTTGCAAGGCTCAAAGCGGCATTTATAAACGGTAAGCTGCCCATAGCCCGTATGGTATCTATGGTATTCATTATTTCGTGTCTGCTGATCCCCTTCGGCACGGTCAGTATGCATCTGCCGTTCTTTTCCAAGGATATAACCCTGAGTGCTCTTGGCTTTTACGGTCTTTTTTCAAACGGCTTGCTCGCACATGTTTTTGAATTGCCCGTAATCGGTGTGGCATCCGATGTGTTTATTTTTGAAATTGCAGCCGCAGCCGCATACATTCTTATGGTGCTTACGGGTGTTGCGATTTTTGCGGTATGGCTGTTGTCCTTTATAAATCTGAGAAAAAGCAGCAAGGCTCTTGCGGGACTTTCTCTTGCTGCGATTATCTTTGATATTATTACGGCTGTGTTGATGCTTTCGGCCGTGATTTGTGCAAAGCAGTATACGGTAATATCCGCATCCTTCGGTGCCGGCTCAATAGTGGCGCTTATAGCTTTCGGTGTCTTTATGTTTATAAATATTAAAATGTATAAGGAAAACGCACAGGTTACAGTTAAAGAGGTTGACCTGAAGCGTATTGAGATTGCAAAAAAGGTAAAATCGGGTGAAATAAAGCTTGAGGATTTACCTATGCCGATTTTTGAAACCGAGGAAGAGAAACAAGCCCGAATAAATGCATTCGGCAAAGAAAAAAAGGGGGAGAAAAAGAATGACTGATAATAAAAAGTCCCCTGAAAAGCGTTTGGGAACAAAAATGCAGATAGCACTTATGTTAGTCTGCCCCGTGCTGATGATAGCAATCTGCTCGGTGCTTATATGGTTTTATGCATCGGTGGCAGTTGACGATGAAAGCTTTTCATTGCCCCGGGAAAAGGTGCTGCCGAAAACTCAGGTGAGTGCACAGAGGGAAGATATTCTTTCCTTTTTTACACAGGTGCTTGAAAACGCTTTTGAAAGCGGAGAAGTACACATTTCTCAGCAGAACAATGTTTCTGTCAGCGAAATTTCTTCGGATATGACCGAAGCGCAGAACAGCTTTTTCAAATTTGTTGTTGAAAATTTGTCGGGAGAAATGGCAGCTATGTTTTCATCGGATGAAATCACTTACGGCAATAAAGCCGAACTGTTTTCTCTTGGTGTGATAGATAAAGCCGATGAGTTTGTTTTTGAAACAGACGAGGAAAATAAGCTTTACAAAATCGAATTGCTTTATAATTTACCCAAAGAAGATAGTGCAGACGGCTTTTTCCCGGAGGAAGACATTGAGGTTTTTTCTCTTGTTGAAGAGCAGTTAGGCTCTCTTGGCAGCATTGAACCCAAAATAAGATCGCTCAATTTTGTAAAGGTTTATGGCGAAATTGATTTCACAAGCGATAAACTTCGGTCAATGAAAATAAGCCGTTCATATTCTGTCTGTTCAGATGTTGAGTTTACGGGAGATTTAGAAGCTCTCGGCTCAGTCGATACATATTTTAATGTTTTGTTTGAAAGAAATTATACTGTTGAGTATGCGGGAATAGAAATTGAGCAGGACGAAATAATACTTACCGCAAACGGGTACGATAATCTGTCGGTTATTGCGGGTGTTGATGAAAATGCATCAGCCGGGGACTTTGCTCTGACATTTACCTCGAGTGATGAAAAAATAGCCACGGTAGACGAAAACGGTGTTGTTGAAGCTGTCAATGTAAGTCAGACACCTGCCGTTATAACAGCCGAGCTTAAATATCTCGGTAATACATATACCGATGAGGTTGAGGTTTTTGTTGTTGTTGAGGCCGAAAGCGTTTCACTCAGCAAGAGAAGCCTTGAAATTAAAGCAGGGGAGACACACACTCTTACTGCAACGGTAAAGCCCAAAAAGGCAACTATAAAGGATGTAGACTGGTATTCTCTTGACGAGGCGGTTGCCACGGTGGACGAAAACGGTAATGTAACGGCTGTCGGTGAGGGAGAAACAAAAATTGTAGCGGTAAGTGTAAACGGTGGGCATACCGTTTCGTGTACGGTTACGGTAACACAGTAAGGAGGGAAGCTATATGGAAAATGAAAAAAATACTCAGCAGCTTGATAAAGAGCTTCCCGTAAATGTTTATCAGAATTTCAACTATGTAGGCGTAAAGGAATCCGCCGCATATCTTCTGAATGATGTTTCAAATACCTTCAATATTGACGGCTTCAAGGAACGATACATATGGGATGTCGTTAAAATTGACTTTACGGTAAATGCAATACTGAATCTGTTTACAAGTGCATGGGATATAATCAACGACCTTTTGCTTGCAACGCTTGTTGATAACACAAGAACAAGGCTCGGTAAATTCAGGCCGTATCTTTTAGGACTTCAGATTCCGTTTACCATATTCGGAGCGTTATATTGGTTTATTCCGATATTTTTCCCGAATACCTCGGCTACATTTGTTCCTAAACTTATATTCTATTTTGCATTCAGTATAATTCAGGAAACCGCGTCAACTGCCATAAGCATTGCCAAAAGCGGATATATGTCAACCATAACACCGAATCCGAATGAAAGAGTACGGCTTATAACCTTAGCAGAGCTTTTGTCGGGATACCTCGGAGAGGATATGCCGAGATATATTTTCGGTATTGTGTATGACCTTATAGTAAACAGCAAAATTCAGTGGAAATTAAGCTCTGCATTTATGACCTTCGGTATTTCCACAAGTGTTGTTTCCTCTGTTCTTACGCTGTATTTCTTCCTGCAGTCCAAGGAAAGAGTCCCGCAGTCAATAGAAAAACCGAACATAAAGGAAGGTCTGAGAGCAATATTCACAAACTATCCCGTTTTATTGATGTGTATGTCCGATTTCCTCGGCGGCTTCGCGGTAAGCACAAGCGAGTCCAACTACTTTATAGATGTTTTCGGCTCATATTCGCTTATAACTCTGGCAAATCTCCCGTCGAGCCTTAACGGCAGTATAAGCTATGCCTTTGTTTCTCCCTTAAGAAAGCGTTTTTCATCAAAGGCACTCTGGGTAGGTGCGGATATATACGGAGATATTCTCAGTGCGGCATACTTTGCCTTCGGTATGATAGGCAGAAATTACACAAAGATGATTCCTATGGTTGTTGCCGTTGGTGTCAGAGAGTGGTTCACAAAGTGGGCATTCGGTGTTAATAAGGTAATCAATGCCGATTTGTGGAACGAGGCAATGGACTACTGCGAATGGAAAAACGGCTACAGAATGGAAGCAACAACAGGTGTTGCAAAAAGCCTTGTGCTGAAAATACAGTCCTCTCTTATGGGAAGTGCGAGAAATCTTATTCTCAAAGAGATAGGCTATGTTCAGGGACTTACCATAGGCACTCAGGACACAAGAACAAAATTCTGGCTTTTCGCATTGTGCAGTATCGTTCCCACGATTTCGGGCGCATTGGGTATAATCCCCAAATTCCTCTGGCCCTTAACCAAGGAAAAGAGAGCAAAAATGTATGCAGACCTCGCAAAGCGCAGAAAAGAGCTTGTTGAGAATGCATAAAGATTAATAAGACAGCAAAAAGAGATGTCCATCAAGGGCATCTCTTTTTGCATATTTTTCACAGCACACACCTGAAAATTGTTGTTTTCTGCAAATTTAAAAAACATCAAAATTTTTGTGTTACTTTTTTCTTTTTCCGACACTTAAATATTGAAAGGAAATTTTATGAATTTCCGAAAAATAAAGGGGGTGTTGCCGATGTGGTATTTAGAGGTTTATTGAACACAAAAATAAAAATTTGGCTTTAATCAAAAAAAAAGAAAAAAGGAGACATAAAAATGAAGCATAAAATGTTAAAGTTATTATCCCTCATTCTTGCAGTGATAATGACTGTTCAGCTTATTCCGCAGAGTGTTTTTTCGGCAGCTGCGCAAAGTATCTCCGAAGCACTTGAAGAAGAAACGATAATTTACGAAAATAATGGTCAGGAAATTGAAACAGAAAACGAAAAGGAATTAACTGTTATCGGTGAAGATAAAAGCCGCAGAGAAGCCAATGTAAAGCACTATATAATGAGCGACGGCTCTATGATGGCTGTAAGCTATTCACAGGATGTACATTACGAAGAAAACGGCGAATGGATAGATATAGATAACAGCTTGTCTGAGGAAGATGCAAATGACAGCGAAGATTATGACGGCTACTCAAACAAGTCAAACAGCTTCAATGTTAAGTTTGCAAAGAAAGCAGACAAGCAAAAACTTGTAACCATAACACAGGACAAATATTCCTTATCATGGGGATATAATGCAAAGGATTCAAAGAATAAATCTGTTAAATCAAAGCTCAAAGAAAAAATCAAGCTTGAAAGTGGTTCACCCTATGAGGAGCTTGTTGAAAAAACAGGCAGTGACAGAGTTGTTTATGAAAATGTTGATAAAAACATTTCTCTTGAATACAGCCTTATCGGTAACAGCTTAAAGGAAAATATAATTGTAAACGAAAAAGCAGACGAATATTCTTTCAGCTTTACAATAAAAACAAAAAATGTATACCTCGAAATGAATGAAGAAGCAGGAATAACTGTTTTTGCAGAAGACACAAAAGAAGAAGTTTTCTCAATCCCTGCACCCTTTATGTATGATGCTGCAGACAATTATTCAACAGCGGTTGAATATTCTCTTCAGCATTCAGGCAATAAGGAATATACCTTTACCGTAACGGCAGATGCCGAATGGATAAACAATGAAGAAACTGTTTTGCCTGTTACAATTGACCCGTATATCACAACAACACAGTCTCCCGAAGCTATAACATCAACTTTTATTTTCAGCGGTACAAATGAATCTGATTATGACAATGTTTGGGATTTCGGCTCTGTCTTCGTCGGAACATCTGCCCGAGGATACAAAATCAGAAGAGCTTTACTCAAATTTGATTTACCGTCACTAAAAAAAGGAGATATGGTTGTTGATGCAAACTTAAATCTACTTCAAATTAAAACAAGCTTTTATACATCCTCTATACCCGATCAGCAGATAGATATGCATATGATGACAACAGATTGGGCTGAAAATGTAACATGGGATGCAATAACAAACGCTGATTTCAGCTCTGTAATATATGACTATATTCATATAAGTCATAATGACGGGGATACGAACATAGATAGACACTTTGATATAACCAAAGCAGTTAAAGAGTGGTATGAGGGCAAAAAAACAAATTACGGTATAATGTTAAAAAAACATTATGAGGAGAAAGAAAACGAATCCACTGAGACAGCATATGCACAATTCTATGTGGAGGACAATGTCAATTCTTCACTCTTTCCCGTTATCGAAATAAACTACCGCAACAACAAAGGTCTTGAAGATTATTGGACATACACAACCGTAAGTGTTGAAGATGCAGGCACTGCATATATAAATGACTACACGGGTAACCTTGTTTATTCAATTCCGCTTGCAGGGATAAGCAGTGAATTGGGCTCACTCGGAATAGAGATTGTGTATAACGGCTATGCAGCAGGAACAAAATTTGTTGCAGGCAATAATACCAATGTCAAAACTTCTGTCGGCAAAGGCTGTGTGCTTAATGTTTTTCAAACCGTAAGAGAATCAACAGATTACGATTTAACGGGAGATGCTGCCGAAGATTATCCGTATGTATATATGGATGGTGACGGTACTGAACATTATTTTGTCAAAGACGGCACAAAATATGTGGATGAAGACGGATTAGGGCTTACACTTGTTCCCGGCGGCACAGGCGACTGGAAGTATTATATAAAAAATGATACAAATACAAGATATTATTTTAATCAATCAGGCAATTTGTATCAAATAAAAAACTCGAATGGTATTGTTACTTTCAGTGCAACCTATGATAATAACGGCACTCGAATGAAAACGGTTACAGATGCAGCAGGTCATATTTATACATTCTCTTATGATTCAAATAATTATCTTACAAAAATAACAGATCCGTCACAAAGAAACATAACTATAGATTATACTAACGGAAAGCTGTCAAAAGTAACATTCCCGTATGACACAACAAACAGCAGCAGTAAAAGAGAAATAAAGTACACCTACGATTCTGAGAATTGCTTAACAAAAGCTACCGCATCAAGCGGATATGCGGTTCAGTTCAGTTATACAAAACCTGAACAAGGCAAACGAGTGAAGACAGTTACCGAATACGGTGGCAGTATTGAAGGTCAAAAAATAGAATTTGACCGCACATTATACAACACAACCAAAATACAAACAAGCGGTGCAGACGGTGTATATGGCAACAATAATGACTTGATAACAACATATCAGTTCGATAATTTCGGCAGAACAGTTTCACAAAGGATTAGGACAAAAGGCGGAAGCGATTACGGTGCCGGTGTATACCAATATACCGAATTAAAAGAAACTGATTCTTTAAAAAAGTTAAACAAAATATCCTCTTCCGCAGGGCTTGGTAAAAATGTTGTAAACCAACTTAAAGGCATAAACGGAGAAAGCATAAGCAGCTGGACTCAATATGTATCAAAGGCAGACATTTCAACTGCTACAAGCTCTTCATACAGATATGTAGGCTTAAAATCACTTGCAGTAACAGTAAATGAAATTACTGATTCAGGCGGTTACGGTATTTTAGGTCAGTCTGTTGATACTTCACTCCTTACGCTCGGTTCAACATATACCTTCTCTGCCTATGTGAAATGTAAGGACATAACAAAGGTTTATGAAAGCTCCCGTACGGGTGCATATTTATGGATAAAAATAACCGATGCGGACGGTAATCAGAGTAATTCCTATTCTCCTGTTCTCACAAGTGCTTCAACACTTTCGGAAAACGGTTGGCGCAGACTTTCAGTAAGTGCAGTCATTCCCGAAAATGCAACAAAGGTTATGGCGTATCTTGTTTTAAAAAATGCAACGGGAACGGCATATTTTGACTGTATACAGTTTGAATTGGGTACAGTTGCAAACACCTGTAATCTTATTGAAAACGCCGGTTTTGAAAGACTTTCTTCTGATTTTCCGACAAGCTGGTCTACCTCAGCTTCTGCCTGTTATTCTTCAGACTCAAAATATCACGGCAAAACACACTCACTCGAAATACAGGGCGATACATTGGCAAAAAAGCAGGTATACCAGATCGTTGCACTTTACGGTGATAAGGACGATACATATATTCTCAGCGGTTGGGGACGGGCTGATGCTGTAAGCTCTAAGCATCATAACAATGCCGCATTTGAACTCGGAGTTGTTGTAAGCTACACCACAGCAGACGGAGAAAGCTTTACCGAAATAAAAACTCCTGCTAAATTCAACACAACAGTTTCCGGCTGGCAGTATACCTCGGTTGCAATTCCGATTGCTTCAAAGAAAAATCAGGATGCAACACCTAAGAGTATGACCATTTATTGTCGCTATGCTTATCAGCCCAACAATGCATATTTTGATAACATTCAGCTTATAAAGGATGTTGCACAGACCTATTTCTATGATGCTGACGGAAATGCAACCGTAATATCTTCAAATTCCGAACAAACAACAAATCTGGAATATCATGAAGATAATAAAGTTGACTTAATATCTTCAACAGATGCATTGGGCAATAAATACAGTTATACCTATGATAATAATCATAATCTGCAAACAGTAACCTCGCCCCGAGGCATTGAAACAGTATACGGATATACTCAAAACAAAAAACTTCCTGCATCTACTTTGCTTCAAAACAGCTCCGGAACAATAAAAATGCTGACCGAAACAGAGTATATGAATTCAAGCGGAGGTATTGCCGCCGGTGCATATATTACAAAAACTATTGACAGCAACAAAAAAACAACAACTTATAGTTATGATACAACAAAAGGTTTGCTGAAAAATGTTACCAATGCAAACGGACAAACCACAACATATAAGCATTATATCCAAAGCGACAGACTTGCTTCTGTTGAATCTGACGGCACAAAGGTAACATATGACTATGACGGCAACAAACTTTCAACAATAACAGTAGCTAAAGGCAGCAAAAGCGAAAATTACAGCTTTGTTTATGATGCTTTCGGTAATGTTATATCCACAAAAGTAGACTCAACCGAGCTTATAACAAATACATATAAGGCGAACAACGGTTTGCTTGCTTCTTCCTTATACGGTAACGGAGATAAGGTTGCATATACCTATAACACTTTAGGTCTTGTAAACTCTGTTTTGCAAAATGGTTATACCAAATATAAGTGGTCGTATAACAATGCCGGTGTTCCTATGCTGCATCAGGATTTAGTAAACAACGAGAAATATCTATATATTTATGATTCCATAGGTCGCCTTATTATGCAGGAAATTCAGACTAATGATACTTCTTCACATATCGGCTCAACCGGATTTTCATACGATAAGCGTAACAATCTTTCAAGAATATATCTTGAATTCGGCGGTAAGTCTGTAACACAGCAGTATAAGTATTCTGCAGTTGATGAAAACAGCAGTTCAGCAAGCTATGCAAAGGATAATCTGCCCACACAGTATTATATTTCATCAACCCGCCATCTGACTTACAGCTACAACAGTATTAACCAGCTTGCGAAAAAAGCTCTTTCAACCACAAGCCCGATTTATTATAACTACAGGTATGTTCGCTCGGCAAGAAATGCAGAGGGCGATGAAACCTACCGCACAAATCTGCTTGAAAGAGAAACTATTGATAACACCACATACAATTATACTTATGATGATATCGGTAATATCACCAAGATAACCAAGGGCGAAAGATACACCCAAGATAATCCCGATTCATTCGGCACAAGGAACAACAAAGAATACCGTTCATATACATATGACAGTTTAAATCAGCTCACAAGAGAAATTAACGCAACGACCAACAAGAGCACAGATTTTACTTATGACGGTATCGGCAATATTACAAAGAAAACAGAGCGTGCTTATACAGAAGGCTCTCTCGGTCCGGTAATAAAAGAAATAGCTTATACCTATTCAAAAAATGGAAAAAACGGTTGGAATAATCTTTTAACATCTGTTGATCTTGACGGGGATAAAACTGTTGACACCAACGAGATAATCAGTTATGATGAAATAGGTAATCCCACAAGCTATCTTGGCAATACCCTTACTTGGTATGGCAGACAGCTTAAGAAGTATGTAGGTAACGGTAACACCATAACCTATACATATGATGCAGATGGCTACCGTGCAACGAAGACCGTAAACGGTGACGAAACCATTTACCGCTATGTTAACGGTCAGTTGGTTTACGAAGAAAAGCCCGACGGCAGACAGTTATTCTACCTCTACGATTCCTACGGCTATCTCACAGCTATCCGTTACTATAACGGCGATACTTCTACTCTTGTAGGCTACTATGTAACCACAAACGCACAGGGCGATGTTATCGGTATTTACAACGCAGACGGTGTGCTCCGTGCGACATACGAATATGATGCTTGGGGTAACATTATCGCCATCAAAAATGGTGACGGGGATACAGTCACAAGCTCAACTCATATTGCAATGCTTAATTCTGTGCGTTACAGAAGTTATTGCTATGATAATGAGACGGGACTCTACTATGTATCCAGCCGTTATTATGATCCTGAGATCGGTCGGTTTATTAATGCAGACAACATCGCATATTTAGGTATGGGAGGTCTTACCAGTTACAATCTATTTGCCTACTGTGGCAATAACCCTGTTATGGGATATGACCCCTATGGAACATTTGATTGGTCAAGTTTTGGAAAGGGTGCTGGTTGGTTAGCTATTGGCATTACAGCGATTTGTGTTGGTGTTTCTGTTTTGACTTGTGGGGTAGCTGCGCCTGCAATGATGGCTGTTGCAGCGGTTACGGTAACTGCTGGAGCATTAACCACAGTAAATGGTGTGTCTGAATTAGGTGAGGCGGCGACTGGTCATAATTTTGTACGAGATGATGTTTTCCGTGGAAACGAAAAAGCTTATGATGTTTACTCTAATACCACTGCAGCTGTAGCAGAGATAGGAACGGCAATATGTGGTGGATGGACCGCAAAAAATGCGCCTCGAATAAAAGCCTATAATAATATTCAGAATTACAATTATACCGACACTATTTCTGATGTCACACATATGAGCAGACCATATGCAAACTCTGTATTAACACAAAAGCAAGTGATTAAATATGGTAAAATGACAAAAGATTCATTTGGTTATGTCTTTAGCGCTATGGGTTCTGTAAATGGAAAAGAAAAACTTTGGAGATTGGGAATAAATACCGCCAAAGGTTTAGTGTGGCATTGGGGACATGGTTTTTAAAATAGGAGGAAAAAATGAAAAATCATATCCAAATGAATAAGATTGAGTTTATGATTGGCGATTTGTATGATAGGGATTCTGTTAAGGACAGAAATGATTTTTACCTAACGGAAGATAGGTCTTTATTATATCAATCCACAACAAATGGAGATTACAGTATATTGCTTGGTGGCAATTGGCGATTTGAACTTATAGTTGATAGTTCTACTGGTCTTTGTATAAAATTTCAAAGCTTTTTAGATGAATTAAAAGTGTTGCATAAACCTTTAGTTTTGCCAGAATCGAAAGCGAGAAGAGTTTTTATTAAAAGTGGCGAGATGCTTTTTCCTGGAGAAGGTTGCCATTATCATCCGTTTTCAAATAAAGTGTATTGGGATGAAAGAAAGAACATCCTATGCATCGGCAATCCTGAATCGATTGGGGAAGTGATTGAGTTTGCACCTCATATAATTATGGTTGTAAAAAGGCACCAATTGCATTGTCTTTATTTGACGTTAAATAATATTTCTGGTATTGATTTTTTGTAAGGGCTTGTGCATAGGACAGTGGACGGTTAGCGTGAAAACCTAAGCGGTAAAGGCTAAAAAAGGCAACAAAAACCCAAGCCCATATAAAATGAGCGGAAATATTGAAAGAGAAGAAATCAGGATTGATACTTACTCATAGCAATATTGTTATCGTAAAGAATGTTGTTAGAGAGAAAACTAAGACAGGGTAAGACAGGGGACGGTTCTATGTCTTACGCGGTATAGTATAAGACAGGGGACGGTTCTATGTCTTACGCCACTTGTCGAAAAACTGACACTTAATAATTGTCATTTGCACATTAAAAACCACGGCAGACCGAGGGCAAATCGGTCCTGCCGTGTCTTTTTGTTGACTTATGTTCTCTTAGGATATATAATTATAAAAAAGGCTGGGGATTGTTGAAAAAACAGCATAAGACACAGAACACCGCATGCTCCAAAAAGCACACACAACAAATGAAAACCTGTGATAGAATATAGTTGCAGGAGAGGTCGAGGGACGGTCTGTCGATTTAATCACGCCTTTAGAACATGACCGGATTATCTTTGAGTA
>JAFXAK010000008.1 GCA_017517135.1 Clostridia bacterium
CGCTTGTCACGCTTTTTAGCTGTCTGCCGCCCGTCCATGTGTAGGAATAGTCACCCAAGGAAGTGATATTGCCCATAGCATCATAGGTCACAGGCTCTCCGTTATATGATGTAAGCACATCCTTCCATATGGGATGGTCATAACCGAAGGTTACGGTGTCGGGTGTTTCATCAGGACTGATTTCACCACGGGTAAAATCATAAACCTTTTTGGATATCATATTGCCGCCCTTATCATAAGCATAAACAATTGTCGCATCCGCAAGATACAAGTCCTCTCGAATTAACTGCCCTGCCTCGTCGTATTCATAGGTGTTTACATAGAATTTATTGCCGTTTACATAGGTATATAATGCTGTTATGTTGCCGGCATCATCATATTCGTAATATTCCGGTCTTTGGCTTACTATTCCGTCTTCGGTTTCTACGGTTGAAATATATGATGTTACCCGTGAAGAAGCTGTTGTGTCTGTGTCATCATAGGTATATTCATATGTTGCCGTCAAAGAGGCATATTCCGTTTCAACTGAATTTTCTTCTTTTATAAAATCTGTGGTAACCGTTTTTGAAACAGTTCTTCCGAACCAGTCTGTTTCATTTACTGTTGAAACACTGTTATATATATTTATCGGTGTTTCATCATCTGTGGTTTCAGTTTCTGTTTCAAAAAACCGTTCACTTACGGTAATTCCCGTAATATCGGAATAGCTGTAGTCATATTCATATGTAACAGATGAGCCGAACACGGTTTCAATCTCGTTGCCGTCTTCATCGTATCCCGTTGAGAAAATAACGGTATTATCCTGAGTATCAACTATTTGTGTTGCATTGTCCGTGTATACCGTTTTCTGATTAACAGCGAAATCCGTGCAGGAGAGAAGTGTTCCGTTCTCATCATATTCATAGGCATATCTGTTTGTTTCTCCGCCGTCATATGATATTCCCGAGATATCTCCGTTGCTGTTATAAGAATAACTCACGCTTTGTCCGTTAGCATATGTTATTTCCGATAATCTGTCGTAATGCTCTCCCTCACCGTAGGTATTGCTTGCAAGGGTTATGTCATTTATTTTAACGCTTGATTGATTTCCCCATATATCATAGCTGAATTCATAGGAAAATCCGTTATGAGTTATTGTTTTCAGCTTATCGTGCTCATAAGTATATGAGTTTTCCATTTTTGTGCCGTTGGAAAGTCCGGAAACATCCTGTGAAAATGACAGCAGATTTCCCATTGCATCATATTCAAAATCTGCCTGTGTTTCGCCTGCAATGATACTCTCAAGCACACCCGAATTGCTGTTATACAGATAATATACAGTGTTTCCTGCCGAGTCTGTGGAAGACGCAACACTTCCGTTTGCGTTATATGTGTTTGTTTCGGATAATGTTTTAACACCGTCAAAAAGTGCATCGGAAAGCACATTACCGTAAGAATCTTCTGTTGTGAAAGATGTTCTTTTGCATTGAACACACTCACATTCTTCTTCGGCTTCACATTCACACGAGCACAGATATTCTTCACAATCAGCACACGGACAAAGGCTTTCTTCAAGCTCCTCGTCATCCGTTTCAGGTTCTGTTGTTTCTTCTTCTGGGGGCAGCTCGGGCTCTTCCTCGGGCGCACCGTAAAGATAATTTCCGTTCTCATCTGTTATTGTAACAATTTCTCCGTCCGATGTAAAGGTTTTTATTTCCTTATGTCCATATAAATCGGTAAATGTGCGCACAAGATTGCTTGTTTTTTCAATTGCCAAAGCTTCTCTTGTGACATATTCTTCATTTGCTTCGTCATAAGCCTTGTAGGACATTGAGCTGATAACACCGTCCTGATATGTCATTTCAATTTTATCAAGGTCAATATTAACGGCAGAAGTGATATTTCCCGAAGAATCATAAGTAAAAGATATGATTTCACCGTCGGGGAAAGTGACAGATGTGAGGTAGTTACCCGTATATGCAAAATTGGTTTCCAATGCTGTTCCGATTACTATTTCTTCGTTTGAAGAATTATAGCATTTGATTTTTGTCAGTTGGTTATTATCATTGTATGTAAATCGGTATTCATTGCCTGTTCCGTCTGTGATTTTATTTATCATTTCGGGACGGATATTTTCACCGTCTGCATAAATTATCTGCATTTCGGCGTTATTTGTTGTGTTTGCTATTTTTTTTAGTCTTCCGAAAGAATCGTAAAAATATCTTTCGTCTTCATTTATCAATATATATTGTGTATTATCTGCGGTAAGAGCATTGTCAGGTGTTTTCCATATGATAGTGCCGTCTGCGGCAGTCCATTTTTGCATACCGAAAAATTCGCTGTCCTCTTCCGCTTCTTCAGCAGACAGCTCAAATACAGTGCAATTTTCTTCTGCATCAAGGAGATACAAAAGGTGAGAATCTGTGTATTCGACCTCGAAAATACTCATACCGAAATCAGGTAGCCAGCCCAGACCGTATGCAGCACAGGAATATTCATTGAGCCCTTTAATTATACGGGATACAGGTGAATTAAATGTTAAACTTAAGTTTACGGGATATATATTAGACGCAATTCCCGCAATGTCAAAATTTAATGCAGGAATGAGTGTGTAGTCATTGATTGTAAATGTGCCGGCTCTTGAAGTGGAAAGCGAGTGTGTTCCGGATATAAAATGAAGAGTGTTGCTGTATTCTTCTGATATGGGCACAGAGCCAGCGGTGTCGTTAATGTATACATAGTTTGCACCGTACACACCCACATACATCGATTGAACGAAAAGAAGAACACAAAGAATTACAGATATGCCCTTTTTTGCTAATCTTTTTATCATTCTGAACGCCTCCTGAATTTTATATTTTTTAGTAGTCTGACAGTTGAAAATCAATAAACCATCGGTATCACCTATTTCATAATTTTTGCTTACAATTCAAGCGTAACTTATTAAAAAAACTTGTCAATATCTTTTGCGAAAATGTATTAAAATCGAACAAAAATGTAGTAAAGCAAAAAAACTCTGTCTGCAAAAACAGCAGACAGAGTTTTATTTTACGCTGAGTGGTATTTTTTCTTCGTCTTTTTCTTCGCCGGCTTCCACTTTTCCGTCAACAATACCGTCACTTCTCAGTACGCTTAAAATGGTTGCAAAGAAAATTTTAACATCTGTAAAAAATGAAAAATTATGCAGATAAACGGTATCTAAAAATACCTTTTCGTCGGGAGAGACGAGGTCTCTGCCGTTAATCTGTGCATAGCCCGAAATACCGGGACGCAGATTGTAAACACCCATATCAAGTCTTTTTTCGTGAATATAGCTTTCCTCGGGAATAAGAGGGCGGGGGCCTATGAAGCTCATATCGCCTTTTATTATATTTATAAGCTGAGGAAGCTCATCAAGGCTTGTTTTTCTCATAAGCTTACCGATTTTCGTGATATACAAATCGGGATCGTCAAGCTCGGCAGTAGCACAAGAGGGGGCATCCACCTTCATTGAACGGAACTTCAAACAAGTAAATTCCTTGCCGTCAAGCCCTATTCTTTTCTGCCTGAAAACAGCAGGACCCTTGCTTTCGGCAATAATTATCAGGGACAGAAGAAGCATCGGGATAAAACCGACTGTAAGAGCAAGAGAAGCACATATAAAATCAAGCACTCTTTTTAACATCTTGTAGCTTCTGAAGGATGTCCCGTTTATAAAATCTGTTTCATTAAAGTTGAAATCAGTTTTGTTAAGTTTTAAATTCATATCTCATCATTCCGATTAATATAAATAGTAGTGAGCGTTGAAACTGTTGTAAGACAAGCTTAATTACAAAACTATTCTACATTAAATATTATAATTTGTCAATTAACAAACATCGGAAAGGAAGGTTCTGCAGATACGGCGGGACAAGATAAAAGGGATTATGTATGAAAAACACAGATATCTATAAAAAGGCTTTATCTCTTTTCCCCGAAAGGCTGAAAACCGTACTCGGGGATGTGCCGCTGTTCTTTGACGGTACGGTATATGAAATACGCCTGCATGCGGATGCGAGTGTGTATTTTTCAACCGACAGCGGAATAAAATTTCTTAACAGTAACGGACGGCTTACCTCAACAGACGGAGAATACTGTCAGAGCTCTTCTCGGGAGGAGCTGAGAGAAATTGTAAACAAAGCCTGTTCATATTCTGTTTTTGCACATCAGAATGAATTGTCACGGGGCTATATTACATATTTATCGGGTATTCGCATAGGCGTTATTTCTGCTAATACCCCCGACGGCTTTTCCCTTTCGGGAGTAACGGGGCTTAATATCCGTCTTCCGTTTAACGGCTTGTTCTGTGAAAACGAACAGCTAAAGCAGTTACTTGTCTCAATGAACACGGGGCTTCTCATTGCAGGTGCCCCCTCTTCGGGAAAAACCACAATGCTGAAAGCCTGCTGCAGATTTTTAAGCTCAGCTAAAAACGGATGCTTTAAGAAGGTATGCGTTATAGACGAGAGAAATGAGCTGTCCGAAAGTGTATTCTTTGAGGGCAAGGGAGCAAGTCTTGATATAATTTCGGGTTATGAAAAAAGCTATGCCATAGAAAGAGCATTGAGGCTTTTTTCACCCGATATCATTGTGTGTGATGAAATCGGCGGCGGTGATGAGGTCAGGGGGATACTTTCGGGACTTAACAGCGGAGTGAAATTCATTGCAACAATACACGCGGCTGATATTGCACAGATTTGCAGAAGACAGCAATTCAGAGAATTGTTCAGGGAAAATGTTTTTGACAGCGTTGTGTTTCTCTCGCAGACAAATCCGGGAAATATTAAAAATATATATTCTTATGAGGTTATTGAAGATGCGATACATAAGTATAACAATGATATGTATGTCTTTCATTCTGACGGGAGCTTATTTTGCAAAACAAGCTAAAAGAAGAGTTTACTTTCTCGAAAATCTGTCCTCGCTCTTTTCCGCCTTCTCCTTTTCTGCTTCTGCGGGCGGCAAGGACATAAAAAGCATATGTAAGGAAATAAGCGTGCTTGATAAATTTGAGTGCTTTTCTTTTCTTGATGTGTTTTTATCCTCTTTGTATGACGGCTGTGATTTATGTGCCGTATGGTGTGAATGTGTTGAGAACGCCGATGAATTAAGCAGTCTGAAAAACGAAGAAAAGCAAGTATTGAAAAGCTTTTCACAGGTGTTTTTATCCTCGGGGGTAGAAGAATTCTGCGATACCTGCAAAAAATTCAGCGAAAAATTTGACCGTATATCGGATGAAGCAAAAGAAAGCTCATTGAAAAATCAGAAAATCCTTATCAGCGGTTCAGCACTTGTTGCCGCCGCCTTTTTTATAATATTGTTTTAGCGGAGGTGCCGTGTGGATATAGAAATTATTTTCAAAATTGCCGCGGTGGGACTGATTGTGGCTCTTCTCAATCAGATACTTGCCCGCTCCGGCAGAGAAGAATACACTATGATAACAACACTTGCAGGACTTATTATTGTGCTGATGATGATAATACCGTACATTTCCTCTCTGTTTTCTTATGTCAGGAGTGTTTTTGACCTGTGATAATAAAAATTACAGGGGTAGTGCTGTGTGAGATATTAGCTGTTGTTTTTATCCGGCAATACAAGAGCGAGTATACCGTATTGGTACAGCTTTGCGGTATTGTTGTTATCTTTTTTATGATATTTTCCCAGCTTAAGGATCTTTTAGTGTTTTTTAAGAGTGCTCTGGATTCTGCGGGAATTTCTGTTGATTACATTTCTTCACTCATAAAGGCACTCGGTATTGCACTTGTAACACAGCTGGCAACGGATTTATGTAAGGATAACTCGGAAACAGCACTTGCCGGACAAGTTGAATTTGCAGGAAAAATTATAATTTTAGGAGTATCCTTGCCGATACTGAGAGGAATTGCACAGCTTATCTTAGGGATAGTGGAAAAAATATGAAAAAAACAGTAATAACGGCTTTGATGTGTGTGCTTTTTTGTGTCTGTCTTTGTGTGCCTGTACAGGCAGCCGGGAGTACACAGGAGGAAATATGGTATGCAGATGTATGGGATGCCATTGACGGACAAACAAGGGAGCTGTTATCCGATATAGGTATAACACCGTCCGTTGCCGATACGCTTGCAGATGTGAATGCAAAAAATGTTTTTTCGGTAATCACCCGGATTTTCAAAGGACAGACCGCACAGCCTCTTTCTGTGGCTTTTATCGTACTTGCCGTGCTTGTGGCGGTTGCTTTTTTTTCTTCATTTCTCGGGGACGGAAAGCTGAAGGAGCTGACGGGAAATGCGGGCACCCTGTCAATAGTTTTTCTCTTGATGGGGCTTATCTCTCCGATGATAAGCTCGTGTGTTTCTGCTATAGAGCTTTCAAAGGATTTTATGCTGTCGCTGATTCCCGTGCTGACTGCGGTTGTTGCCTTCAGCGGAAATCCCGCACTTGCGTTAAGCTTCAATACAGTTGTTTTTTCTTTCGCGCAAAGCATAAGTGTGCTGTATGCAAATCTGATACCGTCCTTTGCCGCGGTGGGATGTGCTTTTTCTGCGTCAACTGCAATAAATCCGATGATGAAGCTTTCAAAGCTTTCGCAGCTTGTTTTTAAGGCTGCAACATTTATTATGTCATTCATTTCAGGAATTTTTGTTGCGGTTCTGTCCGTCAGAGGAGTAATAGCGGGAGCCGCTGATACCGTAACAATAAGAGGACTGCGTTTTCTTATCGGAAGTTCAGTCCCCGTTGTGGGCAGCGCTATTGCAGATGCGTTGAATTCCGTTGTTGCGGGTGTGGGGCTTATAAAAAATACTATAGGTGTTATAGGCATTGCGGCAACGCTGTTTATAAATTTGCCCGTGCTGTGCGAAATTATTGTCTGGAAAACGGCATTATACATACTCGGTATTTTCTGCGATATCTTATCCGAGGACAATATAAGCTCGTTTTTAAGCACGCTCAACAGCGTTTTTTCCGTTCTTACAGCCGTTATATGCTTTAATATGTTTGTGTTTATTTTAAGCATTGCAATAATCTTTACAGTAAAGACATCAGGCGGATAAAGAAGGAGGAAATAAAACGGAGCAGATAAAAATGTGGGCAATTCTTTTGCTTTTTGTGTCGGTAGGCGGATATATATATTATTATATTCTGCCGTCGTCCTCTGTGTCAGACACAGCGAAGGCTGTGCTGTGTGTATTTTCTCTTTCTGCCGTCTGCGCACCGCTTTTCGGGGCTTTTTCGGACATAAATACAGATATTTTTGACTTTGAAGCCTATTCAACAATGAATGAGGAAGAAGCCTTGAGCTTTTATGCACAGCAGGCACTAAAAACCGTAGAGGAAAAGACAGCCGAGGCTGTACAAAAATATACTGCGGTTCCCTATAAACTTGAAACTGATGTTAATATATCCGAGGACTACAGCATAAATATTGAATATATACGCTTGATATTTGAAAAGGAAATCGGGGATATATCTGAGCTTTCGTCTGCCTTGGAGGAAGTGTTCGGCTTTATTCCCGAAATTACGGTGCAAAATGAAAACAGACAGTCTTAAAAAGGTTTACGAAAAAATAAAGGGTGACAAAAAACTTCTTCTGATAGTTCTTTTAGGACTTACGGGATGCTTTTTGCTCGGTACAACGCAAATGTTTTCTTCTTCGGAAAACACCTATTCTCAGACGGATATCCAATGGCTTGACTTGGAAGAAAAAACGGCAGACAGACTTGAGGAGCTGTTGAGGGATGTTGACGGAGTGGGCAGAGTGCAGGTTTTTGTAACACTCGAAAGCCTTACAGAGAGTGTGTATGCCGTAAATCAGGATTATTCTCAGAATGAAGACAAAAACGACGGTATTTCCGAATATGTTATAGTCGAACAGGATGGTGATGATAAGGGGCTTATTATCAAAACTCTTATGCCCGTTTACCGCGGAGTTGCGGTAAGCTGTGAGGGCGGAGGCTCAAGTGTTGTAAAAAACGAGGTCACAAAGCTGGTGACTGCGGCACTTGGCATAAATGCAAACAGAGTATATGTAACAAAAATGAATAAGTAGGAGGACTTTTATGCATTTACTGTTAGGAAAAAGACAGCTTGTTTTAGGCTCATTGGTGGTAGCCCTGGGACTTGCCGTTTTTGTTAATTGGTATTATTCAAATACCGATATTGTTATGGAGCCGGGGGAGTCTGTTGAACAGACAAGCGATGCGATAGATGTTGATTCGGGCGCTGCTGAATTTGTGTCTGTTGAAGACGACGAATATTTTGCCGAGGTAAAGCTTAACAGAACAGCTGCACACGATGCGGCTCTGGAAGAATTACAGGCAGTTTTAGCTTCTGCCGAGGTCAACAGCGAGGTTGCCGTAAGCACGGCAGGGGCTATAGAGCAGCTGAGCAACACACTCAAAATGGAAAGTGATATAGAAAGCCTTGTGAGTGCAAAAACGGGAAGTGACTGTATAGCAGTCATATCCGAAAACACGGTTGAGATTGTTGTAAGCTCGGATGCACTCACTCAGACGAATGTTCTGCAGATTTCGGATATAATTTCTCAGGTCTGCTCGGGAAAATACGAAAATGTAAAGATTTCGGGCACATACAGTTGATAAATTTTTTGTAATGTGTTAATATCATTACAAAGGTTGTGATAAATATGGAATTGATAAAAACAGGCGAAGAAGGCTCATTGCTTTTACTGTCGGATAACAACGGCAACAGTGCATATTTTGAATTTGTTGAAATGATAGTTGTTGACAATATAGAATATGCAGTATTACTCGAAGACGGCGACGATATGGTAACAATTATGCGTTTCGAGGAAAAGGGTGCAGACGGTAAGGAGCACTACTATTCTGTTGACGACGATGAAATTTTCGAGCAGGTTTTCAGTATCTTCAAGGAAGAATTTGCCGATGAATTTGATTTTGAATAATTAATAAAAGAAAACGGGGCTGTTGCAAATCCTCTGATATAATCCCCTTAAAGTAGACACTTGAAATAACAAAAAAGTTTCAAGACTACTTTAAGGGGATTTTTTTATGTCAAAAGAAAAAATAAGTTATGAGCAAAAATTAGAAACAGTATTGCAATATATAAACGGAAATA
>JAFXAK010000040.1 GCA_017517135.1 Clostridia bacterium
GAATAATGAATAATGAATGATGAATAATGAATAATTGCGGAAGACGCTTTCGCGTCTTGAATTATAAAAATGCCAACCGCAGGTTCCAAAATTATTCATTATTCATTATTCATCAGCGAAGCGACTTCATTATTCATTAAATACTATATAAATGATGTTTATATTATAATGATTCGCTGTCTCAATGTCAATACAAAGATAAACACAATTAATGAAAAAAATGGATATATTAAAAATTTTAATGGATTTCGTTTAAAAAGTTCAATTGATATATTGGTTTCAATTTTGTATTTTTGCTTGACAATGCTTGAATATTGTGATAATTTATGTCTTACTTTCGGGTTGAGCCCCGACTGGAAAAAACTATTTTGGAGGAAAAACAAATGAAAAAGTTTTCTAAAATCATTGCTCTTCTTCTTTGCCTTTGCCTCGTAGCAGGTTTCGCAGCTTGCACAGGTAACACAAACGAAGAAACAACAGCAGGCTCTGACGAAACAACAGAAGCTGCTAAGACAGATTTCTCAGAAGCCGGTGAGTACACAGCTGAGAACACCAAGTATGTAATCGGTGCAACAGGTCCCCTTACAGGTGACGCTGCTTCCTACGGTATCTCCGTACAGCAGGGTGCAACAATCGCTGTAAACGAAATCAACGCTAACGGCGGTCTCAACGGTGTTGAATTTGCTTTTGAAATGAAGGACGACCAGGCAACAGCTGAAGCTGCTTCCACAGGCTACGATGCTCTCTTCGAAGCAGGTATGCAGGTTTCTCTTTGCTCAGT
The DNA here is from genome assembly GCA_017517135.1 of Clostridia bacterium. GTDB lineage: Bacteria > Bacillota > Clostridia > Oscillospirales > Acutalibacteraceae > RUG806. Next base: position 782 of record JAFXAK010000040.1, read on the forward strand.
AACATCAGGTTCTGCTGAATCCTTTGCTACAAGAGCTGATGAAGACGGCGTATTCGCACTCACACCCTCAGGCTCATCTGACAAGGTAATCAACGCAAGCGACTATGCTTTCAGAGTATGCTTCGGTGACCCCGACCAGGGCGTTCTTGCTGCTGAAGAACTCACAGCTAAGTACGAAAAGATCGGTGCTATCTATGACAGCTCAGATGCTTACTCAACAGGTATCTATGATGCATTCAAGGCTAAGATGGCTGAACTCAATGTTGAATACATTGAACAGTCCTTCGACGCTGAAAACAACAGAGATTTCTCAACTCAGGTTGAAGCACTCGCTGACTGCGATGTTATCTTCCTTCCCATCTACTACACAGAAGCAGGCCTTATCGCTAAAGCTTGTGTAGCTAAGAGCTGTGATGCAGTTCTCTTCGGTTGTGACGGTCTTGACGGTGTTGCTGCTCAGATTGACGAAACAGTAACAAATTCCATCAGCTACATCACTCCCTTCGACGCTACAAGCGAAGCTGAAAATGTTAAGAACTTCGTTGCTGCTTATGAAGAAGCTTACAACGCTACTCCCGACCAGTTTGCTGCTGACGCTTACGATGCAGTTTACGCTATCTACGAAGCTATGAAGGTTGCAGGTGTTGACAATGTAACAGTTGCTCCCAATGTACTCGGTGATGCTCTTGTTGCTGTTTTCACTTCTGAAGACTTCTCATTCGCAGGTCTTACAGGTGTTATGACTTGGGATGAATCCGGTGCTTCCACAAAGGTACCCGTAATCGTTACTCTTCAGTAATTGATTCAATATCCGACTATAAATGCTCGGGAGATTTTCTTCCGAGCATTTTTCCCATAAGGGGTATCGGAAATTTTGAGTTTGCGGTTTGTGGTTTACAGGATATGTATGCCTGTGAAGCACAAACCGCAAAGTTTGACAATTAACGGTTTATATTCTTCCGAAAAAACAAAGGAGGAGAAAGATAAATAATGAATATTCTTTTTAACGGATTAAGTCTGGGTGCTATCTATGCACTCATAGCTCTGGGCTATACTATGGTTTACGGTATTGCCAAGATGCTTAACTTCGCACACGGCGATGTTATTATGGTCGGTGCGTATGCTCTGCTTGTAACCCTTAATCTTCAGGGACACATTGCCCTCGGTGTTGTGGTTTCCGTTGTTGTATGTACGGTTGCAGGTATTGTTATCGAAAAGCTTGCCTATAAGCCTCTGAGAGGTGCTTCGCCCCTTGCGGTTCTTATTACTGCTATCGGTGTAAGCTACCTTCTGCAGAGTGTGTCACAGCTTATATTCGGTGCAGCTCCCCAGCCTATCACTATAGGTAATTTCGGCACAGTAAATCTTTTCGGTGCGGAAATCAGCACATCAACCATTCTTACACTTGTTGTAGGTTCGGTTATTATGGCTTGTCTTACCGTTTTCATCAAGAAAACAAGAACAGGCCGTGCAATGGTTGCAGTTTCTGAAGACAGAGGTGCCGCTCTTCTTATGGGTATCAATGTAAACAGAATTATTATGATAACCTTTGCAATAGGCTCGGCACTTGCAGCTTGTGCGAGTGTATTCTATCTTATGCAGATTCCGTCTCTTGAGCCTACCCTCGGCTCAATGCCCGGTATCAAGGCTTTCACGGCTGCGGTTATCGGCGGTATCGGTTCAATCCCCGGCGCAATGCTCGGCGGTGTGCTTTTAGGTGTTATTGAAAAGGTATGCTTGAGTATTCCTGCTCTCTCACCCTACACCACAGCAGTTGAGTTCGGCTTGCTTATTGTTATTCTTCTTGTAAGACCTATCGGTCTTCTCGGCAAGAAGAGAAGAGAGAAGGTGTGATTATGGTTAAGAAATTACTTAAATCAGATGATTTCAAGCTCAAGAATTGCATTAACTACTTAGCCGTTACAGTCGCACTTGTAGTTTGTATATTTATGAAGAGTCAGGGCAAGCTCCCCAACTCCTATGCAAACCTGCTTGTTCAGATTGGCTACAGTATAATTCTTGCAGTATCGCTCAACCTTGTTGTAGGCTTCCTCGGGGAACTCAGCCTCGGTCACGCAGGCTTTATGTGCGTTGGCGCATATATGGGTACATTCATATCCATACAGTTAAGCGAGGTTATAGACAGCAAAATAGTATGTCTTCTTATCAGTATGCTCTGCGGCGGTCTTATGGCAGCCTTCTTCGGCTTCCTTGTAGGTCTTCCCGCGCTTCGTCTTAAGGGTGACTACCTTGCTATTGTAACCCTTGCCTTCGGTGAAATCGTAAGAAACATCTTCAAGAACCTCCCGTGGTTCGGCAAGGCAATGGGACTTACCACAAGTGCCGTAAGATTTACAAAGAAGGATATACCTCTTTTCATAATCGTATTTATAATGGTGCTTGTAACACTCTTCCTTGTGCAGAATCTTGTCCGTTCAAAGCACGGCAGAGCAATAACCGCTATCCGTGACAACGAAATCGCTGCAAAGGCAATGGGTATCAATGTTACCTTCTATAAGCTCTTTGTTTTCGTATTTGCCGCATTCTTCGCAGGCGTTGCAGGTGTATTCTACGGTCACTACACAACTCCCGTTATGTATACCTTCTTCTCCTATAACTATTCTATAGAAATTCTTGTTATGGTAGTTCTCGGCGGTATGGGCTCAATCAACGGCTCAATTATTGCCGCAACTCTTATCACAGTTATCAACTTCAAGCTTCAGGATGCCCTTTCAGGCGACCTTGCAGCTCTCAAGTATCTTATCTATGCACTTATCCTTATCGGTATTGTTCTCTTCAACAATGCACCCAAGTTCCGGCCCTATAAGGAAAGATTTGCTCCCAAGGCACTTATCAAGAAGCTTACAGAAAAGAACCGTAAGCCCTCTGATATTATGAGTGACGAGGCAGACTGGAACAAAATCCCCACCAAAATCAAAATGGACGAGGTGCTGACAGTTGATGTACAGGATAAGCTGTCGGCAGCCCAGAAAGCCGCAAAGGAGGAAGAATAAAATGTCTGATGTTGTTCTCAGAACTGAAGATCTCGGTATAACCTTCGGCGGACTTAAGGCAGTACAGAGCGTTAATCTCGAAATCAGGAAAAAGCAGCTTTACGGACTTGTCGGTCCCAACGGTGCAGGTAAAACCACAGTATTCAACCTTCTCACAGGTGTATATCAGCCCACAACGGGCACCTTCTACCTCGACGGTGAGGAATTAAAGGGAAAAACTCAGGAGGCTATAAACCACAAGGGTATAGCCAGAACCTTCCAGAACATCCGTCTTTATAACAATATGAGCGTTATAAGAAATGTAATGGTTGGTCTTCACAATCAGCCCGAGTTCAGATGCAACCCCTTTACAAGTATTTTAAGACTTCCCGGTCACTATAAGGCTGAGGAGGCTATGAGAGCAAGAGCAAAGGAAATTCTCAGAATTTTCGGTCTTGAGGAAGAGAGAAACAACCTTGCGTGCAATCTCCCCTACGGTAAGCAGAGAAAGCTCGAAATTGCACGAGCACTTGCAACCAATCCCAAGCTTTTGCTTCTTGACGAGCCTGCAGCAGGTATGAACCCCCACGAAACAGAAGACCTTATGCACATAGTAAGAAGAATCCGTGACGAGTTTGACCTCACAATACTTCTTATCGAGCACGATATGAAATTCGTTTCAGGTCTTTGCGATGAAATCACGGTGCTCAACTTCGGTACTGTGCTTACTCAGGGTGAAACAAGCGAAGCACTCAACAACCCCGAAGTTATCAAGGCATATCTCGGTGAATAAGGAGGGATAACGATGGCATTACTTGAAGTTAAGGATTTACAGGTATATTACGGTGTTATCTGTGCACTTAAAGGTATAAGCTTTGAGGTAAATCAGGGCGAAATCGTATCTCTTATCGGTGCCAACGGTGCAGGTAAAACCACAACAATGCAGAGCATTGCAGGACTTATCCCGATAAAGGGCGGCGTTGTAAACTATGACGGACAGCCTATAAACAAGGTACCCGGCCACAAGCTTGTTAAAATGGGTATGAGCCAGGTTCCCGAGGGAAGAAGAGTTTTCCAGGAGCTCACGGTTTACGAAAACCTTGTAATGGGTGCCTACACCCAGAAAGATAAAAAGAAAATCAAGGAAGACATTGACGAAATCTGCACCCGTTTCCCCAGACTCGGAGAAAGAAAGAAGCAGATTGCAGGTACTCTTTCGGGCGGTGAACAGCAGATGCTCGCAATGGGCAGAGCTATGATGAGCCACCCCAAGCTTTTAATGCTCGACGAGCCCTCAATGGGACTTTCTCCTCTTCTTGTTGACGAGGTATTCAACATCATCAAGGATTATCACAAATCAGGCACAACAATCCTTCTTGTTGAGCAGAACGCAAAAAAAGCCCTCGCCGTATCCGACAGAGCATATGTTCTCGAAACAGGCTCCATAGCCGCATCGGGTAAGGCTTCTGACCTTATGAATGACGAGAGCATTAAAAAAGCATATCTTGGAGAATAAAATAAAAAGCAGCTTTTCGAAGCTGCTTTTTTTAATGAATAATGAATGATGAATAATGAAAAATGAATAATTGAGGAAGACGCTTTGCGTCTTGTATTATAAAATTACCAACCGCTTAACTTTTTACTATTACCTGTTACCTTTTACTTTATTTTACGCCGGCTGACGGGCTTGAATATACATATCAATATCTTCTACAATGTAGTTTGCTCCCGTTGTATGCAGAGCATCAAAGCAGGAATAGAGATAATCCCACACATTGTAACGGCTGAACAGCTGAGATACCTGCTTACCGTTCAGCTTTTTTGCTGTTTTATACTGTTCTGTGCAGTAAACCATAAAATCGCCTTGTCTGCTCATTGTTATCCCTCCGGAAATGTAATGCAGCCTGTATTTTTTTCTTCGTCATACATATTAAAAAGTGTCAGAGGACTTAAATGCCACAGCTTTGTTTCTTCCTGTTCTAAAAGTGAATATACCTCGGATTCATAAAAAGCTTTTGCTGCAGTCACTTCATCCCCGCCGTGATTGCGGATAATAAGACCGACCACCTCGGGGACAATCAGAATAAGCATAGCTTCAAACTTTTTCTGTTCCATCAGAATTCCTCCTCGGGTACGGTACCGATAAATTTAAGAGATGAGAGTGCTTTTTCCGATGCAAGCACTAACTGATTATACAGCTTTTTTACCTTCAGTGCATCAATTGTCTGCTCCTTGGAGAGCACACCTGCGGTATAAAGAGTAAAGGTGGTATAAACATCATCGTCGGCAACGGGACCGTATATAAAATCATATGAGTCTCCGATATATTCTCCTGCCCTGTTATCAGAAACAAAATCCAACCATTTTTCATCAGGGGAATCAAAATGCAGCACGGAGCATTCGGAAAAAGCCTTGGTTTCGTCAAGCTCATAAATGCTGACAGTGGGTACTCCGTCTTTGCGTCGTTTTGTTACCTTGTCTGCAAAGCCGATTGCCTATGCTTTGTTGGTAGTGGTATAAAAACCGTAGCCGAAATCAAGAAAACGGTTTTGTGCTATCAGCGCAGGCTCAGAAACAACCAGATTACTTCCGTGATATAAAATCATAAGTTTTCCTCCAATGCTTTATATGCAAATACCCACTTAATATTATACACAACATAAAAATATTTTTCAACACAAACATTTTCTTGCTTTTCGTCAATTTTGTTTGTATACTATTGTTGAAATATGTAAATCGGAGTGAAAAAATGAAAAACTACCCATGGCTTAAAATTGACACCGCATCTATAATGTTTTCTTCTCTCTCGTCACCTGAATGGGGACGGACATTTCATATGTCGGCATATTTTGACAAGGAAATAAATCCCGATATTCTCAGAAAGGCGTGTGAGGATTTAAGGCCTTATTATCCGTCAATGTTCTCTTATCTGAAAAGGGGATTTTTCTGGAATTACCTTGCTTTGACGGACAAAATGCCCGAGATTTGCTCCGAGGATGAAAAATGCCTTTGTCCGATAGTTATGAAAAAGGACCGCACACCCGATTTCCGTCTTACATATTCTGAAAACCGCGTTACTATGGACTGCTCACATTCCTTAGGCGACGGTATGGGAGCAGGCAGGTTTGCCGAGGCACTTATTGCCCGCTATAATGAACTGATGAAGGGTGCGGACGGCAAATATGTGTCAGCACAGAACCCGTCTGAAAATACCGTCAATGCCTTTGCCGAGCATTATAAGCCGGACGGTGAGACGGCCCCTGAGGTCACAACGAAGGCATTTCACTTTGATGAAAAATACGAAAATCAGAACCTGAAGCTCATTTTTGTTGAGCTTCCCGTTGACGAAATAAAGAAAAAGGCAAAGGAAAAGGGACTTAGCGTAACGGAGTATTATGTGTCTGTGCTGATTCTCTCGGTAATAAAAACCGCAGACAAGCCGATAAATCAGCCTGTTGTAATCGGAGTACCCGTGAACTTAAGAGGCTTTTTCACCACGAAGAGCGTGAGAAACTTTACCATACAGTCGCATGTAAGCTTTTCTCCCGGGGGCAGGTCGGATTATAGCCTTGACGAAATCTTCGATGCGGTCCGCGGACAGCTAAAGCAGCAGCTTACCGCCGACAATGTGCAGAAGACCGTAAACAAATACGGCTCGCTTGTAAACAATCCCGTGCTGAGAATAGTCCCGAATGTGATAAAGCTGCCTGTTCTGAAAAAGAAGCAAAGGGGAACACATGAGTGTATGACCTCGATTTTTACAAATGTGGGAGTATGCACTCTGCCCGAAGAGCTTTCAAAATCCGTTACGGCTGTTGAGCTTGTAAACGGAGATGCAAGCCGCTACGGATTAGGTGTCACAACCTCGGCAATATCCTATAACGGCAGGCTCTCGGTATGCTTTTCGCACACGAACAACAACACCGCCTGGTGTGAAAGCTGTGTGGAGATACTCAAAGACCTCGGCTTCAGCGTGAATACATATACAAGGGAGCGAAAGGGCTTCCCCGCACAAACACCCCCGAAAAAGGAAAAAGAAGCCCTTTGTGCCGACAGACTGAAAGCGTATTTTAACATTTAATCACAGGATGTCGGCTAAAGAAAATATTGACATTACGGGAATATTTATGTTAATATAAAACTGAACAAATATTTTGGAGGTATATATAATGGATCTTGATAAAATTCTCAAGCTTGACTTTTCAGACTTACTTGCAGGCTCCGGTGACGAAATCGGCGAGCAGGTAGCAAAGGATTGGGACGCACTTATGCGTATGCTCTCATATCTCATCGAATTCTTCGCATCATTGTTTGTATAAGCTGAAATAAGAACCCAAAAAGACTGCCGCACGGCAGTCTTTTTTTACTTTATAGGAAATTTCTTCCTATAAAGTAAAAAAATTATATGTCCCTCCGAACGGGAAGTAAACTTCCCTCGGAGATGGACTATACGAAAACATTCCGCCGTAGGCGTACGGCGAAGCCGTTTTCTTGTGTTGTTCTCCAAAAACTTGTTCATTTTGCAAAGTTTTGGGATTATATTTCCAAAACTTATAGCAGTATAAAAGAAAAAACCGCCTGAAGCGGTTGACAATTACTGCAAAAAGCAATATAATATAAATGAAACAAGGCAAACCGATAGACGGTTAGCCTGTTGTGCAGTAAAAAATAACCGCGACCTTAGGCATTGGGGCGGTTATTTTTTTATGGCTTCTATTATAAACAATATTAAAGTAAGTACGATAACTACTATTGTAAGATACTCCATAATATCACCCCCTTTTTTGGAAAGAGGGCAAAAACCCTCTTTTGAGGGCTAACCGCCTACCGTTGCAGGTTTACCTTGTTCCAAAGTGCATTATACTGCAAAAAGTATGTGATTTCAACACTAAAAAATATTTTTTTGCAGAACTGTGTAAACAAAGGAAAAACGCCCCAAACGGTTGACAAATATAATTAATCGGGTTTCAGTGAAAGTAAATTCATTATAGCGGTGAAGAATTGTATAGCTGAACATTCAGGAGCTGTAAAAACGAAAGTTTCTTACGGCTCCTTTAATAATTACGGTAAAAATAAATATGCGGAAAATGTCAATAGGGCAAAACAGATGATTATAATAATTTTGTTGACTTTATTTGAACGATGTGTTAAAATGTGATTAGACAAATCGTGATTAGACTAATTAAGAGTAAGATTGGCAGGAGATTTTATGTTTATCGGACGAGAAAATGAATTGAAATTTCTGAATAATTGTTATGAAAGTGATAATGCCGAGTTTGTTGTTCTGTACGGCAGACGCAGAGTGGGAAAAACCGAAACCTTGTCTGAATTTTGCAAGGGGAAACCGAATGTGTTTTATTCATGCAGAGAGTATACACCGGAAAAACAGCTTAAAGAATTTTCTGCTGCCCTTCTTTCGTTCAGACCTGAACTGAAAGCGTATACCGATAGCTTTGCCGACTGGGATAAGGCATTTTCTTTTATCGGTGAAATGGGGGAAGACACGAAAACAGTAATTGTAATTGATGAGTTTCCGTATATGTGCAGAAATAATCCTGACATCCCGTCGATATTGCAGATTGTCTGGGACACGGTATTGAAAAACAAAAACATTATGCTCATAATCTGCGGAAGCTCAATGAGCTTTATTGAAAAAGAGCTTCTTTCCGAAAAGAATCCTCTTTACGGAAGAGCTACAGGTATTTATAAAATGCTTCCTATGCCGTATTATGATGCCGTAAAGTTTTTACCTGAATTTTCCGATGAAGATAAGCTTATTGCATATTCCATTCTTGGCGGTATTCCGCATTATCTCAAGCAATTTAATTCAGAGAAATCGCTTAAAGAGAATATAATTGAAAGAATCCTTACAAAAGGTACAGTGTTATATTCTGAGGTTGAGTTTTTGCTCAGACAGGAGCTCAGGGAAACGGCTGTTTATAACACCATTATAGAAGCAATTGCCTTGGGCAACACATCATTCAATGAGATAATGACCAAGACGGGAATTGAAAAAAGCAAGCTGAGTGTTTATCTTAAAAATCTTATTGAGCTTGGAATTGTTCAAAGAGAGTTTTCTGTTCTTGCAAGTGCCAAAGAGCATGCAAACAGCAGTAAGGGACTGTATAATCTTACGGATAATTATTTCAGATTCTGGTATGCCTTCGGTTATTCCAATCTCTCCGAGCTTGAAAATGATGACGCTATAGGTGTGTGGGAGGATTATATAGAAAATTCACTTCACGATTTTGCATCAAAGTCCTTTGAAGAGGCTTGTATTGATTATATGTACAGTATGAACAAGCTAAGGAAATTGCCCTTCCGTTTTTCTAAAATCGGTCGTTGGTGGGGAAGTGTTACAAAAGAAATTGACGGTAAAAAGGTAAGTCAGACAGAAGAAATTGATATTGTTGCAACAGATAAGGATGAGAAAAAATATGTTCTCGGAGAATGTAAGTTCCGCAGGGAATTATTTGATACGGCTGAGCTTAGAAAATTAAAGGACAAACATTCTTTTGGTGAAGAAATATATTACTATCTTTTCTCTCTGTCGGGCTTTACTTATGCCGTTGTTGAAAAAGCTCAGACAGACGACAGAATAGTCCTTGTTGATATCAGTCAGATAATGATGTAAGTATTTTCGCAAAAGCTGATAATACACTACGCCGCTTGTTCTTTATGAATAGGCGGCGTATTATATTTTGTTGTCATAATATCGGGATATCCCCCTTTTTTTATGAAATAGGGCAAAAAACTAATGTCTGCAACGGAAGATACTTTTCTCGAATAACTCCTTTTTTAAATAATAAATAATAAATAATAAAGAATAATTGCGGAAGACGCTTTGCGTCTTGGATTTTAAAATACGAGCCGTAGGCTCCTCAATTATTATTTATTCTATATTCTTTTTTCTTTATTCTTTATAAGAACGATTCCCGCTTCCGTCCCCTACCGTGAC
>JAFXAK010000041.1 GCA_017517135.1 Clostridia bacterium
ATATGTACCCACATTTCTTCTTCCTGAAGCATAGCTGACAGTATAATCAGTATCCCTTGTAAGCACATTTCCTGCAGAATCCTTGACTGTAACATCAGGTGTGATAACACTTGCTTTATATGTATAGCTTGTTGCGGAAAGAGTGACTGTCGCTATCTTGTTAATTGCAGTGTTGCTTGCAACATTTCCGCAGACATTACATTCTTTTACAATACTGCCGTCGGCAGTGAGTGTTGCGGGTGTTGTGACGGTTGCATAAGAATGGTTAGTAAGCTTTGCTATGCTTTCGGTCTTTGTTGCACCGCAGAGAGTACAGGTATATGTTCTGACACCCGCTGTTTTACAGGTCGCCTTTGTGGTTATCTTACCTGAATCATAGCTGTGAGCAAGTTTTTCAATAGTTTCTGTTTTCACAACTGCCGAGCAGAGTGTACAATTATATATTTTGGTGCCGGTCTGCGTACAGCTTGCGTTCTTTGTAACCGTACCGTTATCCGACTTGTGTGAAAGCTTGCTGCCGCTTGTTGCACCGCATATCTTACATGTCTTTGGAGCTGTGCAGGTAGCGTCATTCCAGCTATGACCTGTTGCTGAAAGCTCTTCATATGTTGTATAGTCACATCTTGTGCAGGTGACATATGCTTCCCAACCTACTGCAGCACAAGCGGGAGCTTTTGCTGTGTGAGGTACTTCGTCGTGACCGAGTGCTTCGGCTTCTTCGTATGTTGTGTAATCACATCTTGTACAGGTGACATATGCATCCCAACCGATTTCGGTACAGGTAGGTGTCTTTGCACCATGGTTTACTTCATCGTGACCGAGAGGATTACCTTCGGTTTCGGAGCAGACAAAACAGGTCTTTGGAGTTGTACAGGTAGCAGGAATCCAACTGTGACCGAGACCTTCACCCTCTGTTACACCGCATACAGAACAGACCTTAGTTGCTATACAGCTTGTATCTGTCCAGCTGTGACCGAGTGCGTCGAGTCGTTCAAATGTTGTATAGAAGCATCTTGAACAGGCTTCATATGCCTCCCAACCGAGCTGTGTACAGGTGGGCGGATATGCTTCATGGTAGCTTATATCATGACCGAGAGACTCAATTTCTTCCTTTGTTGTGTAGTCACATCTTGAGCAGGTGACATATGCCTCCCAACCGTTTTGAGTACAGGTGGGAGCAAAAGCCTCGTGATTTATTTCATCATGACCGAGTGCTTCACCCACGGTTTCACTGCATACAGAACAGTGTTTTGCCTGTGTGCAGGTGGCTTCAACCCATGTGTGAGCATATTCGGTACCCTGAGCCGAGCATACAGAACAGGTCTGCAGAGCAGTACAGTCTCCGTCGCTCCAGCTGTGACCTGTTGCTTCAATTTCCGCATATGTTGTGTACGGACATCTTGAGCAGCTTTCATACGCATCCCAACCGATTTCAGTACAGGTGGGAGAAAGCGCTTCGTGAGAAATTATATCGTGCGAATCGTATCCGAGAGACGGTACTAATTCTTTTGTTGTGTAAGTGCATCTCTTACATGCCTGATATTCTTTCCAACCGAATTCTGTACAGGTGGGAGCGAGTGCTTCGCACCATTCAAAATCGTGACCGAGTGCTTCGCCCTCAGTTTCACGGCATCTGAGACAGGTCTTAGGATTACTGCAGGAGGCAGCGTGCCAGTTATGACCGTAGGGAGGAATTTCACAATATGTTGTGAAATCGCATCTTGTGCAGGTTTCGTATTCATACCAGCCCCATTGCGTGCAGTCAGCATCCTGCCCCTCGTGCCACACTGAATCATGTCCGAGTGCTTCGTCACCGACCGTTCCGCACAAGGAACAGTATTCTGCATTTTCACAGGTTGCCTCTATCCAGCTGTGGCCTGTTGCTTCAATTTCTTCGTATGTTGTATAGTTGCATCTTGAACAGGTGACATATGCTCCCCAGCCTATTTCCGTACAAGTGGGTGACTGTGCGGCATGAGGCACTTCGTTATGACCGAGAGCAGCAACCTCAGTCTGTGCAGCAATAACCTCACCGCATACCGAGCAATGCTTACCCTCGGTAAGACCGGTCACGGTACAGGTGGGAGGCACAGCTTCATCAATTGCCTGTGTATGACCGACAGCGTCAACAGTATTATCTGTATAAACATCACCGCATATTGAACAGGTATAGGCTGTATAGCCGTCTTCGGTACAGGTGGGTGCTATAACCTGAGTTTCAAAATTATGGAAGCAGCCTATATCCACTGTCTTGGAGCGTTTCTTTTCTCCGTTTTGGAATGTTACTTCACAGCAGTATCTTCCCAATTCACCCGGAGTAAAGGTTGCTGCGGTTGCGCCTGAAACAGCAGTATACTGCACATCGTTTTTGTATATCTTAAGTGACGGAGCTGTATTTTCTGTTATTGCCTCAATACCGTAAACGCCATCGGTCTCAATAACACAGGTAGCAATAGTCCCTTCAATAGTACACTCTATCCAGCTTCCGTTTATCAGATCGAATACGGATACATAATAAACAGGTGATGAGAATTCCAGTGTCAACTCATCCGAGGATTTAAAATCAGTTAATATATAGTATAAATAGTTTTCCTCATCGCCGTCTTCCCTGTAAACAATTGCCGACCAGCCGTTTTCGGCACTATAGATACTTTCTCCCTCAAAGGGGGCATCAAAATCTGACCAGGGATAAGTTACAGAGCTGTCAGTAACTTCGGCAACTACCCTTTCGCCCTTATACCACTGATAAGCAGCACCGGTGTCATTACTGAGAGTGACATACATCCGGGCAGGCGTGGGATGATGGGTGATCCTGTAGGAAAAATCGGCAATCGAGCTTACCAGCACAGTACCGTCACCTGCAGTTGCCTCGCAGTAATAATATGCACCGTAGGCGGGATTGGCAAGGGTGGCGGATGTTTCTCCCGACAGAGCATTGATTGCTATCGCACCCCTGTATATCTTTACAGACGGCTTTGTGCCTTCTGCTTCAGCCCAGACTACATAAGCGCCGTCGGTTTCAACAATGCCTGTTGCAATATTTCCGTCTATAGTAAATTCTACCTCGGCTTCTTCTGCAATGTTGGACATATATGCAAGGTAAACAGGTGATGTGAATTCCAGTATAACCGTATCTCCTGCCTTAAAATCTGCAATAATATAGTCAACATAATCGCCGGAATCATATAATATTATAGGCGACCAGCCAAACTTACTGTCATAGCTGCTTTCTTCGCTTTCTTCACCGAAAAAATCTGACCAGAGATAAATTTCATCGCTGTCCGTAATTTCGGCTGTATCCGACATTTTGTACCACTGGTATACAGCATCGGTACTGTTATTGAGAGTAACATAAGGCTCTTTATCGGTGGGCTGATGGGTAAATTTATAAATATACTTTGAGCATACTCCGCAGGTGCCGTTGTCTGTATCGTGTGTACATACGGTACCGCAGTCACCGCATACACCGTTTTCATAATTTCCGGTGTGGCTCTCAACCTTGATCTGAGCATATGTTTTACCGTTGAGTATCGTATTGAGCTTATCAAGAGCAACAAAATCGGAGTTTTCATCAAATCTTACAACAAGATGATCACTTATTGCAGCATCCTCGGCAAGCCCGATTGTTTCATAGAACGCAAAGGCTTTTGAAGGGCTTGACAGCTTCATTGAAGCGCCTTCCTTGATTTTAACATTGCCGGCAAAAGCGCCCCTGCTTGAAGCATTATGCTGAATCTCAAGGCTTCCCGCATTCAGTTCCAGATCATATAAGAAGCTGTAATCAGCAGCACTTATTGCCTTGACTGTTCCGCCGTTCTGAATATATTTAACCTGCAAGGGAGAGCCGCCGCTTGCATCTGTTGATTCAAAGGTAATATTACCGCCGTTTACGGTCAGGGAGCCTTCGTTCCAGTTTTGTCCGTATGCAGAAAAAGTGCGGGATTTTGCATAAAGACTGTCATTTTCACCGCCGTTTATGGTAACATCCGAGCGGTAAATTTCCAAAGCACCCTGACTTGCCCAGTTATACTGATCAATGGTGTTTTCACCCTCAAGGGTTATGTTTACTGTGTATGAGTCTTCATAGTCTATATGCAGACGCCTGAAGCTTGCGTTTCGCAGAGTAATGTTACAGCTTCCCCAAACAAAAATTTCAGCATCGGGATTACTGCCTGTAACAACATAGTTTATTCTGTTATTAGCCTCGGGGTTTAAAGCACACTGTTTTGTGCCGGTCGCAGAGCTTAAGTCCACCACCAAAGGCTCGGTATTAACATCTGCAGCCGAGGCCACAAGGACGGTACCTGCTATCAGTATTAAGCAGACAAATAGAGCAAATAATGTTTTTTTCATTCTTAAACCTCCCTTTTTGTAATTTTATATTATTTACCGAAGAAAATTCTGCTAATACACCTACATTCCCCGACAACGGGTTACCAAAACAGCAGTTATTCTCTCTTCGGTGAAATTATATCAAATTTAACAGAAATATGCAATATTTTTGTTGATTTATCCCAATAAACTATTCATATAGACATAAAAACTATCTCTGCTATGCTTATTTAAGTTTATTTACAAGTGCCGTAAGCTCATAACGGCTGTGAACATCCAGCTTACGGTAAATATTTTTTGTGTGGTCATTCACAGTGTGAACTGAAATGAAAAGCTGTTTTGCGATATCCGCATTACTGTAGCCGCCTGCAATAAGGTCAACAACCTCAAGCTCTCTTTTTGAAAGAACAGAAAATATGTTGTCTTCTTCGGGTATTGACTCTTCCTTTGCAGAATCATCGGATTCAACAGACACAACACTTTCAGTGTCCTGAAAAATTTTCTTTTTGAAATTGTAAAGAAAGTACGGCTCGATCTGCAGATAGATTATAACAAGCACTACCATTACAATAGCATAAACAAGGTACAGCATTGACGGAGAGTTTCTGAATATCTCCACAAAACTTCCCTGAACAAGCACGGCAACAAGTGCCAAAGCAATAGTCAGCGGAGATAAAAAGCGGGAGGGATAGGATTTCATAAGAACAACATTGTAAAGCGGAAGCATCTGACAAGGCACCATACCAATACCTATACATGTGCAGGCTACATAAAAAAGCACAGGAACATCCGTTGCGGCAAACATAAGAAGAAATCCAACCGAGCCTATTGCAAGACAGGCAGTTACCAGACGGAAGGGATGAAGATTAAAATATTTATAAGCAATATACAGAAAAACAGATACCGCGGCATCAGCAACATACAGAATAAAAACTCCATATGTTCCTTCACCCGCGATAGACGGACCGGAAACAGCCATAAGAGAACTAACAAAAACAAGAATAAATGTGCCGATAAGAAGCTTCTGAGGTTTTACGGCATTATCAGTCTTTTTAACATATCGGGGAAAATATTCTTTTTTTGCGGGAACTCTGAACACAAAAAACGCAAGCAGTATAAGTGCGGCTACCGTTGCAAATCGGAAAATCGGAAATGAAATAGGAACAAAATCGTTCTGTACTATTGCTATAAGTGCAACAGATATTCCGTATGCCAATGTCATATGACATATTGCTGTTTTTTCGGAAAAATAGTTTACAATAATAAAGGTTTCAAAGCCAATCATAAAGCAACAGCAAAAAACCTGCATATAAACAAGAATCCGCAGTACACCGTCGGGAAAAGTAAAAAACAATCCCACAGCCGAAACAATGGAAAGCAGCAGAGTAATCCTCTGTGCAAAAACAACAAAGCGAGGCAGAGCAAGCATAAAGGCTATCGACAAAATATAAGCAACTGCAATCAGCGTTGTTATATTATCCATTGAAACGGGCAACGGCGTTCTTCCGTTTATTGTAAGAGAAGGCCCCATAAAATAGATAAAACCCATCTGCCAGAAAGAAAACATCGCAAAGCATATCAGATAAAAAAAAGAATACTTCTGAAGTTTTTTCTGATTTTCAGCAATTAATGAAGTTACCATAAAAATTCTCCCCTTTTTGACAATAAAAGTGCTTTAAATGACAGCGAAACAGCAAATCCCTTAAGTTAGGGATAGCAAAAACGCCTGTGCTTTTATATAATCACACCATATTAAAGCTTTTCTACAGTAAAATTATAGCAAATCAAAACAAGCGGTGCAATATTTTTATAAATCTATTCAAATAACTGTCTATATGGATAGAAATACTGTCGACAAAGAAAGGGATATACAATGGACAGCCATACAAAATTGACTTTTTTCGATTATTGTAAGCTTGCAAAAAGTGAATACAACAAGCTGCTGCTTGTTCACCCTGAGATATCGGCACTGTCAACAAGAGAACTGGAAGTATTCGGAAAGCTTCTGACAGACAAAACTCTTTCTGAAATTGCCGAAGAGCATTACATCACATATTCAGCCGTGCGTTTTCATTGCAAAAATATTTATAAGAAGCTCGGTGTTTCAAACAGAAAGCAGATTTACATTAAATACAAAGACTTATAACAAGCATTCCACTCCCCTTGCCTGCAATCTGAGGCAACGATGCTCAAAAATATAATCAACTCTATTATCAAAACAGAAAATTCTCTATATACTAAAAAATCACAGCTGTGCAGATTTTTGTGTCTGCACAGCTGTGTTGTTTTTATTTGGTCTTCACATATTTATACGCAGGCCTGCCGACACTGCTGCTTGCAATAACATCCACTTATGAATATACTTGCCGTTACAGCAAACAATATTTCCGATAAATTTAATGCAGGAGAAAATTATGTGTACGGCAGTGTCTTTCAAAAATAAATATACCTATTTCGGCAGAAATCTTGACCTTGAGAGGGGTTACAACGAAAAGGTTGTTATCACACCGAGAAATTATGAAATAAAAATGCGGTGTGTAAAATCCGTAAAACAGCATTATGCTATGATAGGTATGGCAGCGGTTGTTGATGATTTTCCCTTATATTTTGAAGCAACAAACGAAAAGGGACTCAGTATTGCGGGGCTTAATTTCCCCGATAATGCTGTCTATTGTGAATATAGCGACGAAAAAGACAACATTACACCCTTTGAATTTATACCCTATGTGTTAGCTCAATGCTCAGATATAAAAGAAGTAAAGAATTTATTAAGCAATATGCAGTTAGTAAATATCAATTTCAGTGAGGATTTACCCTTATCCCCCTTACACTGGATGATAAGCGACAAAGAGTGCAGTATCACTCTTGAAAGCGTTGCAGAGGGCTTGAAGATTTATGACAATCCTTTTGAAATATTAACAAACAATCCTCCCTTTGACTATCACCAAACCAATATAAACAATTATATGTCCCTTCACGCAGGCTGTGCGGCTTCGCAGTTCGGCTCCTCTTTCGGACTTCATAACTACAGCCTCGGAATGGGTGCTTTGGGCTTACCCGGAGATTTTTCAAGTGCTTCCCGTTTTGTACGGGCATTTTTTGTGAAAGAAAATTCCATATCGGAAAAAGACGAAAAATCAGATGTAAATCAGTTTTTTCATATCCTGAACTCCGTTTCAATGCCCAAGGGCTGTGTATGGACAAAAAACGGCTTTGAATATACCCGTTATACAAGCTGCTGCAATGCAGATAAAGGAATTTATTATTATACCACCTATGAAAACCCTGAAATTACTGCAATAAATATGTATAAGACAGACATAAACAAAGAGCAGTTATGTGTATATGAGATATGATTCCCATATGCACATAACTGCATTTTTTACACATTATATATTTCCATAGGATCAAGCTGAAGCTTTTGGCATATCTTTACCACTATATCAAAAGAAGCACCGCCTATATCACGGGACAAAAGTGTCATTAATGTGCTGTACGGAATATCACATTCAATCGCGAATTGTCTGAGGCTCGGGTATCTGTCTAAAATCAAATTCCGAAGCTTTAGTTCCCTGTTCATTCTGCTTCCTCTGCAACAATTACCTTAATACCCGTATCTTCAAGGGCAATAATCTGCTCTTGGGCACAATCCCAATCCGTAATAAGCGTATCAAATTCATTTGCATCACATACCTTAACAAAGGAATTTACACCTATTTTTGAGCTCGGCAGTAAAAGATATTTATTTCTGCTGTTTTTAATAACAGTCCGCTGAAATGTTGCAGTTTCGTCCGAGCCGTTGGAAAGTCCGAAATCCGCAGTAAGTCCCGAGCCTGTGATAAAGCATATATCAAAATGCAGCTTGCTGACAAAATCTATCGCAAAGGTATCAACAAGAGAACCGCTTTTCCGCATTTTTCCGCCTGCAATATAAACATCAATATTTTCAAATGCCCTCAGCTCTTTTGCGAAATCAACAGAATTTACAACTGCTGTAAAATGTATATTTTTCGGCAACAGAGAAATAACTATATGACCGAATGAACCGCTTGTTATATAAACAATATCATTCTCTTTAATATTACTTACCGCAATTTGTGCTATTGCCTTGTAATTCGGAAATATAGGCATAGTGTCATACTGACGGTTAAGAGGCGGTATAACACTTACCTGTCCTAAAACAATGGCACCGCCGTGTGTTCTTTTACAAATACCCTTTTGCTCAAGAAGACGCAAATCCCGTCTTGCCGATTCATCCGATATCCCGTATTTCACGGTTATTTCAGCAACCGTAATTTTACCGTTTGTTTTGATTATATCTGCTATTTCCTGATGTCTTTCCTCTATAAACATACGAAAACCTCCGAATAATGATTTTATCAGATCCGATAACACAATAATACAATATAATCGGTAACAAATCAATATTTTCGGTAATCGGATTTGCGTATATTTAAAACTGCCCACACACACAAAGTGAGAGCAGTAAAAAACATTTGATTATAAAAAAGCATAATTTATTTTTTTATATATCTTTGATTTCTGCTGTTTGGCTTATCAGGCTCAGTCATAACAATTAAATTATCCTGAATTGCAGGAACGAGATAATTCTTTCGCAATGTTTCCTTTGATTTCAACCCCAACAAAGAAAGAATTTCCTTTGAGGTATACGGAATATCATATTCCATAACCGAAAGAAGCGTCTTCACATAATCGGAAATATAATTTCCGGGCGAGGTAACCGATACAGAAATTTCGTCAATTATTGCATTTATCTGTTCAAGCATAAATTCAATAAATACAGTACTGTTGCCGTCTATATGACCTTTTGCAATAGCATCATAATAACCGTTCTGGAATTTTTCTATCTGACTTTCAATGGGAATAAACTCAAAAATCGGTTGCCATTTTGTAAGAATTGCCGTATGCCACAGTCTTGCCATTCTGCCGTTCCCATCCGTAAACGGGTGAATAAAAACAAACTCATAATGAAAAACAGCAGAAAGAATAAGAGGATGAACGATACCGTGACTTTGTTTCATCCAAGAGAACAAATCTTCCATCAATTCTGTTACAAGTCTTGCGGGAGTTGCCATAAAAATACACCTGTCGCCGTCAAAAACGCCTTCTTCTCCAAGGCGAAATTCACCGCTGACATCTGTTACATATTTCGTCAGTATTCCATGTAACCTTTTCAGTTCCTTAATATTATACACATCAACAGATGCCACCTCATCGTAAGCCGCATATGCATTTTTTACTTCCTGAATTTCTTTTTCTGCACCGAGAACGAGTTTACCGTTAATAACATCTTTAACCTCACCCAATGTCAACGAATTGGCTTCAATCGCAAGAGAAGAATGAATAGATTTGATCTTATTATTCTTTCTCAGATGTGGCTTTGCATCAAGATTGCAATGTTGAGTAATTCTGCCGATTTTTTCGGAAATTTCCGCAACAAGACTTAATATTTTATCTGTAAGCTGATAAGGCGGCTTGTATTCAGACATATATTTCACCTCAAATAACTTGCTTATTATCTTGCTTATTATCTTACCACATTTTACGAAAAATATCAATGATAATTGCAGTTTATTACAAAGAATTGTTATCCCAGAAAAAGATGTACATATTTTTTCGTTATAGCAGATTAATACTCCGAATTCCAATTATTATTTTCTTTAAGTTCATTTACCGAATTAAAGCTTTCCGCAATATCTTCAATTCTGATTATACCGTTATCCGAACAGGTGCCGTCGGCATTGAAAATTATCGCATAATTATAACAGTCAGATATATTTTCTCCGTTTTCTGCCGTGTTCATAGTCATACCGCAAACAAAGTAAAGCTCTCTGCCGTATGCATCTGTTTCGCAGTATTCAGAGTATTGGAAAAAACTTTTATCCTCTCCGGCATAGCCGTTTTTGGTTTCATAATTATATATAATTTCATTGAATGTATGCTTTTTGGGATGTATTTTGCCTTCGGACTTTTTGTTGTCTGCTTTGAGCTTTACACATTTTTCCTCATTGAATTCCCTGTTCCAGTCGTTTAATTCCTTTAATTCTTGGAGTACGGCAGTATCATATTTTTCCGATATACTGCTCCAATCACTTACAGTATCAAAATACGGGATATAGCATTTGTCTTGATAGTAGTATACATAGCCGTTTTCACTTTTCTGCATAACAATAAAAGCCATTCCGAAATCAGGCTCAGCTTCCGTATGCTCACTGTAAAAGAACAATGTTCTTCCGAATTCATCCGTTTCAATAATCTGTATTTCAGGATCAGATAAAGCTTCACCGTTTGATATATAGCCTGATATACCGAAAACATTATTAACAGCAACTGTATACATATCCTGATATTCGCCCTTGTAGCCTGTGTAATTAAACAAAACATTGAAAGCAAAAGCGAAAACAATAATCAAAGCACAAAGAATACAAAATGTAATTTTAATAATTTTTTTTCATTACAAATCACCTGTCCTTTGATTTCATAATAGCCGTTCAACAAACTGTTTTCAAGAATTATATCAGTTTTGTAAACTCTGTTACAAATTAATGCTTTTTTCTGCCGCATATTTTCCGATACTGCCTTTTTGTTGCTTTTTGTCGGCTACTATGATACAATATCTGTAAATTCAAAGCTTTCGGGGTGTTGATACTATGAAGAAACGGACTAAAAAACGAATCAGAAAATTGGTCTTTCTGATGCTTACGCTTATTATTTTATCATCGTATTTTTTACCTCTGTTAAGACCTGCATACGGTAATATCAATTACTCCTCGGCAAATTCACAGAACAAAACGGACAGAACAATCCGCTTTGATTCTGAAGGCAAGCTTAAAATTCTGCATATTACGGACACACATCTCAATATTAAATATAAGCAAAATTTCGAGCCTACAATTTGGCTTATTGAAAAAGCCTGTGATGAAGAAAAGCCCGACATAGTTATGCTGACGGGAGATATCGTTCTGAACTGCGACAATGAAGAAGACACAAAGAAAATGATAAATGCCCTTATGAATATTTTTGATTCGAAAAGCTTACCCGTGGCAGTAACATTCGGCAATCACGACTCTGAAACGGGGGCAATGTCAAGAGAGGAGCTTATGGCATATTACAATACCTTTTCGTGTTCCGTTTCAGTTGATGACGGTGAAGCTCTTTCGGGCTGCGGTACATACAACATCCCCGTTTTGGCCTCAGATTCCGAAACCGTAAATTTCAATCTGTGGGTGTTCGATTCGGGCGATTATGACGAGGAAGGCAGATACAGCTGTGTAAAACCCGACCAGATTGAATGGTACAGACAAGTTTCCGACTCTCTTAAAGAAGCAAACAACGGAGAAAAAGTAAATTCACTCGTTTTCCAGCATATAATTGTAGGCGAAATATATGATGCTCTGCTGGAATCCGATTCGTGGCAGTCCTATGCATATAAGCACCTGTATAACGACGAAGAATATTATTCATTCAACCCCGAAAACACAAATTACGGCACAATAAGAGAAACCCCTTGTCCCGGCTACAACAATTACGGTCAGTTTGAAGCTATGGTTAAACAGGGCGATGTACTCGCGATGTTTACGGGACACGACCACACAAATGCATTCGCAGTCAAATATCAGGGCATAGACATCGTAAATTCTCTGAGCACCCGCTACATAGCTCTTGCCCACTCCACACAATGCGGCTACCGTGTAATTGAGGTTGACGAAAACGATACCTCAACCTACGAAACACGGGTGATGAGAATATATGATATGTATGATTTTGACACCGCAAGAGAAGAAAAGCAAAGCGGCGATAAAGCCACCTACAGTATGGCACTTGACTTTGCTTTCAAGGGTGCGATACAGAAAGCCGCAACCGATATTTACGGATGGTTTATTCAAACCGTTACAGGAAGACAGGTAACATATCCCGATTAAAATATACAAAATACAAAAACCGCTACCGCTGCTGAATTGCTCAACAGCGGTAGCGTTATTATTTCATTTCTTTTTCAGCTTCTATACTCTTTATCATACAAGCAAAGCGTTGACGATACCGAGAATCAATGCAGCGGCAGAAGCTGTGCGGGCATACAGGAACATTTTGTCGTTGTTTCGTCTTACAATCCCGAGCACAAGTGCCGCAATACTCACAACTGCAAGTCCTATTGCAATAGCTGCCTGATGCTCAAAGCCGAACCGATTGATGCGGACACCTACAGTACAAATATATATGCTCAACGCTACCGTTATATAGAAGCATATACGCTGAACCCTTTTGTCCTTTACAAGGAACATAAGCACCGAAGCCAGAAAACTTGCGGCCATAAGAACCATACTGACAACAACAAGCAAATCCAAAAAAGTAAACATAAAATTTCCTCACTTTCGTTTTTTATTAGGTGTTTTGCTTTGCAAGTATAGAATAACACCTGTTTCTGAACAAAATATGCAGGAAATTCTGAAGAATTCTGAAGAAACTCTGTTAAAATTCGGAAAGTATTATACTTATTGAAAATTTTTCCTTATCCTGAGAAACTGTGACATTACCGCTGTAGTTCTGTGCGATACGGCGGATGCTGTTGAGTCCTAACTTGTAGCTGTCCCTTTGCTCTCTGACAGCAGGAATGGCGTTTGACTGCTTTATGCACAGCCCTGAGTTATCCATACTGACAGATAAAAATACCGGCTGCCCGAGCTCGGCATACTTTTGTACATTAGAGCTGAGATTATCAAAAATCCTGCGAATCTCCTGCACATCAAAGCTGCCGCTAAATGACGGACAAGCCGACAGGTCTGTCTGAACATTGAAAAGCTCCTCCAATTCCTCCTCAAACTCTGCAGCAAGCTGTTCCATCAGAAGATGCGCATCGTCAAAATACTCGGGATTACGCTTATCGGCATCCAACAAAAGAGCTGTTAAATCTCTGATCTGCTCCGCTTTTTTCTGAATCATTTGCAGATGCTTTTTTTGTTCTTCACGGGGAATATCATTCTCTTTGCAAAGATATTCTGAATATGCAAGAATCGATGTCAAAGGTGTGCGTATATCATGCGACAAAGCATGGATAAACTTCTCCTTTTCTTCTGCGAGAGCCTGCTCTTTTTCCCGTAATTGTTTATGTGAATATGACATATAATTGATTGCATCCGCAAGCTGTGTCAGCTCATTTCTGCCCTCAAGCACAAGAGAAGAGTCTGTCTGACCTAAGCGAAATACATTGATAGCTTCGGTTATGGTGCGGATATAGGCTATATGACCGTTAAAAAGCAGTAAAAAAAGTATACAGAAGCTGACAACTGAAATGATACCGCTTGAAATATAAATCGTACGGTCCGCCTCAAACCAGTCAAATTCTGTCATAACAATATCATTGTTAAAGCAATATATTTCAACAACAGTCACCGCAGTCCGACTCAGGATTATAAACAGAACTGCACAAATCAATGCACTTACTCCGAAAAGACCGAGAATTTCGTACGCGAGCTTACTTTGCTTTTTTCGTTTTACTTTAGTCAATGTAATAACCCTTTCCCCAGGCGGTTTTTATATAACGGGGAGTTTTTGAGCTGTCCCCGAGCTTTTTGCGTATGTTCTTTATATGAACCATAATCGCACCGTCACCAACGGCATTTTCGTTCCATATGCTCGAGTATATATTATCCAAAGAGTAAATTTTTCCGCGATGGCTTGCAAGAAGCTCTAAAATTTTAAATTCTGTATAAGTAAGAGTAATCCGTTCATTGCCCTTAAGAACAGACTGACTGTCTAAATCAAGAACAGCATCATAAATTGCAAGCTGATTTTCCTTTTGACGGACAATACCCGAAGATACATGTCTTCTGAGAATAGCACGGATTCTCATAAGCAGCTCTGCACTCGAAAAGGGCTTTACAATGTAGTCATCAGCACCCACGGAAAAGCCGAGAACCTTATCGGATTCACCCGAATAGGCGGTCAGGAAAACAATAGGAGCATCATACTTTTTACGAATCTGAGCCGCCGCCATAATACCTGTCTGCCCCGGCATATCCACATCAAGCAGATATAAGTCAATTTCCTGCCCTGCCTTTTGGGACACACTCAGTCCGTCCTGTGCAGTCACAACAGCATAACCCTCCGAAGAAAGCAAAAGCTCCAGAATCTCAAGAATCTGCCGATCGTCGTCTGCAACAAGAATACATTTCTTTTGGTCTTTCATATAAGCCTCCTTATATATCGGGGTAAAACTGCATTAATTATTTATTACAGTATATCAAACAAGTGCCGCCTTGTAAAGCAGACAAAGGCAGAAACGGTGTTTTACAAGCGAAGAAAATCCCTCCGAGTTACTGTTTCGGAGGGATTGTTCACAGTTATTATTCTATTGACGAGAAATTTGCTCTGATTTCTTCGGTATTACCCGTTGTGAGACAGAAATCATATTCTATAGGCTTGAAGCTTTCAAATGTCATATACTTTACTAAAGCTATATATGATGTGGGAGCAGCCTTTGCGGGGTTTGCGCTGTTTGTTTTTTCTCTTGCATACACCCCCGCAAGGAAGTTGATTTCATTCGGAGCATAAAGACCTATACCGAAGCTGTCTTCATTTTCGCCTACGAATGCTGCCCAGTGCTCATCTGATGTGAAATTAGGATAGCCTGCATCCGGCCAGAAGATGAGATTGTCTTCTCTGTGAAGCTCACCGCCGTTGTAATATACAAAGCTGTTGAACGGCTCTATACAATAGAATGCGGGCATTTCCTGTGTTGTATATACTGCATCATAGCCCGAGAAATCAACGAAACGGCAGGAGACAAAAACGAGTGAATTTTCGAGTGAATATGTAGCCTCCATATACGAGGGGGTGATATACTCGGCTGACTTTGCCCAGTCAAGCGGACGGCATTTTATATATATACTGTTTTCGTCGATGCGCAAATCAACGATTTTACTGCTCTCGTTATACTGATTACCGCCCTGAACGGGGTTATAATTCCACAGCGTGTCGTTATATATTGCGGATTCATACTGCTCAGAATTACCTATACCGTAATAGGACTGCTGAACAAGTCTGCCCGTATCGTTTGCATTGATAAGGTTTACATTATTATTCACGCTCTTGGCAGAGTATTTTTCGGCAGCATTGGAATCAACATATGTTCTGCCGTCAACAATTACTGCCTGAACTGACGAATTGAGGTCCTCAAGGTAGCTCAAGGCACCGCCCCATACAAGGTTTACGCCGATTTTATAGTTTTCATCCGAAAGGAAAACCTCTTCGGCTGCAACCTCACGGTTAAAGACGGCAATTCCCGAAAGCTTTATTTTCATACTCTCGTTTTCAAGCGGCTGAAATGTTATTGAATTAATTTTATTACCCTTGACTGACTTAAAATAACCGTCAATAAAGGAGAAAAACTGCTTTTCGTCTGCACTCTTTTCAAGGAAAAAGTCCTCTTTTATTTCCTTTACACCTGCGTTGTAGCTGATTGTCCCCTTAATGGCAGAGTCTGAGGAATATTCAATACCGTAGTAATTAAACCAACCGCAGTATGCATCCGTGAAATTTACGGTAACTTTTTCGTCTGCAACAAGGTATCCGTTTTCATCAAGGATATAATTTCCGTCAACAGATATAGCTGTTTTTTCACCGTTCAGCAGAAATTCATTTTCAGTAAAAGCACCTGCTTCAATTACAAAATCCGTCTGATTCTTACAGGGGAAGAAAGAGACAGGGAAAGTGGAAAAGCCCATAAGGAAGGACAAGACCATACAGATAAAGCTTCTTAATGCTTCAAACATTTTCTTTTCTCTCCTTTTATTACATTATACAATTACTATAATATCTGAAAAGAGAAAAGTCAAGAATTTATATCTGTTCAAGCTGTGTGCCGGGATAATAATGTGCTATTATCTCCTGCCAGGTGTAGCCCTGACGGGCATAATAATCGGCACCGTATTGGGACAGTCCCACACCGTGTCCGTAGCCCTTGACGGTGAAAACAAACTCGCCGTCTGCAAAATCGATCTCCATTGCGGCACTTCTCAAGGAGAGTATTTCACGAAGAGCGGCACCCGTGAAAACCTCATCGCAGATTTCAACGCTTACAAGTGTACCCGCCTCGGTATATTCACACTCCCCTATCCACTCACTCTCTTTTCCCCTGCTCTTAAAGCCCGTTGCATCATTCAGATACTCTTCTAATTTTTCTCCGCTTAAAGACAGCGTACTCTCATAGGTGGAAGAAAGCTTATCACCCTCACTTTCAACGCTCACAAGATAGTCCTTTTTTTCCTCCCACACATTTTCGGCACACTCCGTCAGACCTGTGCTTATAGCGTGAAATGCCGCCACAATAGGCTCTCCCTCATATTCTATCTGATAAGAATACACCTCATCTACTGCCGCGGCTATTTTTTCGTAGTAAGTATCGAACTCCTCGCCCCACCGTTCACGCATTTTGTCAACACTCATATAGCCCTGATCCTTTTTTGAATTTGTTGTAATAACCGCACCGTCAAGCTCGTCCGTATCGCCTGCGGTCTGCATTTTTCTTCTGGCAAGAGTAATTGAAGCCGCCGCCTGTGCCTTGAGTGCTTCATTTTCGTATGCTGCAGGCATCTCAGCCGCAACAACTCCGATTATGTAATCGTGCAACGGCAAGGTCAGAGTTTCTTTTTTATCACTGAGATATATACATATCATTTCCTGTTCCGCCTGAGTGCTGTCTTTTTCCGTTGTTTCCGGAATGTTACTTTCGCTCTCGCTCTCAGGCTGAGTTGTTGTCTGTGTTGATGACATCTGCGAAATGACGGTCTTGTCCTTTACATCAGCTGAGCTGTTATACATACAAAGCGGCAGTACCGTCAGAGAAATTGCCACACAGATTGCAAGATACATATTCTTTTTCATTTTTTCCACTTACCTTTCATTTTACTGCATATCCTCTGGGCAAGAAGTCCTGCCGTAAGTGCCGCTAAGCCTGAAATCCATATAGCCCCCATAACGGACAGCGGCTGTTTACTTCCCATTTCCTGTCTTAATGCGGCAACCGTTGTGGGTATGAGCGTAAGGGCGGCAGAATTTATAATTACAAATCTTATCATTTCAGAGTCTGCAACCGAGGATTGCGAGTGATTTTTCATCCTTTTCATCGCTTCTATCCCTAAAGGCGTTGCCGCATTGCCCAGCCCTAAGAGATTTGCCGTAATGTTTGCCGCGATGGGATACGCGGCATCGGTTTTTGAATAGCGGGGAAACAAAATTTTCAATATGGGTGACAGCAGCTTTTCTATTTTCTGTGTAAGTGAGCTTCTTTTCGCAATTTCCATAAGCCCGTTCCACAGACATACCGTCCCCAAAAGCTTTATGCAAAAGCTCACGGCATCCGCCGCCCCCTGAAGCACGGCAGAGGAAAGCTCTTCCATCGAGCCGTTTATCACGGCAAAAACGAAGGATGTCAATATCATTAAAGGCCACACATAATTCATCATACTTTAATATATGTGTATGTCTTCGGCAATATTACCTCAATATGGCATTTTATATATTTTTGTATTATTTTGTCTTTTTTTGTGCAAAACCTATTGACTTTTATGGCGATTTATGGTATTTTTAACACATAAAAACAACAAAAAGGAGAAATGCGAAATGAAAGCAACAGGTATTGTAAGAAAATTTGACGAAAACGGAAGATTTGTTATCCCTATGGAGCTTCGCAAAAAGCTCAACCTCGCATCACAAGACGATGCACTCGAAATATTCGTTGAGGGAGATACAATAATTCTCAGAAAATATGAGCCCTCCTGTGTTTTCTGCGGCAATCTTACTGATATCATCACATACAAGGAAAAGAAAATCTGCAAAAAGTGTGCTGAAAAAATAAATATTCTTTTTGAGGACTGATAAGCCATGCAAAAAATAAAGAAATTACTTTTTGGTGTGGGCATTGTTGTGTTCATCGCTGTTGCCGCCCTATGGATGTTCAATTCAGACCTTGAGCATATTGAGGATACCAACGGTGAAGATGTTTACATCCTGCAGAAAATCAATGACTACAATATCATTGATATGGACATCGGTGCTTTGAATGTTGTTCAATCAAATGAGCTTTTCAACAATCTCCCGACCTATAAATCCGATAAATTCACGGGTGTTTACGAAATATTCCACGAAAACCTCATTGCAAACCGCTTTGATATAACCCTTTATAACACCACGGTAAATTCGGGAAATTTCAGGATTGTGCTTGTTTATAACGACGAGATAGTGCACGAATTCAAGCTCAACGAGCTTATGCAGAGCTATACACTTGAAGATGTAAAAGGGACAGTTTCCCTGAGAATTGCAGGCGAAAGTGCTGATTTCAAATTCAGCTATGACCTGATTTAACGGCTATTTTAATTAAAACCAATCAAAAAACCTCGGCTAAAATCGGGTGGTGTCCCATTTTAGCCGAGGTTTGTTATTTGTATTAGTTTATTTTATAATGTAAATGCCTGATGTACGCCGTCGAGCTCGAGGTATCTTTCCATAACTGCGTCAAGGTCTACCTCGTTTCCGCACTGGATGTTCATATGAATTGTGAGGATGTTATTCTCCTCGGAAACAACCGAGTCCGAAATATGAATTTTATTAGCATTGAAATAGCTCTTCATCGCCTTTACACATTCGGGAGTGTTATTTATCTGCAAGAAGCAGGGTATAAAGTTATCGTTTGCAAGCACCTTATCAAAGCCTATAAGGAACTTGTGGAAAATTATCTGCACCAGAAGCAGCATAATAACCGTAACAACACCTACAACATAAAGTCCCGAGCCAATAGCCATACCGACGGCTGCCGTTGACCATATACCCGCTGCGGTGGTAAGTCCCTTTATGGAAAAGCCCTTTACAAAGATCATACCTGCACCCAGGAAGCTTATGCCTGTTATGATATTAGAGGAAACTCTTGATGCGTCAAGCTGAATGCTGTCGTAAATAACAACATCAAAGAAGCCGTATTTTGACACTATCATCATCACAGCCGCACCGAAGGCAACTATAATATGAGTTCTGAAGCCTGCATCCTTCTGACGAAGCGTTCTTTCAACACCGATTATACCGCCGCAGACTGCCGCAAGTACGATTCTGAATACATATACAAAATTACTCGGTGTATTAAGAAACTCGGATATCTCATTAAATATTTCCAACATAATTCCTCCGTAAACAAAAATCTAAGCACAACCCTATCAGGGCATATAGGGATCGACCTGTTCATACAGGCAGTCCTCGGGCATCATCATAGAACGGATAAAATCTCTTGTGAAATCTATACCCCACTGCCCCTTAGCACCGTGCCAGACACCCGAATGAGGCTCTATTGATAACATACCGTTATAATCGGCTGCATAAAGCATTCCCATAACAGCACGCCAGTTTATTGTGTCAAGTCCTGCGGGGGGATCGTCAAAATGGTCATCGCCTATCATAATTATACCCTTGACATGGAAATGCGCTATTCTGCTTCCCCATTTACTTAATTCCCACATATAATCTCCGCCGTCTGAAACACAGTGCGAGGGATCATATTTGATTCCAAGCTCAGGCAATGCACCTAAAACAACGCTCCATGCCTTGTCTTCATACACAAAGTTACTCCAACGGCAGTTATATACACATATTTTTACATTCTTGTCTCTTGCATAATCGATAAGACGGGAGAGATATTTTATTGCACTCTGACAATTATCGTAAAAGCTTCTCTCTTCAATGTCGTTTATCCCCACATTGTACACAGGGCAGCCGACTGCAGAAGCCAAGTCAACAAGATTTTTATCGTGCATAAAGGCTTCTTCATCAATTTCGCCGTTTTCGAGAATTCTGTCCATCCCCCAACGGCCTATTGAGCCTACCTTTACATTATATTTTTCACTGTATGCTTTTATATCCTGTGCCTTGGAAAGAACCTCGGCACTGTCGTAATTATGGTTGACACAAAATTCTACAGCATCAAGCTTTTTTTCGGCAACCGCCTTAAAATTGCCCTCTTCCCAGCCGTTAATAATTCCGAGTATCATAAGACACCTCCGTCTGTTATAATAATATAATATACCAAATTGAACACATAAAAGTCAACAATTATTATATTCTTTTTGTGTTTATTGGTAAAAAAGAGATGTGAAACATAAAAATTTCACATCTCAGTTATTTGCCGATAAGCTGCACTATTTATCTTGCAACTTTTTTATACACAACATTGCCTGATGCAGAATATCCCTTTGCGCTTACTGCTTTTACCTTGTAATAGTAGGCTTTTCCGTTCACCAGAGCACTGCTTGTGTCTGTGTATGACAGTCCTTCGGTGGTTTTTATTAATTTATATGTGCCGTTAAGGCTGTCTGAACGGTAAATGCTGTATTTTGTTGCTCCCGTAACGGCTTTCCAGCTGATTTTCGGATTGCCGTTGGAAAGAGACGATGTAACCGTTGGTTTGCCGAGCGGTGCTACCGCTGTATAGCCGCTGTAATCAGCATATCCGCTGTCGCTTCTTGCTCTTACTTTATAATAATATGTCTTACCTTTCTCAAGAGCTGTGCTTTTATCAACATACGACAAAGCTGTAACGGTAATAATACACTTATACTCTCCACTCTTGCTTTCTGCACGGTAAACACTGTACTTTGTTGCACCGGGTACTGCTTTCCAGCTGATTTTCGGTCTGCCATCGGAAAGTGATGAGGAAATTACTGCTTTGTTGAGAATAAGTATTTTCGCAATACTGCTGCTTGCAGAAAATCCGTCAGCATTTCTTGCCTTTACCTTATAGTAATACATATTACCGTCTGTGAGTGCGCTGCTTGTGTCGGTATATGACAATGCCGTTGTTGTTTTTATTAATTTATATGTTCCGTCAATGGTAGCCGAACGGTAGATACTGTATTTTGTTGCACCGTCAACTGCTTTCCAGCTGATTTTCGGGTTAACTGCAGAAGTAAGAACAACAGAAACTGCAGGTCTCGCCAAAGGTGCCATTTTTACACAGTTGCTGAAATCGGTATTTCCGCCATTGCTTACTGCTTTTACCTTATAGTAATACTTTGTACCTTTCACAAGTGATGAGCTTTTGTCCGTACAAGATATGCCTGTTACGGTTGCAATACATTTATATGTTCCTTTTTCTGCTGTGCTGCGGTAAACCCAGTATTTCGTTGCACCCGATACTGCGTTCCAGCTGATTTTTGCATAACCGTCTGAAAGTGAGGCTGAAACAACGGGCTTACTGAGAAGCAAGATTTTTGCAATACTGCTGCTTTTTGAAAGCCCGTCAGCATTTCTTGCCTTTACCTTATAGTAATACATATTACCGTCTGTGAGTGCGCTGCTTGTGTCGGTATATGACAGTGCCGTTGTTGTTTTTATTAATCTGTATGTTCCGTCAAGAGTAGCTGAACGGTAGATACTGTACTTTGTTGCACCGTCAACTGCCTTCCAGCTGATTTTCGGGTTATTTGAAGAAGTGAGAACTGCAGAGGCTGACGGCCTGCCGAGCGGAACTGCTTTTACACAGTTACTGAAATCGGTATTTCCGCTGTCACTTACTGCTTTTATTTTATAATAGTATGCTGTGCCTTTCACAAGTCCTGCACTCTTGTCCGTACAGGATGTGCCTGTCACGGTTGCAATACATTTATATGCTCCGTTTTCTGCTGTGCTGCGGTAAACCCAGTATTTTGTTGCACCGGGTACTGCTTTCCAGCTGATTTTTGCATAACCGTCTGAAAGTGAGGCTGAAACAACGGGCTTAGTCAGAAGAAGCTTTTTTGCCGCAAGGCTGTAGGCAGAAGAACCGTTTGAATTTACTGCTTTTACTCTGTAGTAGTAAATTTTTCCGTCAATCAAAGCGCTGCTTGTGTCTGTGTATGACAGACTCGTGGTGGTTTTTATTAATTTATAGGTGCCGCTGAGAGCAGTTGAACGGTATACATTGTATTTTGTTGCACCGTCAACTGTATTCCAGCTGATTTTCGGATCGAAGCCTGAGAGAGTAACGGATATAACAGGCTTATCGAGCGGAGCTATTGTTACACAATTACTGTATACGGAATATCCGTTGTCATTTCTTGCTTTTACCTTGTAGTAGTAATTTTTGCCGTACTCAAGTCCGCTGTATAAATCTGTATACGATAAATCTTCAAGTGTTTTTATACATTTGTATGTTCCGTTAAGGCTTTCTGAACGGTAGATGCTGTATTTTGTTGCCTTGTCAACTGCACCCCAGCTGATTTTCGGTCTGCCGTCGGAAAGCTTTATGCTGATTTCAGGAGCATCAGGGAAAATGAAATCACCGATATTTTTTATAAGCATAAAGCCTTTTTTACCGTTGATGGTAACATATGCCCAATTATCGCTGTTTGTAAAATGTACTGTAAGCTTTTCATTTTTTCCGAACTCATAAAGTACTGCCGAGGCTAAATCTTTTTCCGCATACAGCTTACCGTATTCAACTGTACAGCGTATTTTGTTCGCTTCGGTAACTTTTTCGGGAGTAAATCTTCTGACACTTACCAATGTGTCTGCTCTTGCCTTATCCATAAGGGCAATCATAACACCTGTTTCAAAGGATTTCACGGAATGGGCAAATTCATTGTTACCAAGGTATATAGCACAATGATCCACAATTCCGTTATCATCTGCATCAAAAAACAGAATGTCTCCGGGCCTCATATTTTCAGGCTCAATATCCTGCACCTTGAATTCTCCGTTATAACCTGCATTATATACACTGTCTGTTTCATAATACATAGTTGCCAATCCCGATGAAATATCATATACAGGATTGTATTTTTTCATTACAGTATCAAGAACATATGAAACAAAACCAGAACAGTCAAACTGACGACGTCCGTTTTTATCAGGATTGCCTTCGCTTTCGGCAAATGTATACACGGTTTCCCATTCAAGTGCAATTTCTTTCGCAAGATCTAAAACTTCCTGTGCGTATATTGTGTCGCCCACATAGGTATATTTACTTTCGGTGTCAGTAAAAGGAACCTCTCCGGCTGCAATCCATACATAATAAATATCATCATTGTATTTAACCTCAACCCAGGAGCCTGACGATGATTCTGTAATGGTTTCGCCTACCATTACCTTTTCCATATACCTGATCATAAAACTTTCGGAATCAACCGATGCTTCCTTATACAGAGTCTCTGTGCTGTTGCAGACATATTTTTGTGTATATGTCTTAGTTGAAGTAAGTGAAGATGCTTTTGTCCAATATATTTCTCCTGCAGAATTCTGAATCATAGCACTGTCTGTTTCCTTGTTTACTGCCATAAGCGAAACCTGCTCGGATACCGTTGCCGCTGAAACACTCTTCTGCAGATTTTCAGGTGTGGAATATATTTTTCCGTTCAGCTTATATACAGGATATTTTAAGTTGCTTACGAAAGTATATCCCATATAGCCGTCATACTCAACTCTTGCCCAGTTATCCCCCTTGTACTGAACAACAACCTCTTTTACAGGAGTGTATCTTGTCAAAACATCGGCATCTGCTGCTGCATATGAGTACAGACTTGAAGATATTGCTGTTTTCATTTTTACAACATAACCTACTGCTGATGCTTCAACATATCCCCGTGTGCCGTTATATTCACAAAAATAGTATCCGTCCTTTTCAAAGCCTAAAAGCGTAAGAGGTGTTGACCAGTAAAGCTGTGCAAGGGTTGCAGATGCTTCATCGGCACTTTCTTTCATCTGTGCCGTTTCGCTCACAACATATCTGACAACATCATTAAGTCTGGTATTGAGAATATAATACTCCTCACCGTTGTAATTGAATACGGAAAAGGAGCTGTTATATTCAGTTGCCGCAATTTCAGTACCTCCGTACAGATAACCTGCAAAATTAGCCTCGGTTGCACTTGCCTTGCTGTAGTAAGAAACCTTTAATGCAACAACCTTAGGTACATCTGTCAGTTCAGAGCCTGATGCTGTTGAAATGCTGATACAAAGCATTGACGCACAAACAAGCAGCATCACAAATACAGACAATATCTTTTTCATATATACTCTCCTTTTCATTTGTTTTATTTAAATTTATATAAATACTTTGTCCTATATTAATATAACATAATCATCTCTATTATACAATAAGATGCCGAAAAAAAGACTATGTAAAAAATTGAAAATATCTGATGACAAAACATCTGAAGCAAGCTTTTTCACGGCAGCATAAAGGGGCTTATTTTCCGCAGAAAATAAATCCCTTATTTTTACATCATTCAGAGTCAGTCATTTTTCGCCATTTGCCGGTTTTGTATAAAATCAAGGAAGCTACGGTTGCACTCACCCAGCCTATAGGCCACGAGAACCATATACCGTCCGTGCCGAAGGGCTTTGATAAAATGTAGGCAAGCACAACTCTCAGAATTAAATCAAGAAAGGTTGCAAACATAAAGCCCGACATATTTCCCGTGCCTCTGAGAACACCGTCGGCAGTAAGCTTCAAGCAGATAAAGGGATAGAATGGTGAGCAGATAAGCAGAAAACGCATACCGATTTTAAGTGCCTCGGCTGATTCATCTGCGGTATTTTCAAGAAAAATACTGATAAGCGAACGGTTAAATATAAGAAAAACAAGCGTAAAAACCGTAGCAGTACAGCACACGATTATCGCACCGTACCTGAAGCCCTCTTTTATGCGGCTGTATTTTTTTGCACCCACATTCTGGGATGTAAACGAGGATATCGACGAGCTCATTGTTGAAAAGGAGCTTATTGCGAGAGTGTTAAGCTTTATTGCGGCAGAATATCCGCCCGTTGCAGCGTAGCCGAAGGAATTGATAATACCCTGTATAAAAAGATTGCCCACAGATACAAAGCTTTGCTGTAAAATACTCGGGATTGCGATATGCGAGATTGTTTTCAGCATACCGAAAGAAAATATACGGAACTTAACACCCAAGGTCATATGGCGAAGTCTTATATACAAAACAAAAGATGCACCGAGCGAGCATACCGCCTGACATAAAAATGTTGCCCACGCAACACCTGCAACACCCATACTGAGATTTCTTACAAAAATCACATCAAAAATTATATTGCTGACAGATGAAACTATAAGAAACACAAGAGGTGTTTTTGAGTCTCCCATTGCCGTAAAAATACCTGTTACTATGTTATACAAAAACAGAAAAACAAGTCCCCAACAGTAAATATCAAGATAGACTGCGCTGTCTGCCATAATTGCCGCATCGGTTTTTAATATTTCGAGCATTTTATCGCTGAAGCCCACGCCCACGGCTGTAAAAACAAGTGCTATCCCGAGAGCCGAGGTTACAGCGGTAAAGATTGCCGTCTTCATCTTTGAAAATTCTTCCGCCCCGAAAAAACGGGAAATAATAACAGTAGCACCGATACTGAAGCCCGAAGCCACAGCTATGAAAATCATTGTTATGGGATATGATGCCCCGACCGCCGCAAGAGCAGTAAGCCCCGCATATTTACCCGCAACAATACTGTCCGCCATATTATACATCTGCTGAAAGCAGTTGCTTATGAGCATCGGCAGCGAAAAGCTCAGCAAAAGCTTCCCTACATTGCCTTTCGACATATTAACAACCAAAAACATCCCCCTTTTCATACACCCTAAGGATGGTTACCTGCACGCTTCGCGTGATTGTTTAACAAGCAATGAATTTTTATTGATATTTACATTTTAATACAAAACATCTCTTTTTGCTACTGAAAACATAAAAATAAATTAAAAAATTTTTTATCAAATTTAAAAAAAGTCTTGACTACACCGAAAAAATGTGATATAGTACATCTTGCGTTGTTGAGATGCAATGCGCTGGTGTAGCTCAGTTGGTAGAGCAGCTGATTTGTAATCAGCAGGTCGGGGGTTCGAGTCCGTCCACCAGCTCCATTTTAATTTAATAGGGGAGAATTCCCGAGCGGCCAAAGGGGGCAGACTGTAAATCTGTTGTCAACGACTTCGGTGGTTCGAATCCACCTTCTCCCACCATATTGAGTATTCATAAAGGATTTGACCTGTGAATACTCAATTTTTTATACCTTTATATCAAAGTATGTAACCCACTATGACACTTTCAGTTCTAAACTGCAAAGATGTCAAGTGGGATTTTTTGTTAAAGTATTGAAATCACGTAAACTTTTGTGTTATACTAATCGTGCCAAACAAATTAGAATAGTAGAATTAGCGGTATCTTTTTCTTTTTAGGGATAATTATACCCTTTTTCTGTCACGTTAATATATGTGGTAAAACTGCGAACTCCACAAAATAGCGTGGCAGAGATGCTCTAATTCTATTTTAATTTGTTTGGCGACAATCGGAGTTTGCGTTTTCAGTGCGTTGACTTCGGTTGGCGCACTTTTTTATTTCGCGAAAAAAAATAAAAAGTCGCTACATCGGAAAGGAGTTTGGATTTTTCGCAAATACTTGTAATTGTATATTTTTATTAAGGAGATGGCTAATATGGAAAAAATTATTAATAGTGTAAAAATTAAATTTAATAAATTAATTGGTATTGTATGGGGTGTAATAGCAGTTACTTTGATAGCTTTAATTGTTATTACAGTTGCTGATTTTTCAAAATATAAAGAAATCCAAGAGTTTGCCGTTAATTCAACACTTGCTGTTACAGATGAATTTAATAATATACAGGGAGATTACGATAATCTTGTTGAAAAAATGTATGATTATTACAATCTCTCAAAAATTTCCGGTTCTTATGGTGGATACTATTATGACAATTCAGAAGTAGTAGAAGCAAGAGAAGATGCGGACTGGGCTTTGGGAAACCTTATTGAAAACACATTTAATATAGATTGTTTTAAGGGTTCTTATTATTTTGCAGATACTAACTATATTGAATATACTGCAAGATGTTACTACATAGAATTTGGAATTTGGGTAATTCCGTTTGCACTCTGGCTTATTGTGAGCATGCTTTATTTTATCGATAAAAAGCACTCTTTAACAGTAACCGATGAAAAAATTATTTGCAAAAATTGTAAAAAAGTTGTAAAGGAGTTTTTTGTCAAAGACATTAAAATTGTACAATCAACAAAACTCCATGGTTTAAAAATTAAAGGGAACGGAATCAAATATAATATAAATCTATTAAAAAATGCTGATGAAATCAGAATGTACCTTATGGACTGTATGGAAAAAGCAAACAAGTCAAATATGAATGGACAAACAATCCAACTATGCAATCTTGGAGATCTTAAACAAATCAAAGAGCTTCTTGATATGGGCGCTATAACCCAGGAAGAGTTTGACGAAAAAAAGAAACAGTTACTTAATTTATAATCCCTTATGAACACTCGCACCAAACAAAAGAGACTTGCAAATGCAGGTCTTTTTTGTTTGTGTTTATGTCCGCAGGACATAACTTCGTTACGAGCAGAGCAAGTACTTCGTTTGACAGATAGCTGTCAACTTCATTGTCCGTGAAGCGGACATAAAATGAAGTTGCCTTACGGCAAATGAAGTGACTTCGTCAATGAAGTGTGTCTACGGCACAACGATGTGCCCTTCGGCGAGTAAAATATTACTTCGTAATGTGAAATATTTGCTTCGCAAATATGAGGCGGATTTTATTTCACTTTCTGCTTTTGCAGAAAATTTCGCAATCCGTCAGGATTATTTCATATTTTTGAAATGGAATATATTTTACCGAATAATTCAGCGAATTGCCCACAAATACAGATAATTTCCTATATACAAAAAAATCACAGCTGTGCAGATTTTTGTGTCTGCACAGCTGTGTTACTTTTATTTGGTTTTAACATACTTGTATGCTGACCATCCGGAATAGTATTTCACATCGTTTACAGTCTTATATGTTCTTACTCTTACATAGTAAGTCTTTCCTGAGCTAAGAGAGCTTAATGTTGTTTTTACCGTGCTGTTGCTTGTGATAGTCTTAGTCTTTGCGTCTGTGAAATCCTTGTTGGTTGAGTACTGAATCTGATAACCTGTTGTCTGCGTTGTCTGCTTATTAAGGTTAACGGTTATACTCTTTGTTCCTGCGGTAAGCGAAGCAACTGTTGTTTTGGGCGGATTGATTTTGAATGTCAAGGTC
>JAFXAK010000042.1 GCA_017517135.1 Clostridia bacterium
CGCATAAAACAAGTTTTATGCTATAAGCAAACCTCGCCCTCGGCGTACCTTTGTACGCTGTCGGGGAAACCAAAAACAACACAAATGTGTTGTTTTTGCTCGGTTTACTCATTCTGCGCATTTTTTCCTGCCCCCTAAAAAAGCCGTGGCTGTAAAAAAACTTTCGTTTTTTTACAGCCACTTTCTTTTGGCATATAATTTTACAATATATTCTTCATTCTTTCGAGAGCATCGGTAAGCACCCTTTCGGGAACGGCAATGTCAAGTCTTATAAAGCCCTTGCCCTCTTCGCCGAAAACATAACCGGCACTCGGCACAACCCCTGCTTTTTCTGCGAAAAAGTCAACTAATTTTTCGTCTTCAATTCCGAGAGCAGAAACATTAAGCCACGCAAGATATGTGCCCTCCAAGGGCGATAAAAACGCTTCCGGCATATACTCACGGACAAACTCTGCAAGTATCTTGTAATTGCTCTGAATACGGCTGTTCATTTCGTCAAGCCATTCGTCACACTCGGTGTAGGCTGCCAGCAGCGCGGGATATGAAAAGGCGTTTATACAGCCGTAGCCGTCAATTTCGAGCATCTGCTCAAAGGCTTCTCTGAGCTTTTCGTTTGCAATAATTATATTCGATGTGCCCAGCCCCGCAATATTGAAGCTCTTTGAAGCGGCTGTGCAGATTATTGTGTTTCCGTTGTATTTTTTGTCTATTGATGTCAGCACCGTGTGGGGATTTTTTGTTATGTCGAAATGTATCTCGTCTGATACAAGAATAACGGAATTTTCATAGCAGATTTCGGCAACTCTTGTAAGCTCCTCCTTTGTCCACACTCTGCCTACGGGGTTGTGCGGTGAGCATAAAATGAGCATCTTGTTGTTTTCGTCACGGCAAAGCTCTTCAAGCTCTGCGAAATTCATTTCATATCTGCCGTCTGTCAGAACAAGAGGATTGTTTACAAGAAGCCTTTTATTAAGCGTTACCGCCTGAGCGAAATGGTGGTATACGGGAGGCTGGATGATAACCCCCTCCCCCGCATTCGTGAAGGTCTTGACTGCCGTGTGTATCGCACTTACTATACCGTAGGTGCACACTATCCATTCGGGTGAAATTTCCCAGTTGTGTCTGCGCTTCATAAAGTCACACACAACCGAGCGGTATTTTTCATCGGGTGCGGTGTAGCAGTAAAAGCCGTTCTGTGCAAAATCGGAAAGTGCCTTTCTTATTGCGGGAGCCGTCCGCCACTCCATATCGGCAACGGAAAAAGGGAACGAGCCTTTATATTCGTCTGTCCATTTTATTGAGCCGGTACCGGTTCTGTCGGGCACAAAAGAAAAATCGTAAGCCATATTTTCACCCTCTGTTATATAAGCAATGTAAGCGAAGCCAAAAGAAGCTCTGCTGCAAAGTATGTAAACATATTGAACATTTTAAGGGGGATGTTCTTCTTTGCCCCGTCAACAAACATAAGAATTGATATTGAAAAGTCAGAAATACAGAAAAGTATCGCACCGGCTATTGAAACAACTGCTGTAACAACTGCATTTTCAACACCTGCCGAAATAACCGAATAGCCCAACTGAATTGCCTTACACATCATAGTTGTGATAACAGCACCGTAGAAAACAATACCGACCTTGATAATTCCGCTGAAGCTGAAACCGCTTCTTGCAGAGAAAACAAGGAACAGCACAACTAACACAAGAACAACCGCTATCTGCCAGGGGACAAAGAAGCTCTGCCCGGGATTCAATACGGCAATCTCTGTACTGTATGCCGCAATAAAGAAAAAATGAGCAGATAAAAAGCCGAAGAAGCCCACAACAATGCTCCACATTTTTGTTGAGTGCAAAAACAGATCGCCTATCCACGAGGCTATCAGCGCTCCGAGCAAAACCATATCGAATACGGAAAAGCCGTCGCCCGAAAGCCGGACACCTAAAAGACCTATGGCAACATAGCCCGTTGCCCCCGTCATTTTAAGAAGCATTGATTTTGCACACGGTCCGTTCATCTGTGCCTTGACAAAAAACGGAGTTATACTCATAACAACGAGGCAAATCACGGCAAATAAAATTTTCATCATAAAATCCCCACCCTGTTCAAAAAATTTTTATTTTGCTCTTTTTTTGTAGAAATATATCTGTACGGCAATAACAACCGCTGCCGCAGCAATGCAAAGAAGTATTCTCGGTACGGTTACGGTCGTGCCTGCAGTTCCGTCCTCAAGTGCCTCAAAATTGAGATTTATATCATCAACCGCCTTCTGAAGATGTGCGGCAGCATCGTTTATATCCTGTAAGGAAGAGGAAGCGTCTGCAAAAATTGCTTCGCTTTCGGCTATTGCATCGTTATATGCCTTGAAATAATCGTTTAGAGTTGTTGATGCAAACTCGGGAAGAGACCAGTCCTTTGTATACTTTTCATAGAGCTTTTCGAGTCTCTCTCTTGCCGTATCACAGTCGGAGAGGTATTCAACAAAGAGGTCGGGAGTGTTTGTCATAATAACCGAATAGCCTCTTGAAATGAGGTCATCCCACCACTTTACGCTGTCCTCACGCACTCCGCAGGTTGCAGAATCCGTTGGATTTGCCATTGCACGAAGCTTACCGTCAAAAAGACTTAAAAGAGAACGGTAGAAATTAATTCCGTATCTGTTTGTGGTTTTAAGATTTACACCCGTAAAATTACTGTCTGCCGCATTCTCGATATATGAATATATTGCAAAAATTACATTTCCCTGCTTAGCACCCATAATAAAGGGGCGGTCTTCACATCCGTCAAGTGCATTGTTTATATTCTTTACGCTGTCTTCACAGTAAACAACGGTTGAGGTGAGAGTGCGTGTTTCCGATAAAAGTGCCGTTACATCAGCGAGAAGCTGAGCTTCACAGCCGAGCATTAAAAAGAAGTTATTTTCTCTTGAGCTTTCAAGTGCCTCTCTGAGTGTTGACACCTTGTACTCAGACTTCTCAGCGGATATTCCGCCCGAGCCTTCTGAAAGATAATACTCACTTATCTCCGCATATGTCATTTCGGCAATATTCTTATCAACACCGAGCATTCTGTTAGCCCAAGCATCCGCAAAAAGTATAAGCACACCGTCTGAGGTTTTCTTAACATCAGCAAAAACAAAATCAATACCTGTTTCTGCGGCAGCTTCAATTCCTGCAAGAGAATTTTCGGGATATTCGTGCCATAAGCCTCTGAAGCACACACCCACCGTGCGTCCGTCCGGGTTATTTATAACAAGGTCATACATTGGCATCTCTGCAAGTCCGTTTTCTTCTGTTGAAGCCGTTGTTTCCTCGACCTGAGAAGCCGCTGCGGGCAACAGCAAAGACATCAGCAAAATAAGCACCGTAAAAATAGAAAAAACCAATTTTTTTGAATTCATAACAAATACATCCTGTTTACATAATAATACTTATATATAGTAACATACTTAATGAGTTTTAATCAAGTTATTTGTAGCATAATATTACATTTATCCGTACAATTTTTACAACATTTTCCCTTTTTTCAAAAAAGTGATTATCATATTTTGCATATTTACAAATAATACTTTTTGTGGTACTATAATATAATGTATTATTGCCCGATAGGAGAATTTCTGATGTCATTTAAAAAGAAAGCCGTGGTATCGTTAGCATCTGTTGCTATAGACGGGGTACTGAAATATATAGATAAGCGTCCCGAGGATGCATTTGTCAATATGCTCAATTACGCTGAAAAGCTTTTCGCAGGAAAGCTCTTCCCTGCCGAAAACTTCCCCAAGCTCAAAGCAGGTGCGGCAGATCCCGACAACATATATGTTAAGCTCGGCAAAAGCATCTTAAACGATGTTGACCGTTCCATAATCAAGCGTGTGCTTCTCTCTCTCGGTGTTGAAGCAGGCTATTTCGGAACAAAAGAGGTCAGAGCAAACAGAGAAAAATACGATTGCAACATTCCTTTCCAGATTCTTATAGATCCCACCTCAGCCTGTAACCTCAAGTGCAAGGGCTGTTGGGCGGCGGAATACGGTCACAAGCAGAATCTCACCTTTGAGGAAATGGATTCGGTTATTTCTCAGGCAAAGGCTCTGGGCACACATTTTTATATGTTCACGGGCGGTGAGCCTCTTATCAGAAAGAATGACATCATCCGTCTTTGCAAAAAGCACTCCGACTGTGCTTTTATGGCATACACAAACGGCACTCTTATTGACGATAAGTTCTGTGAACAGGTCAGAGAAGCCGGCAACCTTGCCTTTGCTTTAAGCATTGAAGGAACTGAAGAAAGCAACGATTTCAGACGAGGTGAGGGTGCATACAAGAGAACTATTGAGGCTATGGAAACTCTCAAGAGAAACAAGTGTCTTTTCGGTATCTCCGTATGCTACACAAGACAGAACCTTGATTATGTAACAAGCGATGCCTTTATTGACCTTATGATTGAAAACGGTGTTAAGTACGCGTGGTATTTCAACTATATGCCCGTAGGTCACGGTGCGGACAAGGAGCTTATTCCCACTCCCGCACAGAGAAAATATATGTATTTCTGGCTTCGTAAAATGAGAAATTCAAAAACAGGCAAGCCTATGTTTGTTATTGATTTCCAGGATGACGGTGAATATGTTGGCGGATGTATTGCGGCAGGCAGAAACTATTTCCATGTCAACTCCGCAGGTGATATTGAGCCTTGTGTTTTCATCCACTACTCAGACTCAAATATCCGCACTCACACAATTCTTGAGGCTCTTAAAAATCCCCTCTTTACGGAATACCGTAAGGGACAGCCCTTCAATGACAATCATTTAAGACCTTGTCCTATGCTTGAAAATCCCGAAAAGCTTCGTGAGATTGTAAAGAAGACAGGTGCTAAGTCCACTAACCTTATTAACGAAGAGGATGTTGATGTTCTTTGCTCGCGTTGTGACGATTTTGCCTACGAATGGGCTCCCGTTGCACAGGAAATCTGGGACACAACAAAGCATCCCATAACCCACACTCAGTATTACAGAGACGGCGGTAAGGCTAAAAGACAGTAAATGCAAGCCGCATATTATGCGGCTTGTTTTTTGATATTATATAGTAACGGAGGAAATAAGATGAAAATTAAAAGATTTATTGCATTGTGTATGACACTTATTTTATGTCTTAGTGTTTCTTCCTGCGGCTACAGATTGGTTAAGGTTGAGGATCTTGAATCCACAACCGTCGGTGAAAACGGAACAAATACCGATACTGTCAATCCCACCCCCGAGGGAACAACCGTTCCCGTTGAAACAACAACAGATCCTGCCGATTTTTCAGGCATCACCGTAAATTCAGACTACAGAAGCGTTGCAATGTCTAAAGAAGAGGTTGCCGATATGTATGCAAAAGCGGTAAACGATGTAAAGCTGCGTTGTCCGGGCTTTACCTGTACCTCACATCAGGAAATAAGCGATGTTAAAGCAGGTAACGGCGGCTTACAGCTTGCAGACAGAATTCTGCATCTTGTTGCCTCCGAGGTTATTCAGAACAACGATAACCTTGACTATAACACCACCGTTCAGCCCTATGACGACATAAGCGTGCGTGAATACTTCCCCGTTTTCGGTGAGGATTACGCCTGTGAAATCACCGATTATTCAATAATCACATCTGCCGCATGCTACACAAACGGTGCATATTATAAATTGGTGCTTACCGTTGCAGACACCTTAAATCCCGAGCCTAAAACAAGTCAGTTCGGCAAAATTATGACTCCCGTTGAGAGAGAGCCTATTGCTAACTCGATAGCACAGTATGTCCCCGTGCTTGATATGAAGCAGTATCAGTTCGATATAAACTACACGGGCAACGAAATCACCTGTATCATAGAATGTGCATCAAACCGCATTGTGAGTATGACACAGAAAATGATTATGCAGATTGAAATAGACCTCAATCTCGATCTGGTTATTTTCTACACCACAATGATAGAAGCATCGGGCACGGTTATAAATCACCTTTCATACGATAATTTTGTATGGTAAAAAATGCGCAGACCGCATAAAACAAGTTTTATGCTATAAATAAACCTCGCCACTTGATGTACACTTGTATGCCGTCGGGGAAACCAAAAACAATACATTCGTGTTGCTTTTGCTCGGTTTATTCATTCTGCATCATTTTTCCTGCCCCATAGAAAGTAAGTAAGCTGTAAAAAACGAAAGTTTTTTACAGCTTTTCATTTAATGATATTTTCTTAATTTTTCTTATTAAGCTCTGCCACGGTACGGGCAAGTGCGATGGCATTTTCGTTATGCACTCTGAGACTTTCCTTTTCGCGTGCTTTTTCTTCTTCTCGCAAACGGGCAATTTCTGCCTTTGCCTGTTCGAGGTTCTGCATCCATTCGGTTTCACCCACGAAAAGCCGTACGAGATTGTTTTTAACCTCACCGAAGCCCGCATCGCAGACAGCCGTTTTCCATTCGCCGTTCTGCTTTACCTTTATACAGCCTATGTCTATTGCCATAATCATAGGTGTGTGACCTTTCAGCACACATATTTCACCGTCAACACAGTTGCATACAAGCGATTCGATATCCCCGCTGAAAAAATT
This sequence comes from Clostridia bacterium, assembly GCA_017517135.1. Classification (GTDB taxonomy): domain Bacteria; phylum Bacillota; class Clostridia; order Oscillospirales; family Acutalibacteraceae; genus RUG806. The sequence goes on from JAFXAK010000042.1 coordinate 6,571, forward strand.
TCTGTCGGGGGTATATATTTCAACTCTGAATGTATTTTCCATAACTATCAGTCTTTCGCCATAGTTTCAGCCTTTTTTACGGCATCCTCAAAGGTTCCTACCATAAAAAATGCGTTTTCGGGAATTGAATCTGCTTCACCGTCAATTATTTTTCTGAAGCCCTCTATTGTGTCTTCAAGTGACACAAAGCAGCCGTCCTGACCTGTGAACGCTTTTGCAACATGAGTGGGCTGAGAGAGGAATTTCTGTATTTTTCTTGCACGGTAAACTGTCTTTTTATCCTCTGCGGAAAGCTCCTCCATACCTAAGATTGCAATAATATCCTTAAGGTCTGCATATCTCTGCAAGCACTCCTGAACACCTCTTGCAACACGGTAGTGTGTCTCGCCTACGGTTTCGGGCTGAAGCATTGTTGACGAGGATTCAAGCGGATCAACTGCAGGATATATTCCCTGCTCTGCAATAGCTCTCGACAAAACTGTGGTTGCATCAAGATGTGTGAATACCGTTGCGGGGGCAGGGTCCGTAAGGTCGTCCGCCGGCACATAAACTGCCTGAACTGAGGTAATTGAGCCGTCCTTTGTTGAAGCAATACGCTCCTCAATTTCACCCAATTCCTGTGCCAAGGTGGGCTGATAACCAACCGCACTCGGAAGTCTGCCGAGCAGAGCACTTACCTCATTACCTGCCTGAACAAAACGGTAGATATTATCAATAAACAAAAGCACATCCTGCTTTTTCTCGTCTCTGAGATATTCAGCCATGGTAAGTCCCGTCATGGCAACTCTCATTCTTGAGCCTGACGGCTCATTCATCTGACCGAAGGCAAGTATTGCCTTGTTGATAACACCGCTTTGTGTCATTTCCGTCATAAGCTCGTTACCCTCACGGCTTCTCTCACCAACGCCCGTAAATACGGAATAACCGCCGTGATTGACAGCGATACTGTGTATCATTTCCATTATAAGAACTGTTTTACCTACACCCGCACCGCCGAAAAGACCGATTTTACTGCCCTTTGCATAGGGAACTAAAAGGTCAATAACCTTGATACCGGTAACCAGCTGCTCGGTTGCAGGCTTCTGCTGACTAAGCGACGGAGCAGACCTGTGAATGGGAAGATACTGCTTTGCATTTATATCTCCCTTGCCGTCAATGGGTCTGCCGAGAACATCAACAACTCTGCCGACAACCTCATCACCTACGGGAACGGTTATACCTGAGCCGTCCGTAATGACCTTCATTCCGCAGTAAAGTCCCTCGGGAGCATCAAGTGCAACGGCTCTTACAAGTCCCGCACTCTCATGTGCGGCAACCTCCATATGCTTACCTGTACCCTCAACGCTCAGTAAAGCGTTAATGGGCGGAGTTTCGTTCTCATCAAATTTTACATCAATAACGGGGCCTGAAATTTTAACAATAACGCCCGTAAGAATTTTTTTCATTGTATCATCTCTTTCAGCTGCCGCGTTGTGCCTCGCCTGCGGCGGCTATTTCAGTGATTTCATTTGTGATTGCAAGCTGTCTTGCAGCATTCATATCCATCTGCAGCTTATCTATCATTTCATCGGCATTTCTCGTTGCCGACTGCATAGCCTCAAGACGGGCAGAGCTTTCAGCCGTTGAGGACTGCATAAGAATATCGTAAATCATACCCGTACAGTATAAGGGAACAATGTATTTGAGCACCGCCTCGGGAGACGGCTCAAACAAAAGCTCTGCAGGTGCCGACTCCTCAACATCTGTAAAATCGTGTCTGAGAAGCGGAAGCAGTCTTATACAGACGGGGAAATGCACCGACGAGCCGAAATAACGGTTATACACAAAATATATTTCGTTTACCTCGCCGCTGTTATAAAGCTCCAATACCTCTTCGGTTATTTCTCTTGCCGTGTGAATGGAAGGGTGCATTGAAGAGCCGTTCAGCTGTTTTGTCACTTTAATGGAACGGTTTTCAAAGTAATCGGCACCGATAAGACCGAAGGAATAAAGTACGGGCTGTTCTTTAAGGCTCATTTTTTCCTTTGTAAGCTGGGCAACGGCTGAATTAAAGCCGCCGCAAAGTCCTTTATCACCCGCAACGGCAACAAACAAAGCCTTTCCGTTTTCGCTTTTGTCTATATAATGGTCGTGCAGTCCCGCACCCTTTGTATTTTCAAGAATATCCTTCATAAGTCCACGCAGAAGATTCATATACTCAATATTATACGAAACATTGAGCATTGATTTTCTCATCATTGAGGTGGACAGAAGATACATGGCATTTGTTATCTGCCTTGTCTGTTCAATACTCGAAAGCCTTTGCTTTATATCACGGATACTACTCATTTTCGTAACTCCACTCTGCTATTGACTTTTCGATTTCCTCCCGTTGCTTCTCGGTCATATCACCGCTGAGATTCATTTCATTCATTACTGCAGAGCACTTTTCGTGCAGGAAGGACAACAGAGCTTCAGTTACTGCTGCATACTGATTCTGCTTTGTACCCACAAGCTTTCCTGACTTATAAGCAAGAAGCAGAGCGACCTCATCAAAAAGAGAATAGGGACATCCCTTTCCCTGCTTGAAGATATTTACAAGACATTCACCCTTATCGAGCATACTCTTTGTTGCAGAGTCGATATCGCTGCCGAATCTTGCGAAAACAGCCATTTCTCTGTACTGTGAAAGCTCAATACGAAGCGAGCCCGACACAGCCTTCATAGCATTTCTCTGAGCACTTCTGCCTACACGGGAAACGGAAAGTCCCGTATTTACAGCAGGTCTGACACCCGAGTGAAAAAGCTCGGATTCAAGGAAAATCTGACCGTCTGTGATAGATATAACATTAGTTGGGATATATGCCGAGAGATTTCCCGACATAGTTTCAATAATCGGCATAGCGGTTATTGAGCCGCCGCCGAGCTCCTCGGACAGACAAGCACTTCTTTCAAGAAGCCGTGAATGGAGATAGAAAACATCTCCGGGGAAGGCCTCTCTTCCGGGCGGTCTGTGAAGAAGCAGGGACATTGTTCTGTATGCCACGGCGTGCTTTGATAAATCGTCATAAACGATAAGCACATCCTTACCCGTAGCGGCAAAGCCCTCGGCAACCGTACAAGCACAATAGGGGGCTAAATACTGCATTGCGGGAGACTGCGAGGCTGTTGCCGCAACAACAACCGTGTAGCTCATAGCGCCCGCCTTTGTTAAAGTGTCTATAATCCCGGCAACATTTGAAGCCTTCTGACCTATAGCACAGTAAACACACAGCACACCGCTGTTTTTCTGATTTATAATACTGTCTATTGCAATAGTGGTTTTACCCGTCTGTCTGTCACCGATAATAAGCTCTCTTTGTCCTCTGCCTATGGGAATCATACTGTCTATGGCAAGTATTCCCGTTTCAAGCGAGCGGTTTACGGGACTTCTCTCTATTATAGAGGGAGCGGGGCGTTCCGTGGGCATATATTTTTCAACAGAAAGAGGTTTGCCGTCAAGTGCTCTGCCTATGGGATCGATAACCCTGCCCAAAAGAGCTTCACCGACGGGAGCCTCTGTTACGGTACTTGTACCTCTTACGGGATCTCCCACGCTTACCTTATCGGCATTATCAAATAAAACGGCACCAACGCCGTCTTCCTCAAGGTCAACAGCCATACCGAAAACACCGCCGCCGAATTCAAGCAATTCACCGTAAAGTCTCTCGGGAAGTCCTTTGACGCGGACAACACCGTCACCCACTCTTGTGACCGTACCTAAACGGTACTCGACGGGAGCAACATTAAAATTTTCTATTTTCTTTTTAAGAAATGCACTGATGTTCATTTCCGACATTTTTCTGCTCCCTCCTTTATGCTGTAAGGTAGCGTTTCATTTCGTCAAGCTGCGTTCTTATACTTAAATCGAATATCTGACCGTCAATATTAAGGATAAAACCGCCGATGATACTGTCATCAACAGCCTTACCTATAACCAAATCGAAGCCGAACTGTCTTTTTACCTTGTCAACAAGATAATTGTAGGTCTCCTCGGTCATATTCGATGCAACTGTTATGATACATTTTCTCATTTTTTCTGCCTCATTTAATTTGCAAAAAATGAATCTATTATACGGCGGTTATCGGCATCAGTTACCTCGCGCTGTATAATCTTATTGGATATCTGCAATGCAACCTCGGCTATATCGCTTCTTGCATTTTCTATCATCTTCTGATGCTCCTCGGCTGCGGAAAGCTTTGCATCGTCCACTATTTTTTTTGCCTGCTGATTTGCTTCAGACACAATTTTTTCGGCACTTTTTCTTGCCTCTGCTTTTGCTTCGTTTACGGTTCTTTCGAAAAGCACCTGTGCATTTCCGATAAGCTCACAGTATTCCTCTTTAGCATCGGCAGCTTCCTTTTCGCGAAGCTTTACTTCCTCAAACTGTGCTGCAATTTTTTCTTTTCTTGTATCGAGAAACTTTTTGACAGGCTTATACAAAAGCTTCTTTGTTACAAGAAACAGTATCACAATATTTATTATATTGATAATAAGATCGGCTAACATTTCCGCAGAAATCAATCCGTTCATTCGTTCATCTCCTCTTTTTCTTGGGGTAAAGGTAACTTACCCTGCGGTTGAAAGAATAAGTGCAACAACGAATGCGTAAATTGCGGTAGACTCTGCGAGTGCACAGCCTAAAAGCAGAATGGTCTGGATTTTGCTTGCAGCCTCGGGCTGACGGGCAACTGCATCAACTGCCTTTGATGTTGCATAACACATACCGAAGCCTGCACCGAGTGCGGCACCGAGCATAATAATACCTGCTGCTAAGAAATTCATAAAAATATCCTCCTGAAAATAAAATTATTCCATAGCTTCGTCAATAAACGTAAGCGAAAGTGTGATGAAAATATAAATCTGTATCAGCGGATGGAACAGATTGAAATAAAGACCGGCTATTGCGGGAAGTCCCGAAGCAAAGCCGCCTAAAACACCCTTGAGAAGCTCCATAACAAGCATACCGCCCATCATATTACCGAAAAGTCGGCACGCAAGGGATACGGGTACGGCAATGTCACTTACAGCCTTCAGCGGTATCATAACCGGTCGCATTGCGGGTACTGCACCGCCCATACTTTTAAGTCTGCCTGCGAAACCGTGCTTTCTGATACCGTAAATATTAAGAAGTGCAAAGGTTATAAGTCCCATTGCAAATGTACATGTTAAGTCCGATGTGGGAGCACGAAGCCCCAGCATTTCCGTTGAGGCACAGCCTATCATAAACATTGCAAGAGAGAACATATAGGGTGAGAGTGACGCTCCCGCCTTTTTTCCTACTGCATTTGCAGTAAAATTCTCAACCGCCTCAACACAAAGCTCTAAAACATTCTGTATTCCCTTTGGGTTATCAGCATCGAATTTCGGCAGAACAAAAATCCTGAACAGCACAAGCAGAACTATAAGTACAGCTGAAACTCCGAGAGCTATCAGAGTTGTACTCGCAATCGAGATACCGAAAACATCCACTCTTTCGCTGAACATATCAAAGTGAATGGCAAGGTGCATTTCCTTTCCCGAAAACTCGGTTATAAGCACACCCACAAAAAACCACGCACTTATAAGCACACCCGAAAAGAAAAGAGTTTTTTTTCTTTTCTGCTTTTTGGAAGGCTCAACTTCGCCGATGCCTTTTTTTGCTGCAATATATCCGACTAAACAGGCACTGAAAACAACTGCGGATATACACAGCTCAATTATTGCAGTTTTACTCAATCCTCTTTATCCTCCTTTACATCTTTGTTCAGCAAGGTTTTTATAAAATAAAAAATGAGCGCGGGAAAATACCCTGCACCGTATCCGACAGCCGCATAAAGCATATATTCCTTAAAAAGAAAAATAAGAACAAGTGCAGCAGCAAGATACAGCATAGCTTTTACAAAAACACAAGCGGCAGTTTTTACATAATCCTTGCCGATAAGTGTTTTTATACCGAAATACAACAGCACAAACTGTACAACACCGATAAGCAATGAGCCTGATAAAACAGCTATCAAAAAACCGCCTCCTTTTTATTTATAAAGACAAATATATACCTATTTTCTTTAAAATACAAGACTTTTAGCAAGGATTTTATATTTTTTTTCGATATTGTTTATACAAAATTAATTATTTCGGTTTATCACAAGAAAAATATTCCGTATCCCCGTTCAGAGAGAATACAGAATATTGAGTTCATGCAGTGCTCTTGTTGTGAACAAATACATAAGTCTGTCATTATCCGCGTATTTTTGGGCTTCGGGGATTATAACACAGTCAAATTCAAGTCCCTTTGACAAAAATGCGGGCATACATAAAACTCTGCCGTGCATTGACTTTGTTTCGTCCGTTATCGCAACGCTTTCGGGGACATACTTCTGAAGCTTTTTGCACAATGACACAGCCTCGTCAGCCGTTTTCACAAGCACGCATATGCTGTTGTAGTCATCAGGTACAGAGAAAATTATATCTGCCGTCTGCTTTATATAATTTTTCGTATTAATAAGCTGCACTTGCTTGCCGTCTCGTTCAAAGGTTTCGTAGGAAGAAACAGCCTCGGGCAGAAATCTTTTTGCAAATTCACTTATCTGCTTTGTTGAACGGTAGCTTTTGTTGAGCTTTATTTTATGACAGGCATAAATATCGCAAATGCTCTCCTCATCACTTGTGTTTATATGCTGAGAAATACCCTGATTTATGTCTCCTAAAACGGTAAAGACGGCTTTCGGGTACATTCTTTTCAGAATTTTATGCTGTAACACACACATATCCTGTGCTTCGTCAATAAGAATGTGAGTGGGAGTTTTCTTGAGCTTACAGCCGCCCGTCAGCACCTGTAAATACAAAAGCATCAGAGCCTCCTCAAAGAAAACAGTCTTCAGGTGAACCCGTCTGACAACAGCCTTTGTCTGCTCATTTTCACCGTAAAACTCATACAGTGCATTTTTTATCAGCACAACGGGATTTTTCTCAACAGAATTCAGCACCATCTGTATTGTTTTATTAAGGAAATTTTCCTTGAGATTTTTATATCTCTGTGTATACGAATCCCCCGTCTCGGTTGTGTGAAGAACTGTGCTTAAAAGCTCTTTTCTGTTTACGAGCATATAGCTGTCTATGCTTTCCTTCACCCAGTCAGCTATTGTTTCAAGTCGGCTTTTAATACTCACATAATCCGGTAAAGCAGAAAATCTTCGGGAAATTTCCCCGGCAGAAAGCACCGTTTTTCCGAAAAAGGCAACATCCCTGAAATGCGGCTCGGCATTACATATTTTTTCTTCAATAAAGCTTATAAAATCGGGTGAATACAAAAGAGAGATATTCTCTTTTCTTTTTTCGTTACCGCACAAAACAGCCTCACATTGCTTCATAGCACTTTCAACCGTAAAATCGGGCAGATACAAAGACATCAGCTCATAAAATGCACAGGTATCAAGCTGTGCTTCACCCAATTCGGGCAGAACAGAGGAAATATAGGAGCTGAACACCTCGTTGGCTGTAAACATAAGAATAGACGGTGTGTAGCCGGATGAACGCATATCATACATAAGCCACGCGGCTCTGTGCATACCTATTGAGGTTTTTCCGCAGCCCGCAGGCCCGAAAACCGCAAGAGAGGTGTTTGTGTCAAAACGGATGGCAGTATTCTGCTCTCTTTGTATCGTGCATACAATAGGCTTCATTTTTTCACTTGAAGCACCCGAGAGAACATCTCTGAGAATCATATCGTTTATATGAAGCTGGGTGTCCCAGAAGCTTTTGATTTCACCGTCGGCGAATGTATACTGACGAAGAAGCTTGATTTCTCCCGTAATTTCTCCCAAAGGTGCCTTATACGATGCTCTTCCCGTCTCTCCCTGATAAAACAGCGAGCTTACGGGAGAACGCCAGTCATACACAAGAATTTCCCTTGTGTCATCGTCGGTCAATGTACACATACCGATATAAAATTGCTGTGTCTGCTTTTCCCCGTCATACAAAAAATCAACTCTGCCGAAGAAGGGAGCTGAACGCATTTCCTCAAGCCGTTCAACAAAGCTTTTCATCTGCTGTGCTTTTTCAAGCCTTGCTTCATTATCACGAACAAGCTGGACTGCCTCACCGTACACTGAGCCGAAGGGGTTTTCGCGCATAAACTCATAACCCTTTTCACGGATAAGCCTTCTGCTCTCAAGTGCCTCGGCAGAAAGTGTCTTTATTTCTTTATCAATAAACGATTGGATTTTCAAGAGATTGTTCTGCTCAAAGCTGTCCATCATGTTCCTCCGCAAAAAATTTGTTACTTTTATTATATCTTTATTATCCGGTTATTCAAGACTTGTTTTTTTTATAAATATATGCTATACTTGTTACAGAGATTAAAAGTGAAATGCAAAAAAAATTCCTGTGCCAGAAAACTGACACAGGTTTTTTCTTTACTTATTCAACTACTTCGGGAGCTACTGTTGTTTCTTCTTCGCTCATACCAAGCATATTTTCAAAATAAGCGATTACATCCTCTACGGGGATGCCCATTTTCTCAAGGAAAACTAAAGCCTTGATAAGAGTAACAATAATTTCAATTAAGCCTATCATTTTTTTGTCTCCTTTTGATTTTATTATTCAACTGCTTCGGGAGCTGATGTGGTTTCTTCTTCTGATGTGCCGAGCATTGCTTCGAGCTGAGCAATAAGATCCTCTACGGGGATACCGATCTTCTCAAGGAAAATAAGAGCCTTGATAATGCCGACGAGAACTTTGATTAAACCTACCATTGTTATTTCTCCTTTATATTTTTATTTTTTTACGCTTTTATTATATAGAAAAATATGGGAATTGTCAATAACGTTTTTTGTTGATTAGCTCAAATTTGTATGTTATAATAGTTTTGCAGACTTAAAAAGGAGAAATTCTATATGACTTTTGAAATTAAGGGAAATCAGTTTTTAAAAGACGGTGAAAATATAAAAATTATTTCGGGTGCGGTGCACTACTTCAGAAATCTCCCCGGCACATGGAGAGACATATTCAAAAAAATGCGTGCAATGGGACTTAACTGTGTTGAAACCTACTGCGCGTGGAATATGCACGAAAAGCACCCGGGTGAATTTGATTTCAGCGGCATACTGAACATTGCCGAGTTTATAAAAATTGCAGGCGAGGAGGGACTTCTTGCAATAGTCCGTCCCGGCCCTTATATCTGTGCGGAATGGGAATTCGGCGGACTTCCCTGGTGGCTTCAGACAGATGAAGACATTGAAATCCGCTGCTCGAACAAGGCATATATAAAGTATTTTGACAGATATCTCGACAATCTTCTCTCTCAGATAAAGCCTCTGCTTTGCACAAACGGCGGCAACATCATTATGCTTCAGTGCGAAAACGAATACGGCTACTACGGGGATGACAAGGAATACCTTAAGTACCTCAGAGAGGGATATATAAAAAGAGGAATGGATGTTCCGCTGTTCACCTCGGACGGCACCGAGGAAAACCATATCCTTGACGGTGCAATAGACGGCTGCCTGTCAACGCTCAATTTCGGCAGCAGAGTAAAAGAAAACTTTGAAGCACACGACAGATTATATCCCGATTCACCTAAAATGTGTATGGAAATGTGGAACGGATGGTTTGATGCGTGGGGAGACGAAAAGCACCACACAACAAGTGCCGAGGACTACGCAAAGGTAGTTGACGATATGCTCACAAAGGGCAGTCTTAATATGTATATGTTCATAGGCGGCACAAACTTCGGCTTTATGAGCGGTGCTAATCACTACGAAAAATTCCTGCCCGATGTAACAAGCTATGATTACGATGCAATGCTCACAGAATGCGGTGATATCACTCCTAAATATATGGCAGTAAGAGAGGTGATTCAGCGTCACACGGGTGAAGCACTTCCCGAAATTCCCACAAACAGAAGAAAAACCTCTTATCCCGATGTAACTCTCACACAGAAAGCCTCATTTTTTGAAAATCTCCCTGTACTCTCCTCCCCTGTTCACGCGGATGTGCCGAAGGCTATGGAATACTACGGCGAGGGCTACGGCTATACGGTATACACCACAACACTCAACCGTGATTATAACGATGTAAAGCTTTCATTTGAAAGCCTCGGAGACAGGGCACAGATATACATAAACAAGGCTTTTCAGGGTATTGTTTACATAAACGACAGCCTTGAAATTAACATATCCGCAAAAAAAGGCGATATTCTCACGGTCATATGCGAAAATATGGGCAGAGCCAACTTCGGTCCTAAGATGATGCGTAAAAAAGGCATTGCCGGCAGAGTGCTTCTTGATGATAAGATTCATTTTAACTGGAATGTATATCCGATGCCGATGAGCAACCTCGAAAAGCTTGTGTATACCGAAAAGGATATTGAAGAAAACAGCATTTTCCTCAGAGGCACATTCACTCCTGACGACATTGCAGACACATTTATTAAGCTCGATAACTTCACAAAGGGCTTTGTTGTGATAAACGGCTTCAATATAGGCAGATACTGGGAGATAGGCCCTCAGCAGACACTCTATGTCCCTGCAGATTTGCTTAAAAAGGGCGAAAATGAAATTATAATCTTTGAATCCGACAAATTAAAGGGTGAACCCGTAGTTAAGTTTACAGATACACCTATACTTGGTTAAACACACAAAAAAACAACAACGCTGTAAGTTCGGCTTACAAATGGTAGGGAACGATGCCCACATCGTTCCGTTATGAGGGAAAAGTTACTTTTGTTTGTAGACATTTTTCATCAGATTCAGATTAAAATACTTGTAAAAAAGTTAGAATTTGCTTTAGAGCGGAACGATGTGGGCATCGTTCCCTACAAATATTAACCTTTGCTTTCATCTGAAAAAGACCGTGATATGTACTTCGCTGTACACATCACGGTCTTTTTTTAATTGTTTATGCTTTCAATAATTCTGTCAACACATTCCTCTGCGGTAAGATTGCTGCAGTCGATTGTTATATCGGCATATTTTTCATACAATGGCAGTCTTTCGGTGTATAAATCGTCAAGGGTTGCACCGTTTTTTATAACAACTCCCCTTGTGTGAATATCGTTTATGCGTCTTTTGATTTCTTCAATCGGCAGGGTGAGAAAAACTGTTTTTGCGTTTTCCCTGAGCTTCTTCATCGCTTCCTCACCGTAAACCGCGCTGCCGCCCGTTGCGATAACCGAATTTATGAAGTCCTCTGCTTTTATAACATCGTTTTCAAGCTGTATAAAGGCATCTGAGCCTCTTTCGGTGATGATATCGCATAAGCTCATACGGTATTTTTTCTGTATTATTAAGTCTGTGTCAACAAAATCACGGAGAAGAGATTTTGCAAGAAGCACGCCTACGGTGCTTTTACCCGCCGCAGGCATACCTATAAGGACAATATTGCTTACCATAAGTTATGTACCTTTTCGCAGAAGGCATACATATCCTTGATTTCGAGCACCTCGCCGTCATCGAGTACAACCTTTCCTGACCAAAGCCCGTGCACCTGATGTGTTTTCATTCCCAGCTTTCCCTCGATAATTTTGGTATAGCTGTAATTATCGTAATAAGGAACCATAGTTAAATCAAATCTGCCGTCCTCACTTGTGAAGTGCCAGGGATTCATCCAGCCGTCATTGATTTCGGGATCGGTTTCAACATTTACCTCGCCTATCTTATGACATTTTCCGTCATAGAAAAGTGCGGTTTCCGTTGCATTGCTTTCGTCACCGAAGCCCCAGGTTATTTCAAAGCCGAAAAGCTTTCCGTTTACATATGTGCTGCCGTTGCCCCAGTACCAATGATTGTCGTGCGGCCACACACCTCTGCCCCAGTCAAGCACCATAAAGGTATTGTTATCGTCAAAGTGGATTTCCTTGCCGTTGACGGTAACACTTCCCTTAGTGGGCATACAGTTGAGCTTGTTTGTGTAGAAGAAATGTCCTTTCTTATCAAAGGGAGTGGCAATGGTGATGCTCTCGTGGTCGGGATTACGCTGAGCCGTTACATCAATAATAAATTCCTGACCTTTACATTTACCCTTGAAATAAAGTCTTCTTGAATAGTCCTTTACATCAAAAATAACCTCTCTGCCGCTTTTCCTGTAGTTGAAATAATAGGGCTGATCGCCGTTTACACTCATAGGATTCTTGCCCTTCGTAAGCAGCTCAATAGTCATATCGGCATACTTTTCGCCCGTTTTAAGGTTTACGAAGTTCGCTGTGATGCAGGAAGCATATGAAATATTGAAGAAATTGAGCTGAATCATATGCTCACCGTCTGCAACCTGATAGAAATCCCATTCCTTTAATCTCCAAAGAGACGCGGAAATGTTTTCCTTGTTGTATTCAAAAAGATTTCTTTTACAGTAGCCGGGAGCGGTAAGATTACCGTCCTTATCAAGCAATGGGGTTTTCTGAGTGATTTCAATTTGCTTTGACATAAATATCTTCCTTTCATCATTAAAAAAATTTACTGATATAATAATCGCACAAAAAAGAAATAATTTCAAGATAAAACATTATTTTGAATAAAAATTTTATAATATATTGATTTTTTGTATTTTTTCTGTATAATTATTCTATAATTTTTTATCGGAGAGAAGAAAATGAAAAAAGAGAACACTATGTCTGAAAAGAAAGACGGATTAAGTATTGACAAGAAAACGATATTCAGCATAATTGCAATTTTGCTTGCGGTGTATATTCTTGCAGGTGTGCTCACTCAGGTTGTCCCCAGAGGTGAATACAACACCTTTTTTGACGAAACCACGGGTAATGCAGCTATAACAACCGAAAGCGTGTATACACCCATAGAGGGCTATTCGCTCGAATTATGGAAGATACTCGCCGCCCCCGTTATGGTCTTTGTTGAAGAAGAAACACGGCAGACGGGACTTACGGGACTGCTTATAGTTGTTTTCATCGTGCTTATGGGCGGCACCTTCCTGCTGTTGGACAGAAGCGGGGTACTGAAATACCTCATTGCAACCGTAATCAAAAAATTCTCAAGCAGAAAATATATACTTATGGCAATACTTGTGTTTTTCTGTATGTTCTTAGCTTCAACCGCGGGTATACTTGAGGAGAGCGTAACACTCGTACCCATTGCCGTTGCAGTCTCCCTTGCGTTGGGCTGGGACTCAATGGTGGGACTCGGAATGAGCCTTATCGCAGTTGCCTTCGGCTTCACCGCCGCTACCTTTAACCCCTTTAATGTTATGACGGTACAGAAGCTCGCGGGAGATATCGAGGTTTTCTCGGGACTGTGGCTTCGTCTGATAGTCTTTGTGCTCGTTTATGCAGTTTTATTCGCTTTCCTTTATGCATATGCTAAAAGAATTGAAAAAAATCCGCAGAAAAGTGTATCCTTTGAATCCGATAAGGCATTAAGAGAAAAATATACCGTTGACGATGTTGATGCAGTTTTAGCTGACACTTCTGCAAAAAAAGCGGCAGGTGAATTTGCAATCTGCCTCGGCTGTGCGCTTATATGTATACTCTGTGACTTCCTTTTCCACATAGGCGGAACACTCAGTATGACAGGTATGGCTATATTCTTCGTTATCGGCGGCATAAGAGCAGGACGGACAGTAGGTCTTAAAGGCAAAAAGCTGTTTACGGGCTTCCTTGAAGGAATAAAATCAATAGCTCCCGCACTTCCCCTTATTGTTATTGTTATTTCCATTGCATATATCCTCAATCAGGGTAAGATTATGCACACCATTCTCTACTACATACATTCCCTTTTAGGCTCAATGAGCTCCTACAGTGCAATTCTTCTTATATTTGCTTTCATTGCCCTGCTCGAATTTTTCATAGGCTCAGGCACAGCAAAGGCGTTTCTTATTATGCCGCTTCTCATACCCTTGGCACATCTTATAGGAATAAGCTCAAACACCGTTGTGCTCTCCTTCTGTATGGCAGACGGCTTTACAAACCTTTTATACCCCACAAGCGGTATTATGGTAATCGCAATAGGTCTTGTCGGCGTATCCTACCGTAAATGGCTCAAATTCAGCTGGCCCCTGTTTGCTTTAGAGGGCATTGTGGCAGTTGCGGTTATGCTGTTCTCCATTGCAGTTAATTATAATTAAAATATTTGACTTATTTATAATATTTTGCTATTATTAAAAGCGGAAAAGGAGGAAAAGAAAAATGGCTAAAAAATATCTTATTATCAATGCCGACGATTTCGGCTTGTGTCATTCTGCAAATGCCGCAGTTATGGACTTATTTGAAAGCGGCTGCTTGCTTTCATCAACCGTTATGGTACCCTGCCCCGGTGCTGACGAGGCTATTGAATTTTCAATAAACAATCCTCAGTATGCAATAGGTGTTCATCTTACTCACACAAATGAGTGGCAGGACAATTACCCCTGGGGCTCACTCACAGGTGCAAAAAGCCTTGAAAACGAAGAGGGCAGAATGTGGCCCGAAAGTGAAGATTTTGAAGAGCATTGCGAATATGATGATGCTGTTGCGGAAACTATAGCTCAGATTGAATACGCAGAAAAGAAGGGTATGAAGCCCTCACATGTGGACTCACATATGGGTGCTTTGTACGGAATGAACGGCAAGCTTTTAATGCTTCCCAAAACTCTTGCCGTATGCGGTAAAAAGGGTTATCCGTTCAGAATGTTCTCAAAGCCTCTCGCAGAGCAGTGTCCCGAGGAAACTCCCGTATGGCTTTTCTCCGTTGCAAGCGTTCTTTCGGGAATGTTCGGCAAGAAAAACAATGTGCCTATGCCCGACTATCTTATTTTCCCCGAAAAAATCGAAACGGGAGAAACCTATGAGGAATTCAAGAATAACTTTATCGAATACCTCATAAAAATCCCCGAGGGCATCAGCGAAACCTATGTGCATCCCGCACTCGATACAGACGAAATGAAGTCTATAACAGGCACATGGCAGAGAAGATACTGGGAATATCTTGTTATGAAGGATCCCGAAACACATGCGGCATTCAAGACACACGGTATTCACCTTATAAGCTACCGTGACCTTGTTGAATTAAGAAAGAAAAAATAATTTAGGGAGGATATTTGTATGATACACAATATTGCAGAAATTCTCGGTCTTGTTTACAGAGAAGAATGGGCACTCACCAATTTTGTAAACAGCTTTAAAGACATTTTAAGCGCAACAAATCTTAAAGCTTTTTTCTCCGCTATTGTTATGGGCTTTGAAATGCTTGCAATGCTTCTCACGGGCGCTCCCGTTTCAGCATGGGGCGAGCCTGTTGACCTTACAAATTATGAAATCGTTTTTGAAGAAGAATTTGAAGGCGAAGAGCTCAATACCGATGTATGGAAATACAGAGGAATGGGTGTAAGACGAGGCGGCTACTTCTCCTCAAGTCAGGTAAAGCTTGAAGACGGAAATCTTGTTATGACGGGCGAATATCTCGAAGACGGCGAATTCGGTCCCGGCTGGTATGCCTCCGCTGTTTCACTCAAGGAGCATTACCTCAGAGGCTATTATGAAATCCGCTGCAAGTGTGCCGATTCCGATGCATTCTGGTCTGCTTTCTGGCTTCAGGGCATCGCAAGTCCTTATAATGCTTCAACCTCAAAGGGCGGTATTGAAAGCGTTGAAATCGATATTTTTGAAGCATTTGACGGCGGCAACTCCGTTTCCTCAACAATCCACTGTGCAGGTGTTAACGGTGCTCCCGAGGAAGACGGATATCAGAGCTGTATGCTCGGCTCCTTCAAGGGCAACGATATTTATAATGAATACAATACATACGGTCTTATGTGGACAGAGGATGAATACATCTTCTACATAAACGGCGTTGAAACAACCCGCTCCTCCTTCGGTGACGGAGCCTGCATCAATCCCGAAGAGGTTATCCTCTCCCTTTGCGTTCCCACAGCAGACAAGCTTGAGAACAAGGATAAGTCAGATAAATGTCAGTTCGTTGTTGACTATGTAAGAATCTATCAGCTTGCTGACTAACACAAAAAAAGTAAAAGAGGTAATACGGTGTTTTCCGTGTTACCTCTTTTTTCTGACAAAAATTTATAAAACTTATTTCAGCGTATCAAGTACGGCTTTGAGTTCTTCAATGCTATAGTTTCGGGAGTCTACAGAATAATACATATCATCATACACAAATACGGCAGCGAGCCACGACGGCATATCTTCATAAGTATATATTACTGCATCAAAACCCGATTGTGCCGCACAATAATTTTCAAGATATATTTTACCGCCTGCCGCATCAGGACCTACTTTGAACGGATCTATAAATTCCGGTTCCGCATCCGCCGAAAGTATACCAACCGACATAGAAATATACTTTGTCGCACTTTCGCTTATAAACTCCGGACACATTATATCTACCCTTGCAACAGAACTATTGCTGAAATTACGATAAGCACTATACGAATATAAAATATCTTCGTCGGATAATTCACTACCGAGAATAGAAAATCCAAGCAATTCCTCAAGCTCTGATTTCGTCATTGATATACCCGGTTCAGCAAGCTCCATCACAGGGAGATTATCAGGTAATTCCTTGAAAAATCCCTCTTCACTTACATCTACCTGTGTGTTATTCCCGTCAAAAATTATTGACGGCTTCCAACCTGTCAAGGTTATTCCTGCAAATGCTGTTATGCTTAAAAGCAGACAAATAACAATAGCTGCAATAACAAAACGCAACATTTTGGTTTTATGTATTTTTAATGTTTTCATATCGCATTTTTCCGCTTCACATATAAATTTAACATCAATATAGCTTATGGCAGCGGATAAATCCTCCTTCTTCAAATTTCATAACCTTCTTTCTGCAAATAACTCTTTAGCTTTTTTCTCATTCTGTTGAGTTTTACGGAAATATTATTTTCTGTCAAATTAACTTGTTCAGAAATACAAGCTATGCTGTCACCAAAATAATACCGCCTGACAAAAATTATTCTGTCAACAGCCTTCTGTTTTTCAAGAAAACTGTTCAAGAGGTCAATCAATTCCTTTTCTAAAAGCTCATTTTCAGGCATTTTCTTGTCAGATGGTAAGCAGTCCTCCAGTTCTTCAAAAGCAACATCATAATAGCTGTTTCTTTTTGTTGCTGTGTTGTAGTGAAAACGCTTAATTGCACTGTTTCGCACTATCCGATAAAAATAATACTGCAGATTATCGGGACGATACGGAGGTATTTGGTTCCACAAGGCTAAATATGAGTCATTCACACAATCAAGAGCATCGTCTGTATTACCGAGAATATTTATTGCTATTTTCATACAAATTTTTTCATATTTTTTTGACAGTTCACTGAATGCTTGTTCCGAGCGCTCAAAAAACAATTCTACAATTTGGCTGTCATCCAAAATATCACATCCTTTCGACCTCTCAACCATATACTACATTTTCTGAAAGAAATCTTACACATATTTCTGAAAAAAATCAGAAAAAATTTTTAGTACCAATTCCCGCCTTCATCACGGTAGATAACTGCACAAGAGTTCTGTCTTCGTCACGGTAGGGGACGAAAATTCTCTGTAAAATTCAAAAAAAAATCCCGTACAGCTCAACTGTACGGGAAATTCTTTAGTTATTAAGCGGTGTAGCCAGCTTCTTTTGCTTCTTTTCAGAAATTACCTGAATAACAATAATAAGAGCTACCAATGCAACACCAACAATATCTGTTATTGTTTCGGGAACTATAAGCATAACACCGCCGGCGAGAACGAGCAATCTCTGCCATATCGGAAGCTTTACCTGCATATGTCCCTCAAGTCCTGCTGCTACCGCATAAATGCCTATAAATGAGGTGATAATGATTAACACAACATCATACCACTGTGCATCTATAAAGAGCATTTTGGGGTTATATGCGAACATATAGGGAATAACGAAAGCCGCAATGGCAAGTCGCGTTGCCGTGACACCCGTTTTAAGCGGATTGGACTTTGCAATAGCAGAGCCTGCATACGCTGCAAGAGCAACGGGAGGAGTGATGTCTGCCACAATACCGAAGTAGAATACAAACATATGAGCTGCAAGTATCGGGATGCCCATCTTGACAAGAATGGGGGCTGTGATGGTTGCCATAATAACATAGTTTGCTGTTGTGGGAACACCCATACCGAGAACGATACAGCAAATCATTGTAAGGAACAATGCAAGGAGCATACTGTTTTCTGCAATGGGAACAAGTGTGTTAAGAAGAAGCTGACCGAGAGCAGTCATTGTAACAACACCTGAAATGATACCTGCCATACCGCAGGCAACTGCAACACCTATAGTGTTCTTTGCACCGTTATGGAAGGATTCAACCATAACTGCGGGTGAAAGAGTTGTGTTCTTCTTTGAAATAAAGGAAATAACAAGGCAAAGCACCATACCGATGAAAACAGCCTTGCTCATATACTTGGAGCCGAAGCCGAGCCAGATGATAAGAGTAGCAGCGGTGGGGATTGCGGGATAAACAAACTGCCACAATGTGCTCTTATTAATTTCCTTGGGGAACAAACTTACAATAAGTGAGGTGAGAATTGCAAAGCAAGCTGAAACACCTGCGCTGAAATAGTTCATACAGATAACAAGAACAACAACGGGAAGAAGAAGATAACCGTTTCTTGTTATAAGCTTGAAGAAATTGGGTATTGCATCCTTAGGAAGACCTTTGAGACCTAACTTCTTTGCTTCAAAGTGAATCATAAGGAAGATACCTGTGAAGTAAAGAGCTGCGGGCAGAATTGCAGTAACAGCAATAGAAGCATATGAAACGCCTGTGATTTCAGCCATAAGGAAGGCTGCGGCACCCATAATGGGAGGCATTATCTGTCCGCCTGTGGACGCTGCTGCTTCAACGGCTGCGGCAAATTCGGGCTTATATCCCGTTTTCTTCATAAGAGGAATTGTGATTGAGCCTGAGCCTACTGTGTTTGCAACAGAGGAGCCTGAGTACATACCCTCAAGAGCACTTGAAATAACTGCAACCTTTGCAGGACCGCCTATGGAGCTGCCTGCAACGGAGTTAGCAAGGTCAACGAAGAATGTGCCGATACCTGTTTTTTCAAGAAGAGCACCGAGGATAATAAACAGAACAATAAATGTTGTGCAAACATAAACGGGAGTTGAGAACAAGCCGTTTGATACATCATAGTAAAGGCTGAACATAAGGTTTCTCAGAGCCTTATCGGGATTTTCCGCATAAGCCTTGACAACAGCATATACTATGAATGAGCCGGCAACAAATATAATCGGAAGACCGACTGCCCTTCGCACAAGCTCTATCAGAAGAATTATAGCAATCAGAGCAATAACAATTTCGAGTGTGCCGATACGGCGGCTCATCATAATGATGTCTTCCTGTTTTACTGTGTAATACAGGAATGCGGCGGCACCGCCTACCGCTAATATTATATCATAAAAAGGTACATAATTTATTCGTTTGGTCTGCTTTTTATAAGCAGGGAAAATAAGATATCCTAAGAAAAGGATAAATGCCATAAAGGTTGTAAGCTTCGTGTATTTGGTAGCATTCGGGAAAAGCAATGCCATTGATATCATATATACACTGAAAGAAACAAGAAGTCCGGTTATAACATGTTTACGCCAGCCGGTAAAAACTCTGGTGTTGCTTTCACGGTCAAATTCTTGCATTATTTTATCCGCGTCAACAACTTCTTCATCAACAACGGATTTGTTTATTTCGTCCATAAATCTTTCCCCTTTCCTGAATTTTCAATCAAATAAGTGCCGCAATTTAAGATAAACTGCGGCACAGTTATTACCGATTTATTTGCGGTAAATTATTCAGCTGTTGTTTCTTCTGCAGCTTCTTCAGCTGTTGTTTCTTCTGCAGTTGTTTCTTCAGCAGCTTCTTCTACAGTTGTTTCTTCAGCAGCTTCTTCAGCTGTTGTTTCTTCAGCAGCATCTTCAGCTGTTGTTTCTTCAGCAGCATCACCTTCAAGGATACCTGCTTCAATGTAGTACTTTTCTGCGCCGGGATGAAGAGGAACATCACCGATACCGTTAAGAGTTGTGTTTATATCCATCTGAGCACCCTTAGCGTGGCAAGTCTTAACATCTTCGTTTTCCCAAAGATTCTTTGTGATTTCATAAACCTGATCTTCGCTCATTTCGTTGGTAACAACATAAGTAGCCATAATAGCAACTGTCTTTACTGTTTCTTCAACGAATGTGTAGTCAGCGTCTGTTACTTCATAAAGAGTGTAGAAGGGATATTCTTCAACAAGAGCGTTGATAACATCTTCACCGAGGTCAACGATAACAACATCTGTTGATGTTGCAAGCTCTGTGATAGCTGTTGTGGGAGTACCTGCTGTAACGAAAGCAGCGTCAAGAGAACCGTCCTTGAGACCTGCAGCAGCATCTGAGAAGGAAGCAGCGGTTGTCTTAAGATCGTTTTCAATGTCAAGACCTGCAGCTTCAATGATCTGGATAGCATTGTAGTAAGTACCTGAACCTGTGTCACCGATACCAACCATCTTACCCTGAAGGTCAGCAACTGTCTTGATACCTGAAGAAGCTGTAGCAACGAGCTGAACAACTTCGGGATAGATGCAAGCAACTGCTGAGAAGGATGTGATGGGAGCAGTAAAGCCGTTAACACCCTTGTAAGCATAGTTCATAACATCGTTCTGAACTGTAGCGAAGTGATAGTCACCGTCTTCGATACCTTCAATGTTAGCCTGTGAACCGCCTGTTGAAACAACTTCAAAGCCGTAAGCATCTGTTGTGATAGCCTGAAGAGAAGCGGTAGCGAATGCATAGTAAGTACCTGTTGTGCCACCTGTACCAACCTTGATTGTGTCAAACTTTGTGTCACCGTAAACTGCATCAGCAACAGTTGTTTCTTCACCTGCAGCTGTTGTTGTTTCGTTTGTTGTGTTGCCTGTGCAAGCAGCAAAGCAAGCAATACAGAAGGTAAGAGCAAGGATTAATGCGAGAACCTTTTTCATGATTTTTGTCTCCTTTTGGATTTTCTTTTTTGTATCTTATACAATACTTTGAGAGTATAACATATAAAAACAGCATTGGCAAATACAAAAATTGAATAGCACACATAAAAAATATTTATAGCAAGCCGTCGAACTATAAAATCAAGCAATAATCTATTGCAAATTAATCTCAAATATGGTAATATAGCATATATTTTACGGTGAAAGCGGTGTAGCTATGCTTGATGCAATGGATTATGTATACGAGGTATATCTCGAAAAAAGCTTTTCGGCAGCGGCAAAAAAGCTTTTTGTTTCGCAGCCTGCCTTATCGGCTTCGGTAAAAAAGGTTGAAAAAAGCCTCGGTATAACAATATTTGACAGAAGCACAAACCCCATATCTCTTACACAGGCAGGCAGAGTGTGCATTGAATCAATTGAGCAGATGCGAGCTTTACAGCACAATATGATAAATCAGCTCAATGACTTATCCGATATGAAAAGCGGTAATGTTATAGTCAGCGGAGAAAACTTTATTTCATCATTCATTCTGCCGAACATCATAATCAAGTTTCTGAACACATATTCCGGCATAAATGTTGAATTAGTGGAATCCCACTCACACGACCTTAAAAATCAGCTTTTAGAGGAAAAAGTAGATATACTTGTAGCTCACGACTTCGATCCCGAGCTGTTTGTCTCCTACCCTCTGTCTGATGAAACCTTGCTTCTGAGCGTTCCCACCGATTATGAAATAAATCAGAGCTTCACGCATTGCAGACTTTCCGATGAGGATATACGAAGCAGACGCTATCTTGACAAAAGCTGTCCTACGGTTGATCTCAAGGATTTTTCCGCACAGGAGTTTCTTGTGCTCAAAAAGGGCAACGATATGCACACAAGAACCCTGCAGCTTTGCGAAAATGCAGGCTTTACACCTAAGGTACGCATTTACCCCGACCAGCTTCTGACGGCATATAATATGTCCAGAGCGGGACTTGGAATTACCATTGTTACAGATAATCTCCTGCTCTCCGAAAGAGGAACAACCACCTGTGCCTTCTATAAGATTTCGGGCGAAAACACAAGAAGAAAGCTGTGCATCGGCTACAAGAAAAAAAGATACCCCAGCCGTGCAATGGAAGCCTTTGTTGAATGTGCAAGAGATGTATATAAGGTAAAATAATTATTATAATATAGATAGTAGATAATAATATAAGACAGAAAAGCCGAAGATAGTTTTTTGCTATCCTCGGCTTTGATTTATTTAAGCTTCAATAATTCTTCTGCAGTCGGCATTGAGCTTTGAGCCCCTACCCTGCTTACGGCTATGCTTCCCGCCTTGTTACCCATATCACAGGCTTTAAGAATATCACCCGTGCGGTAAAATTCAAGAGCCATTGCCGCCGTGAAGCTGTCTCCTGCCGCTGTTGTGTCAAGCACCCGTGCAGGATATGGAGATAACAAGGTAAGCTCCTTTCCGTCAAAAACAGAACAGCCGTTTGCACCTAATTTCAGCACAACAAACTGAGCAAGGCTTCTGCTTTTCAGAATTTCGGAAGCCTTGAGAATATTATCCTTGTTTTCGGGATAAATACCCGTCAGCGCATATGTTTCGCTTTCGTTGGGCGTGATAACGGTTGCACCCTGCATTTTTTCTGTTTCAAAAGCCTTCGCAGGACCGCAGTCAATAACAGACATTATTTTATTGTCAACCGCCTTTTTTACGGAGTCAATAACCGTCTGTTGGGGAATTTCAAACTGCACAAGCAGAATATCCGTGTCGCTGTCTATTTTACTTACGGCATCCTCACTCGTAAGCTCGGCATTTGCTCCCTCGTAAACAATAATACGGTTTCTGCCCTCACCGTCAATAATAATTGCGGCAAGCCCTGTCTGTGTACCGTCGGAATAAACTCCCGATGTATCAACATTATTCTTTTTCAGATTTTCAATAAGTCTTCTGCCGTTTTCGTCGTCGGCTACCTTGCCTATCATCTTAGTGTGAGCACCGAGTCTTGACAGAGCTATAGCCTGATTTGCACCCTTGCCTCCGTTTGCAGAGGAATAATGAGTACCTAAAAGATTTTCGCCGCACTCGGGCACACGCTGAGCGTGAAAAAGCATATCGGCATTGATACTGCCTACAACAGTTGTTCGTATATTCTTATACATATTATAATACCTTTCTGAAATCCTCGGCTGCCTGAATAAGAGTTTTGTCCTTTAAGAACAGACTGCTTGTGCCGAGCACGAACATATCCGCACCGCATCGGCTAAGCTTTTTGCCGTTTTCAAGGCTTATATTGCCGTCAACCTCTATAAGCATACTCTCTCCGAGCATTTTTCTTGCATCCTCACATTTTCTGAAAGCACCCGTAAAAATCTTCTGTCCCGCAAAGCCGGGGCTTACGGTCATAACCAGAAGCATATCCATATATTCTCTCAGATACTCAATGCTTGTCAGCGGTGTCTGAGGATTGAGAGCAACACCCGTTTTTATACCCTTTGACTTTATCTTATCAAGTGTTCGCTGCAGATGAATGTCTGCTTCATAATGTACGCAAAGGATATCGTCTGCACCGAGCTTCATATTGTCAATAAAACGGCCGGGCTCATTTACCATCATATGTACATCCAATGGCATATCCGTGATATTTTTAATTGTGTTTACCGTGTCAAAGCCGAGTGTGATATTGGGAACAAAGCTGCCGTCCATAATATCAATATGCAGATAATCAATACCTGCCTTTTCAAGCTGATAAATACTCTCTCTGAGTGCACCTAAATCCGCACACATAAGAGAAGCCGACAATAATTTTTTCATAAACAAAACCTCAAACAAATAAAAGCATTTTTCAATATAATACACCATAGTAAAAAACTTTACAATACATATCCCTTGATTTTTATTTCCGTTGATGATAAACTTTAACACGATTAACCAAGGAGAGAAAATATGGCGATAAGACCTTATGAAGAAAAGGACAAGCAGAATGTACAGTTTGTTTGTCTCAACAGCGACGAGCCCGATCCCTATTCCGAGATCGGCAGAAAATTTATCCTGACAACCTTCTGCAACTACTATATAGAAAAGGAGCCGTTCAATTGCTTTGTTGCAACCGACGAAAAGGACAATGCAATAGGATATATCATCTGTACTGAAAATTTCGATAAATTTTATGATGTTTTCATTTCTCAATACACATCCTTTCTTGCAGACAGCGAATATCATTGCAATGAATCAAAAAAATCCGTAGTCTTACAGGAAAAGTATAAAAACGATTATCCCGCACATCTTCACATAGACCTGCTCCCCGATTACCACCACAAGGGGCTGGGGACAATTCTTATGGATACACTCTGCTCCCATCTCAGAGAAAAAGGTGTTACGGGAGTTATGCTCACGGTGTGGTGCAACAACACAAATGCCTGTAAATTCTATGAAAAATACGGCTTTACTCAGCTGTGTAAAGAGGGTACAAGCATAGCCTACGGACTTAAATTATGAGGTGAACACAAATGAATAAAATAACAAAAGCTATATTGACAGGCTTTTCAATGCCCTTTATGCTTGCAATGGGTGCTCCGAAAAAGTGGAAAAGTGCAAAATTCTCCCGTCCCTCCCCTGCTCCCCTTAAATTCAGAGAAGACGGCAAATTCAGAATTTTACATATAACGGACATCCACGATGTTGAGCCTGTTATGGACGATGAGAAAATAAGAGAAATCCCCGAAAGCACCGATAAGGAAACACTTAATGTAATTGAAAAATTAGTTGAGCAGACAAATCCCGACCTTGTTGTTTTCGGCGGTGATAACATAAGCGGCTACTGGCAGGAATTCACATATAACTATGTTCAGAGCACAATTCAGAAAATCACAAAGCCTATAAGGGACAGAAATATTCCTCTGTGCGTTGTTTTCGGCAACCACGACGGTGAGGAGGGCTTCCATACCGAATTTCAGATGATGCAGTATATGGAGTATCCGAACTGCCGTTCAAAGCTCAACGATGCCGATGTTTACGGCTGCGGAAACTGCTGTGTGACAATACAGCACAGCGGCAGCGATAAAAATGCCTTCGCAATATGGCTCATAGACTCAAACGATTATCAGAGAGCTATTGACGGTGATTTAGCATACGACTGTGTACATCCCGACCAGATTGAATGGTATGAAAGAAAAGCCAATGAGCTTAAAGAAGAAAACGGCGGCAAGCCCTTGCCCGCAATCCTTTTCCAGCACATCCCCGTACAGCAGGAGCTTGACGGCTTCAAGGCAATAAAAGAGCCTGTAGAAAACTGCAGAGAATACTTTGAAAGAGACGGACATCATTTTATGTTCGGACATAAAATCCTCGAGGGCAGAATAAGAGAAAAGCCCTGTCCCCCGTATCTTGTAAACAACCACCGTCAGCAGTTTGAAAGCTGGAAGAAAACGGGAGATATAATCGCAGCCTTCTTCGGGCACGACCATGTAAACGATTTTCATATAGAAATTGACGGTATACATCTCTATCAGACCTTGGGAGCAGGCTATTTCACCTACGGAGAGGAACGAGGCGGCAGACTTATTGTTCTCGACGAAAACAACCCCGAAAATATAGAGAGCCGTTCTATTGAAATTGAAAGAATAACAACAACTGATTTGTAAACCGCAGTTGCAAATATGATCTCCTTAGCAAATTACATCGGTAATTCGGTGTATAAACTAAGGAGATTTTTTAATACTGAACATAAAAGCACAAAACAGACCAAAACATAACCGCAAATACAATAAATTTAAGATAGTTTTTCGGGTTATAACCGCAAAACTATTGACCAATCATATCAAAAGTGTTATACTGATATTGCACGGAGGTGTTTTGCTTGATATTCAGAGAAAATTATGTAAATAAAATCATGGCATTTACCGATACACCTTTTGTTAAAGTTCTTACAGGTGTGCGTCGTTGCGGCAAATCCACCATTATGCAAATGATAATGGAAGAACTGCAAAAAAGAGGTGTGAACAAAAACCGTATAGTAAGCTACCGCTTTGACTCAATGGAATACGAAGGTATGACAGCAAAGCAGTTATATGAAATGCTTAAAGCAAAGCTTAGTGATACAGAGAAAACATACCTGTTTCTTGACGAGGTACAGGAAATCGAATTCTGGGAAAAAGCTGTAAACTCCATAAACACTGATTTTAATGTTGATATATATGTCACGGGCTCAAACTCTCGTATGATGTCCTCAGAAATTGACACCTATCTTACAGGCCGCTATGTATCCTTCCGCATTTTTACACTTTCATTCAAAGAATATCTGACATTTAAAAAACACTATGCTGAAGTAGAAGACACTCACAGAGAATTAATCTATTTTATCCGTTATGGAGGTTTTCCCGCTATACATTTGCAGAAATATCCTATTGATGATGCATACACAATTGTCCGAGATATTTACAATTCAACAATATATTCCGATATTGTCAAACGAAATCAAATCCGCAAGGTTGACCAGTTGGAAAGAGTTGTGAAATTTGTTTTTGACAATGTAGGAAAAACATTCTCCGCAAAATCCATTTCCGATTATATCAAATCTGAGCACCGTACCATAGATAACGAAACAGTATACACATATCTCGAAAAATTAGAAAGTGCCTATATTTTGCACCGTTGTTCAAGATATGATATACAGGGCAAGGAGCTGCTTAAAACACAGGAAAAGTTCTATCTTGCCGACAGTTCTTTCAAATATAGTGTATTGGGCTATGATGACCGCAGTGTTGCAGCAATGCTCGAAAATGTAGTTTATCTCGAGTTACTCAGACGAGGATATGAAGTGCATATCGGCAAAACACAAGGCGGGGAAATAGACTTTATAGCAACCCGACAAAATAATAAGCTCTACATTCAGATAACAAAGGAAATCACATCCGAGGAAACCGAAAGAAGAGAATATGACAGACTACTTGAAATCAAAGATAATTATCCTAAATATTTACTGAGAACAGATGATTTTGCAGACGGAAATTATCAAGGTATCAAAACAATGCACATTGCAGATTTTCTGTTATCTGAAGACTATTAATTTCCAAAAAAAAATAATAAGGAGAAACAAAAAAATGCTTACATTAGAAAGAGCGCAAGAGCTTCTTGCAACTACCACAACCGAGCCTCATCTTTTTCTTCACGCAAAAAATGTTATGGTCGCTATGGGCGGTCTTGCAGCTCATTTCGGTGAGGACAAGGCACATTGGATGGCAATAGGCTATCTGCACGACTATGACTACGAGCAGCACCCCGACGAGCATCTCGCCCACACCGCTGACGCATTGAAAGAGGCAGGAGTTTCGGAAGAAGAAATCCGTGCAATTCTCTCTCACGGCTACTCAATCATAAATGATGTTGAGCCCGTAACAAATATGGAAAAATCCCTCTTCACCGTTGATGAGCTTACAGGTATCATTCAGGCAGCCGCAAGAATGAGACCTGCAGGTATCACGGATATGGAAATTTCAAGCTTTATGAAAAAATTTAAGGACAAGAAATTTGCCGCAAAATGTGATCGTGAGCTTATTAAAAAGGGCTGCGAAATGCTCGGTATGGAAGTAAAAGAGGTTGCAGCAATCTGTATTGAAGCAATGAAAGAATATGCCGATGAGCTGCAGATAGGAGCTAAGGAATAAATGAACACACTCGATGCTCTTTTCAGCAGAAAATCAATAAGAACATATAACGGAGAAAATATAAGTGAAGAACAGCTCCGTATTATTCTTAAGGCTGCAAATTCTTCCCCCGTCGGCAGAGCACTTTTTGACACACTTCACATTTCCGTTATCACAAACAAAGAATATCTCAACAAATGGGAGGATTACTGTGAAGAAATGACCTCACACAGACCGTTTTACGGTGCACCTGCAGTTATTCTTGTTTCATCACTTATCCCATCTGATGACCTTAAAAGTGTAAATGTAAACTTCTCTAATGCGGCAATACTCGTTCAGAATATGGCTATTGCGGCAACTGAACTCGGCATCGGCTCCTGCCATATATGGGGTGCAGTAAGACTTCTTAATGACAACAAAGACTTATTAAAAGAACTCTGCCTGCCCGAGGGTATGATTCCCTGCTGTGCAATAATTCTCGGACAGACAGACGAGAAATATGAACTTCGCGACATTCCCGAAAATAAAATCAGCACAAATTTTATAGAGTAATAACTAAGGACTGCGACATTTACCGTGTCACAGTCCTTAATTTATTTTCTGCAATATATTTCTATTGCCTTTGCAACAAACTGAGCCGTACCCACAGCATGCTTATCAATATTTTCTCTGAAACGCTCGTCAAGAACATACATCTGTCCGAGCCCTGCGAGAATTTCTTTGGTGCAGGTGTAGTAATTCTCCGTTATATGGCTTTGCAGAAGCTTTACACATTTCTGTGCCGATTCAGAATCGGGTGCCTCCCCTTTTTTCATAAAAGAAGCAAACTCTGCAAAAATATTATCCATTTCATCAGCAAGACCATTATACTTTTCCTGAGAATAGTCTTTTGTTTTTTTCTTGTACTCTAAATAAGCATCGGTATTACCCCATCGTTCCTTAGCCTCAGCCTTATACTTTTCAAATTCGCTGTTATCAAATTTTTTCATAACATTTTCTCCTCTCTGTGCATCGTCAATGGCAGAAATCAGCCTTTCCAGACGCTCTTTTTTCAATATAAGAAGTTTTTTCTGTTCATTAAGTGCCTTATTTTTATCATAATTCGGAGACGACAAAATTTCCGAAATACTTTTCAAGGAAAAATCAAGCTCACGGTAAAATAAAATCTCCTGCATACGGAAAACAGAGTTTTCATCATAGTAACGGTAGCCTGTAACAGAATCCACATCTGCAGGCTTCAGAAGTCCTATTTCATCATAATAATGAAGTGTACGCACACTCACACCCGTATATACGGCAAATTCCTTAATCTGCATTTTCATCTTATCACCCCACATTTAGTATATACCCTGACGTAGCGTGAGAGTCAATAGCTTTTTAATTTTTTATGCATCATCTGCCTTGATAGAATAATTTGCCGGATTTACAAACACCGTGATATGCTTTACTCTCGGGAAGTTGCGTTCAATATCCTCATGTACAGCTTCAGCTATATTGTGTGCAGTCTGTAAACTATGTGCTCCGTCAAGCAGAATTTCCGCATCCACATATATTTTATTGCCAAAAATCCGAGTTCTCAGCTTGTCAATTCCGAGCACCTCTTCATTTTTCATAACACAGTCTGAAATTTCTTTTTGAGTTTCTTCATCACAGGAACAGTCAATCATTTTATCCGTTGCATCCTTAAAAACATCGTAGGCTGCTTTTACAATAAAAAAGAATATTACAAAACTGGCAAGAGAATCAAGTATGGGAAAGCCGAGCATAGCACCGCCGATGCCAACAAGGGCACCAACAGAAGACAGCGCATCCGAACGGTGATGCCAGGCATCAGCCATAAGTGCTCCCGAATCAATCCGCTTTGCGTGATATCTTGTGTACCAATACATTGCTTCCTTGCTGACAATAGAA
Organism: Clostridia bacterium; assembly: GCA_017517135.1. Lineage (GTDB taxonomy): Bacteria > Bacillota > Clostridia > Oscillospirales > Acutalibacteraceae > RUG806. Next base: position 36,035 of record JAFXAK010000042.1, read on the forward strand.
ACAACAGCCGCAATAAAAGCGAACATTCCCGGCAGCTGTAATTCGCCGTAATTTCCGTCAAGTATTGTCTGTAAAGCATGTGCCCCTATACCAAGACCTGTAATAAACAGCACCATTGCCAACAAAATTGCAGCAACACATTCCATTCGTTCATGTCCGTAAGGATGCTCCTTGTCGGGCTTTTTTGACGAGAGCTTAATACCGATAATAACAACCACCGTACTGAACACATCGGAAGCTGAGTGAACAGCATCGCTTATCATTGCCCCTGAATGTGCAAATATACCTGCTGAAAGCTTGAATACAGACAGTATCACATTTCCGATTGTCGTGATGAGCGATACCCTGTTTGCCGTTTTCTGAAACTCTTCTGCCGTAACAGACCTTGAGTTGTTTGTTGCTTTGTTCTTTTTCATAAAAAAATATCACCCGTTATATATAGTTCTATAGCACTATATGTATGTGGGAGATTTTTGTTGATTTTAATAAAAGAAAGCACAAGAAAAAAATCCCGAAAGCCGAGTTGACTTCCGGGATATTAAACCAAAGAAACAGATTATCTCTTTGAGAATTGTTGACGCGTTAAGAAAATATGCCGGTGGCATATTTTTAGTGTCAACCGCAGCGGCTATGCCGCGAGGACCACCACAGTTCTCACTTGCACAAAAAAAACAAGCCCTGTGTTTCCACAAGGCTTGTAAAAGTACAAGATAAGTGATTATCTCTTTGAGAACTGGGGTGCACGACGAGCGCCTTTGAGACCGTATTTCTTTCTTTCCTTCATTCTGGGATCTCTTGTGAGGAAACCAGCCTTCTTGAGAAGAGGACGGAGATTTTCGTCATACTGAAGAAGAGCTCTGGAAAGACCGTGACGGATAGCACCTGCCTGGCCTGTTACACCGCCGCCTGTAACCTTGCAGATAACATCGAACTTTTCAGATGTTTCTGTGAGAACGAGAGGCTGACGAACAAGGAGCTTGAGTGTTTCAAGACCGAAATAGCTATCAATTTCTCTGTCATTGATGATGATTTTGCCTGTGCCGGGATAAACACGAACACGAGCTACTGATTTCTTTCTTCTACCTGTGCCGTAGAAATAAGGATTTCCTTCGTACATTTCTTATATCCTCCCTCTCTTAAAATTCTCTTGCAACGGGCTTCTGAGCAGCGTGAGCATGTTCAGCACCTGCGTATACATGTAAACGGGTTAAAGCTTTTCTTGTGAGAGCGTTAGCGGGAAGCATACCCTTAACAGCCTTCTCAACAACGAATACAGGCTTTGTTTTAAGAAGAGTGCTGTACTTAACCTTCTTCATATTGCCGATGTAGCCTGTGTGATGATAATACATTTTCTGATCTACTTTTTTACCTGTAAGAACAACCTTTGAAGCGTTTACGATAACAACATAGTCACCGCAATCAACATGAGGAGTATAGGTTACCTTATGCTTACCTCTGAGAAGCACAGCAGCTTCAACAGCAACTTCGCCAAGGGTTTTTCCTGCAGCGTCAAGAACGTACCAAGCGCGTTCAACATTCTGGGGATTAGCCATATAAGTTGACATAATTAAGCCTCCTGAAATATTTTTCTTTTTTTACCTTGCATATATTATCACAGGAAAAAGGCATTGTCAACAACTTTTTTTATAAATTTAATTATCAATACCATTATCTCTGTTTTTCTCCGTTTTTCTCTTGTTTTTATATGATTTGCTCACTTATTATTTTTATTTTTTTGCAAAAAAAACTGCCGCCCTTGTATATTAAACAAAAGCGGCAGCTTAACAGTTTTATTTCTGTAATCCGAAAAGACGCTGGAACATATTGACTATCTTCAGGAAAAAGCTGCGTATTGCATTAAGCATATCGGTAAATCCGTTAACCTTGCCATTTCCTGTCCCCGAATCCGTATTGCCATCAAAGGATGATTCGAGTGAGTTCATCCAGGTAATCATACCTTTTTCTCCCGAAAGATCAACTGTGTTTCCGTTACCGTCAACAGTTGAAAGATTCGGATATACACTGCCGTCAAGCATATCAAGATCATAAGCAATTACATTTGCCATATGATGATTGTCTGTTGCAGCTGTACCGTCGGGGTTAAGCACTTTACCGAAGGTTGAAAAACGGCAATTTTCAGGCTGTGAATTATATTCGCAGATATTGTTCCACAAGGGCTTTATTGCTGCGATATAGCTTATAACAGGATCCTTTGAGCTTGCCATCAGCCATATTGCAACATCTGAACAGGCTTTAACACTGTTTTTTGAAAAAGTACCGGTAGGAACCATAGGGAAAGCACCTGCGAAATATTCGGGATAAGCCGTTACCATATTCCATGTCATTTCACCGCCTGCAGAACAGCCGCCGATGAAAATTTTTGTTGTGTCAATATTATTTCCGTAATTTTCTATAAGGTCGTCAATAACCTCTCTGAGAGCTTCAAGCAAAGAAGTGCTCCAATAAACAAGCTTGTTTTCGGGAGCACGGGGAAGAACAACAAATGCTCCGCCGCTTGTAAATCTGCTCTGAAGCTCACTTGAAGCCCAGTAAGGCATATCGCTGTCCTCAAGCTGTGAGCCGGGATAATCTCCGTGTCCTATACCGTGCAGAAAGATAACTACGGGGTATTTATTTGTATCATTTTTTCCTACAGGAGAATAATAGCAATAATCAAGTGCATATCCGCCCGCCTCATCGGCAACAGCCTCACTGAATTCGGAACGCAGAGCACCTATTCCCGCAGATGTGGGAAGTGCAGTCTTACGGGTGCCGTCCGCAGCGGCAGTTATACAAAAACAGCCCGACAGCAGACAAAGCACAACTATAAACGAAATTACTTTTTTAATGTTTTTCATAAAAATACCTCACAGATTGCATTTATAAATCAGCATCCGACAGACACAAAGCCTAACATTTCAAACGGATGGAAAATAGTGTATATTATTTCGCTGAATCTGTAAATAAACAAAGCAACAGGTTCAAGCGTGTCCCACACAGGCTCGTCATAGAGAGTAATCCAGGTGGTTATTGCTCTGAACAGATGCAATGTGTGATTATGGGAAATATCGTGATTTGCTCTTTCGCCCATACGGGTAATTCCCATACTCACCATATCCTCATAAAGCTCCATTCTCGCATTCATCCACTTATAGGGGGACCGGAAGATTGAAAACTCCGAGCGGTAATGTGCACATTTCCAGTATCTCCAGCTTATATGTGAACGCTCAAGCTGTGCGAGCTGTTCTTCGGTTTCGGTTGCTTCAAACGCCTTTTCCCAAAGTCTGTCGCATTTCTTCACAAGTATATCGGGGAAGGTAAGGAATGTGAGATAAGATTCCTGATCTATATGGATATGGCTCATAGAATTGAGGGCAAACTCGGAAATTATATCTATAAATTCCTTGAGATAAACTCCGCCGGGGCCGTATACAGCCGTGAGATAACCGAGCATACACTCGTCATAGTCAAGATAAGGATTCTGCATAAGCTTTGAAAGAAGATATGTTCTCATCTCCGCAAATTCACCGTCGGAATTTGTTATGTAATAAACACCCTGCTCGTAAATACCCTTTACACCGTGCTCATAGAAAATCTGTATATTTCTCTGCAGAACACCGAAATTAGGATGTATAACATTGCTTTCGTAGCAGTTGAGAACATAGTCCCAGATATAAAGTCTGTCACAGATTTTGCTCCATTCCTCAAGGTCTTTCATAAAACCGACATTATCCTTACAGTCCTCATCATCAAGAGGATGTCCGAAGCAGCATTCAATAGAGCAAAGACGGACTATAACATCCTCACGGGGAACAACATTTGTCGGAGCCTTTCTTGTGTACTGATAAGCAAAGGTGTCAAACGCGATGTTATCATAATCGGTAACAGCAGTAACTCTTTCGGCAATTTCATTTACAAAGGTCAGCATTGTGCCTGCCTGCGAGCCGTTGTAATTATCAAGTGCCGCACAGCTTTCACATTCGCAGTACTGTCCGTTATCCGCCTGAGTAACCGAAACAATCTGCAAGGGAGCAGACGGATCGTGCTTTTCTTCAAGAGCTGCAATAACCTCTGCAGTAACTATAGCCTTCACATCCTCATTTGTAAGACAAAGCTGGGTTGCAGTACGCTTACCGTCAACAAGTGCATAATATTCGGGATGTTCGTTGAAATACTTGTCGGGCTTACAGTAATAGTTCACAAGGGTATGGCTTGCAGGACCGACATAAGACACATCTCCGCCCTGCTCGGCTGTGAGATTTTTATAAACACCGCCCGTGAGTCCGTTTGCTATGGAAAATTCGGGATCATATGCACTCTTTGTGTCTGTTTCGCTGTATTCAAAGAAGGGGGTATATGTAACAGAAATTCCCTTTTCAACGCTTAAATCTGCATTTTCGGGAATAACAATAACCTCATCCTCATACCAATGACAGCCACAGTAATTTTCAAGGAAGGCATAAACACCGTTTATTGTTCCCTTGTTCCCTGCACCGTTTATTACGATAAGGTCTTTATCGGATGTGATAACATAACTGCCGTCTTTTTTGCCTGAAAAATCAAGGTCTTCCCTTAAAGTATCGCCAACGGAGATTTCAACACAGCCGTTTTCTGTGCTGTCGCTGACAACGGCAATATCACCGCCCATTATCTTATCAAGATAATATTTGAGCCTTTCGGCGGCATAATTATCCGTAATCGAAGCAGCATCGGAAACCACAATCACCGCATTTTTAAGCTCAACCGCAGTCTCTGCCGCAAGCACCGTCAACGGAAGTGACATCATAAAAACAACAAGAGCAAGTATCATACAAATAACTTTTTTCATTTCAACTCCCCCTTTTTTTGTAATTGTATCACATTGTAAAGCCTTTAGTAAATGTTTTATATATACAAATTTACAGCTGCCAATTGTTTATTTTTAACAGACATTTATTTTTTGCAAGCAATAACAATCCGCCTTGAGCATTTTTATGTTCAGGGCGGATTTTATTGTTTGTAACAAAGTCAACCCCTGGCTATGCCAGGGGAAAAAAAGAGCTTATAGCGAGGAAAAAAGTAGACAAGAAAAAACACCTTGATATAGTAGAAGTGGTTTGCCGACCACACAACTAAAATATCAAGGAGGTCTTTAACATGAAAGAAAAAGACATAAATAGTTTAGAACATACAAGTTGGAGATGTCAATACCATATTGTATTTATCCCCAAATATAGACGACTTGCAATATACAAGGAAATAAAAGTAGATATAGGAAAGATATTGAGACAGCTATGTCAACAAAAAGGAATAGAAATAATAGAGGCAGAACTGTGTCCTGACCATGTGCATATGTTAATAAGTATCCCACCGAAGTATAGTGTATCACAAATAATGGGATATTTGAAAGGCAAAAGCAGTTTGATGATATTTGACAGACA